>DXCZ01000007.1 GCA_019115765.1 Candidatus Mediterraneibacter stercoripullorum | reverse complement strand
GACATAATACATCTCCGAATCCCTGCGCAGCCTCGCGGAGCGTATATCAGATGGGGGATTGACACCCGCCACTGATACTGATTTGTCACTCACCGCCTATAGAGGCGGGAGTCATCCCACATCTGATATACCGGGGCAAACCTCAGTTCAGCCAGGACGCCTCCGGAAACAATGTCTCTATCTTTCTACCGTTTCAAATCAAGGATTTTCTGGATCTCCTCCATGGTATCCTTAAATTTATCCGAAACCGCCGTCGGGTTTCGACGAAGATGGGAAACAATATGCAGCCATCTCCGGTCTGTACGCCCGGAAATCTTTCTCAGTTCGTTTTCCACAGTTCCACGCAGCTGTGCCAGTTCCTCTCTCTGCTCATCCGAAAGCAGCCGTCCCGGAATCTCTTCTCTGAGGAGAGTATCCGCCCGGGCCGCCAGACGTTTGAGAAGCAGTCTGCGCTCCTCTCTTTTCATATCGATCCATTCCAGATAAGCAGCTTTCCTTGACCGTTGCTTTTCCACCGCCTGATCCACACGTCTGATATAATCTTCCTTCACCTCATCAGCTGTCACTTTCAGTTTCTCCTGCAGCCTGCGGATCTGTTCCCTGCTTTCATCCAGCTGGATCAGGATACGTTTCAAATCCATAGCCTCATTGAATGACTGGGTGAAATCCGCTGCCGCAGCTACTGTCAGCCCAAATCCGATTCCCTCTGCCGCCAGGAGCGGAAGCCGGAGTACTGCATCCTCTATGGGAACATGTATCCACCTGATAAGGAGCACAGAAAAGCATCCCCAACACAGGGAGGCCGCAGGACAGATGTAACCGTTTATATTGAATTTCACCTTACTGTAATCCCAATACCGTACCCGGAACAGGCGTTCCATGACCGCTCCGGTACAGTATTCCAGGATCGTCGCGGCAATCATTCCCATCACAAAGACCAGGGGAATGCTGTCTCGCACGCCTATCGTGCAGATAAGTATCACCAGAGCGCCCGAACCGTACAGTGGCAGCATAGGGCCGTGCATGAATCCACGGTTCACCCATCTTCTCTTCTTCAAAGACACATAGCAGCTCTCCCATATCCAGCCGATAAAGCTGTATATAAAAAAGAACAGGATCCACTGACTCAGATCATACTCATGCATTTTCTTCCTCTATCTTCGTAATCAGATCCACCCGCCTCTGGTGACGTCCGCCTTCAAACTCCGTATCCAGCCATGTCCTTACGATCATCTTCGCCATCTCAGGTCCTATGACCCTTGCTCCAAATGCAAGAATATTGCAGTCGTTGTGCAGCCTTGCCATCATAGCCGTATAGGGCTCGCTGCATACTGCCGCCCGGATCCCCTTCACTTTATTTGCTGCAAGGGAGATTCCCAGTCCGGTCCCGCAGATCAAGATCCCCTGGTCCACTTCTCCGGCTGCCACCGCCCGCGCAACCTTCTCACCATAGACAGGATAATCACAGCTCTCTGTTGAATTCGTCCCGTAATCTACAACCTCGCATCCTCTCTCCCTTAAAAAATCAATAATCTCCGCTTTCATTTCCAGTGCGGAATGATCGTTTCCTATCCCAATCTTCATATCGATTACTCTTCCTCTTTTCTTTCTTCACTTAATTGGTAACTGTTCTCTCAGCTCCGTCCGGCATACACTCCGGACTGTTCCCGGCCGGTGCAGAACCGCAAAGCCATCGGAATTGCAGCCGTGAACTATGCTTATCATACCAAATCAGATTAGTGAAAGCAACACAAAAGGAAGCACAGGGGAAGAACGATATGACTGTTAGTTGTTCCCGGTATCCAGCTGTCAAGGCGCTGTGTTGTCACGAAGGCCCGTAGCAGAGCGCCTTGACAGCGGCCTACAAGGACAACTGAACAGCCATCATGCTGTCCTTGCCTTTCCCGCGCATACCGCTTCATACTCTTTCAGCTTCTGCTTTGCAGTCGGGCTCAAGTACCGCGGTACTTCGATCTGCACGGTCACATACTGGTCGCCGTGGACTGAGGGATCTTTCATGGATACAATGCCTTTTCCGCGGAGACGGATCTTTGTCCCTGACTGAGTTCCCTCATGAATCTTGCAGAGCACATTTCCATAAAGTGTGCTGACTACCGCTTCTCCGCCGAATACTGCTGTCGTAAACGGAACATTTACCGTCGTATAAACGTCCATTCCTTTTCTCTCATAACCCGGTTTCTGGCTGACCTGCACTTTCAGAAGCAGGTCTCCGCTCTCGCCTCCGTTGACGCCGGGCATTCCCTTGCCGCGGAGCCTTACGCTCTTGCCGGAGTCAATACCTGCCGGAATGTGCACCTTAAGCGTCTGTACTTTTCCGGTCGGATCACTGGGATCCTGCAGACGGATCATCTTATCACAGCCGAAGGCCGCCTCGTCAAAACTTACGGTTACCTCTGCATTCAGGTCTGAACCCCTCGACTGAAAGTTTCCGCTGCCGAAGCCACTGTCTCCAAACCCACTATAGCTGCCAGAGCCTCTGCCGCCGAATCCGCCTGTAAACCCACTGCCGGCACTGCTTCTGCCATAGTTGCTTCCCGACGATGATGCGGATGAGCTGCCACGATGGAATATATCACCGAATATATCGTTGAACATATCATCCATATTACTGCCTTCAAAATGGAACTCCTGATAGCCGCCCCCCGGTCCGCCGTACGCCCTCCTCCAGGTTCCGCCCTGAGAACCGCCGCCGTAACCATTGCCGGCGCCATATGGTCCGCCTGCGCCGTAGCCGCCGGTTTCGTCGAATGCCGCATGACCGAACTGGTCATAAAGTTTCTTCTTCTCAGGATCACTCAATATCGTATAAGCCTCTGTTACTTCCTTAAATTTCTTTTCCGCTTCTTTATCCCCCGGATTGGTGTCCGGATGATATTTTTTTGCAAGTTTACGGTATGCTTTTTTTATAGCCGATGCATCCGCATTTCTGCTGACGCCCAGCACTTCGTAATAATCTCTTTTCGCTGCCATTTCCGTCACCCTCCTGATCTATCCTTCTGACACTGCTGCTGAACCGGTACACTGTTTATTAAATAACTGAACCAGCCAAGCAACAGCTTCCGCTGACATAAAAACCCCCGGAACAACTCCCGGGGATCCAGAAAACCATACTTCAATTTTAATCACACTGTTACGTCAATTTTCCTTCCCGCTCTCCGGAATGTCCATCGGCAGAACCCGCGGTATTACCTGCCGCTTCTGTTCTACTTGTAATATAGCAGATGCACTTTCTTATGTCAAGCCTGTTTTCAAGGAAAATTGCGATTGGGGACACACTGAATCTCAATTTGGGACACACTGAAATTCGATTGGGGACGTAGCAAAATCGCATTTTACTACGTCCCCAATCGGGTTATTTCAGCATCTCCCGCAGCATCTGATTGACAACTCCCGGGTCTGCTTTTCCTTTCATAGTACGCATGGTCTGCCCCATCAGGGCTCCCAGCGCTTTTTCTTTTCCGCCTTTATAGTCTTCCACGGCTTTCGGGTTTGCCGCGATGACCTGTTCTACTACTTCTTTCAGGGCGCCTTCGTCGCTGACAGTCTTCAGGCCCTGCTCTTCTACATATTTCTCCGGATCTACATTATCCGTAAATATCTTTTCGAAAACTTTTTTAGCAACAGTGCCGTTGATGGTTCCTGCATCCACCAGGTCAATGAGTTTTGCAAGGTTCTCCGGGGAGAATGTCAGATCTTCCGGCTCGGTGCCGGTCTCTTTCATGAGACGGAATACTTCCACCATGATCCAGTTAGCCACTTTCTTGGGCTTCCCGCAGGCAGCAGCTGCCGCTTCGAAGAGGTCCGCGGTCTTCTTGGACTCGGTGATGATCTCCGCGTCATATTCCGGGATATCGAACTCTTTCTTATACCGCTCCAGCTTCTCGGAACGGAGCTCCGGCTGAGCCGCCTTCACTCTCTCGATCCACTCGTCGCTGATGACGATCGGAACCAGATCCGGTTCCGGGAAATAACGGTAATCCTGAGCGTCCTCTTTGGAACGCATTGCATAGGAGTGTTCCTTATTATCATCCCACCGTCTTGTCTCCTGGATGACTTCCCTGCCTTCCTCAAGAAGCTCGATCTGACGCTGACGCTCTCCTTCGATGGCATGAGCAATAGCCTTGAAGGAGTTCAGGTTCTTCATCTCTGTCCTGGTGCCGAAGGTCTCGCTTCCCACTTCCCGGACAGAGAGGTTTACATCCGCACGCATGGAACCTTCCTGCAGCTTGCAGTCCGAAGCTCCCAGATACTGCACGATCATGCGCAGCTTCTCAAGATAAGCGATAACTTCATCTGCAGTACGCATATCCGGCTCGGAAACGATCTCAACCAGGGGCACGCCGCTCCGGTTGTAGTCTACGAGAGATGTATCGTCCCACTCGTCATGGATGAGCTTGCCTGCGTCCTCTTCCATGTGCATCTCGTGGATCCGGACTTTTTTCTTCCCGTTTCCGGTCTCGATCTCCACGTAGCCGTCCCTGGCAATAGGCAGATACAACTGAGAGATCTGATAGTTCTGCGGGTTATCCGGGTAGAAATAGTTCTTACGGTCGAACTTGCACACCTGGGTGATCCTACAGTTCGTGGCAAGGCCGATAGCCATGGCATACTCCACCACCTGTTTGTTCAGCACCGGAAGGGATCCGGGCATACCGGTACACACCGGACAGGTATGAGAGTTGGGCGCTCCGCCGAACTCTGTGCTGCATCCGCAGAAGATCTTTGTCTTCGTTGCCAGCTCAATATGGACTTCCAGTCCGATCACTGTCTCATACTGCTTTGCCATTACTGCCTCGCCTCCTTTCCGAACTCTCTGCCGAACTCCGCAGGACCTTCATACTGCTTTTCCGTGGCGCATTCGTATGTGTATGCCGCCCGGAACAGGGTCTTCTCCTGAAATACATTTCCGATAAGCTGCATGCCGATGGGCAGCCCTTTCCCGTCTCTTCCCACCGGGATGCTGATGCCCGGAAGTCCTGCCAGGTTCACGGAAATAGTATAAATGTCTCCCAGATACATCTTGATAGGATCGCTCAGACTCTTGCCAAGCTCCGGCGCCGTCGTTGGAGCCGCCGGTCCCAGGATCACATCGTATTTCTCAAATGCCCGGTCAAATGCCTGCTTGATCAGGGCCTTCACACGCAGCGCTTTCAGATAGTATGCGTCATAATATCCGGAGCTCAGGACGAAGGAGCCCAGCATTATTCTCCTCTTCACCTCCGGGCCAAATCCCTCGGATCTTGTCCTCTTGTACATATCGTGAAGGCCTTCGTAGTCAGCCGTCCGGTATCCGTACTTCACTCCGTCAAACCGTTCCAGGTTGGAGCTTGCCTCTGCGGCCGCAATGGTGTAGTACGCAGGGATTGCATATTTCACCAGGCCAAGGTCGAACATTTCCACCTTTGCTCCGCATTTCTCCAGTACCTTCGCCGCCTCTGTAACGGCCTCCTGCACTTCGCTGTCAAGTCCGTCTCCCAGGTAGTCTCTCGGGATTCCGATCTTCAGCCCCTGCACATCGTTGACCAGAGCCTCTGTAAAACGGTAGTCCCCCCGGGCAATAGAAGTGCTGTCCTTGGCATCGTGAGAAGCGATGGCCTCCAGCACAGCTGCACAGTCAGCTACGTCTTTTGTGATTGGTCCGATCTGATCCAGAGATGAACCATAGGCAATGAGTCCATAACGGGACACCGTACCATAGGTCGGCTTCATTCCTACCACGCCGCAGAAGGAACTGGGCTGACGGATAGATCCGCCGGTATCGGAACCCAGCGAGTAGAAACTCTCTTCCGCTGCCACTGCAGCACAGGAACCGCCTGAAGAACCGCCCGGAACATGGGCCGTATTGTGGGGATTTCTTGTAGGGCCGTACCAGGAAGTCTCTGTAGTGCTTCCCATGGCGAACTCATCCATATTTGTCTTTCCAAGGATGACCGCTCCTGCCCGCTGCAGGTTCTCCACAGCCTCCGCCGTAAAAGTAGGTCTGAAGTTGGAGAGGATCTTCGAACTGCAGGTGGTCAGCTTTCCCTTGATGCACATGTTGTCCTTTATTGCCGTGGGAACTCCTGCCAGCGGGCCTGCCGCCTCTCCCTGATCGATCTTTTTCTGTATCTCTTCTGCCTGAGCAAGGGCGCCTTCCTCATCCAGCGTCACGTAGCTGTTCAGCTCCGGTTCCGCTGCCTTTGCCCTCTCAAGCGCTGCCTCCGCCGCCTCACGGACGGAGATTTCTTTTGCTTTTATCTTCTTTCCCAGCTCAAGAGCTGTCAGTTTCAATATATCCATATCTCTGTCACCTTTCTGTCTGCGGTCCTGTTACCCGATGGTTCTGGGCACTTCGAAGCTGTCCTCTTTGCGCAGCGGCGCGTTAGCCAGCGTCTCTTCCCGGTTGTCCCCGTTGGTCACCACGTCCTCCCGGAACACATTGCTCACAGGGAACACATGTGACATGGGCTCCACGCCCGAGGTATCCAGTTCATTCAGTGTATCGATATAGTCCAGCATCTTCTCCATATCTGCCTTCGCCGCTTCCTTTTCTTCTTCCGACAGCTCCAGCTTGGCAAGAATGCCTACATATTCAATGGTTTCATCTGATATTTTGTTTGCCATATCAGCCATACCTTCCTTTCACATATCTGTCTCTAGGGTTCCAGTCTGCTCAGGTCTCTCGGGAACAGTGTAGTCTCACGGACATTGTCCTCGCCCAGCAGCTGCATGGTCAGACGCTCCATGCCGATTCCCAGTCCGCCATGCGGCGGCATGCCGTGTTTAAATGCACTCAGGTACTGCTCCATGCCTTCGTCTGTCATGCCCCTCTTCTCCATCTTCTCAAGAAGGCTCCGGTAATCATGGATCCTCTGGCCGCCCGTAGTGATCTCAAGTCCGCGGAACAGCAGGTCAAAGCTCAGTGTATATGTGGGATCCTCCGGATCATCCATAGCGTAGAAAGGACGCTTTTTTGAGGGATAGTGTGTGACAAATACGAAGTCAGCACCCCACTCTTCTTTCGCATATCGTCCGATGAGCATCTCCTCCTCCGGCTCCAGGTCATAAGGAGTCCGGATCTTTCTGTTATATTTCTCAGATACCATTCTCTTGATCTCGTCAAACCGGACCGCCGGGATCTCCTCTGTCTTCGGCAGCTCCACTCCCAGGATCCGAAGCTCTCTCGAATACTCTTTTTCCAGCAGATTCATGGTGTACTGGAGGAATCCGGTCTCCATCGCCATCACGTCTTCGAATCCATCGATGTATCCCATCTCGAAGTCAAGGCTTGTATATTCGTTCAGATGGCGTTTCGTGTTGTGCTTCTCCGCACGGAACACCGGTGCAGTCTCAAACACTCTGTCAAATACGCCGACCATCATCTGTTTGTAAAACTGGGGGCTCTGCTGAAGGATCGCCGGTCTGTGGAAATACTCCAGCCGGAACAGGTTCGCTCCGCCTTCGGCGCTCTTCGCTCCAATCTTGGGCGTATGGATCTCCGTAAAGCCCTGTGTATAGAGGAAATCCCGGAATCCCCGGACGATTCCCTCCTGTATTCTGAATTTCGCCCGTTCCCGGATATTCCGAAGAGAGATGGGTCTGTAGTTCAGTTTCGCTTCCAGGGAAGTATTCATCTTCCACTTGGAAATGGGGAGCGGCATTGACTCCGCAGGCTCGCTGAGGATCCTGACGTCCTGCATCCGGATCTCTACGCCGCCCGGGGCCTTATCCGAGCGGGTCAGCGTACCTGATACTTCAACAGTATCCGCGTCCTTGAGTTCTTTCAGATCGAACCGGGATACACCCTCTTCATAGACGCACTGCAGCAGTCCTTCCCGCTTTCTTAAAATGACGAAGCCCACATTTCCCATATCGCGGATGGAATGGATCGCACCGTTTACCTTTACCTCGCGTCCTTCCATGCTTCCGTCAAGCAGTTCTCCAAGTTCCAGTGTTTCTGGTTTTTTTACTCCTGTTACAAGTTCCATTTTCTTTTCTCCTTTCAGATGCCGTATCCCGAAACGAAAAAGCCCCGGGATACTAAAGTATCCCGGGACGGAAATTATCAAGATAAAATCCGCGGTACCACCCGCATTGAACCCTAATGGAAGTTCCACTCGCTGAGCTCTGCTCTCGCCTGCGGCTCGGCATCGCTAACTGTTCAGGGTTCCACTCTTTGCATGTAACGTATGCTCCACGTACCGCCCTACTTAGGTTCAGACGGTCAGCTCCCAAGTGTTCCCACGGTCTCCTCCACTGTCCGGCGCTCTCAGTCGGTGACGCCAACTTCCTGTCAGTTTCTGAAAACCAGAGTCTTGTTCACAGCCTTTTCCTATTTCAACACTTTAATCTGTTAAAATATGTTTTTCATAATAGCACAGTCCTTTTCTTTTTTCAAGACTTTTTTCAGATTTTTATCAAGGGGCGCTTACTGTCCAAGCTGTTCTCCCACAACTTCAAGTGCCTTATCCAGCTGATTATCCGCTTCCGGATTATTTTCATCATAAATATATTGCACTTCCACATCCGGCTCAACTCCCGTGCCGTTGATGCTCCTGCCGCTGGGCGTATAATACTCTGCGATCGTCAGCTTCAGGCAGGTGCCGTCGCCCAGATCCATCAGCTGCTGTACTACGCCTTTGCCATATGTCGTTGTTCCCACGATGACTCCTGTACCGTAGTCCTGTACCGCGCCGGAAAATATCTCAGAGGCACTGGCACTGTTCTGGTTGACCAGCACAGCAAGCGGTTTTGTAAATTCATGCTCTCCATCGCATGTGATCTCTTCTGTATTTCCGTTTTTATCCTTTGTGGACACAATGGTCCCTTCAGGCAGAAGGAGCTTCAGCATGTCTGTCACCGTGCTCAGGTTCCCGCCGGGATTGTTTCTCAGGTCAATAACAAGCCCTTTCATTTCCTGGCTTTCCAGATCTTCCAGCGCCGTCTGGAACTGTTCATAAGTCACCGTATCAAATTCGCTGACACGGATATAGCCGATCCCATCCTCTTTCATCTCATACTCTACCGTCTGCACCTGGATCGTATCCCTTACCGCTGTCAGCTCCAGTTTCTCTCCATCCCGGGTTATACCGAGCTTCACCTCTGTCCCTGTTTCGCCTTTCACCCAGGAGACTACGGTTTCCAGCGACTCTCCTGCCACTTCCCGGCCGTCTATCTGGTAAAGGATATCTCCTTCCTGAAGGCCAGCCTCCTCCGCCGGGGAATCCGCATAAACGCTGGTCACTGTGATCGTACCGTCCTGTATGCTCTGGGACATTGTGGCACCGATCCCGGAGAACTCACCGCTTGTTGATTCCATCAGAGCTTGCGTATCTTCCTCATCATAGTATGTCGTATATGGATCACCGAGTGCTTCTGTATATCCTGAATAAATTCCTTCTATAAGCTTATCTTCATCGATCTCATCATCATACAGGTAATAACGATCCACAAGCGCATTGATCAGATTCAGCTTCTGATCAATGTCTCTTTCGGAAACCGTTCCTGAAGCATAACTGCTGAAAAGCCTGCTGCCAACGAATGTCCATGCAGCCCATATACAGCACAATACAAGCAGTGAGGCAAGAACTCCCGTAAGCACTCCTCTGCCGAATTCTCTCCTCCGGCTGTATGCGGATCCGCCGTCGGCAGGCATATCCGCCGCCCCGTCCGTTCCGTCTTCATTCAGTTCATTTTCTGGTTCAAATTTCTGGCCCATAATCTTTTTCTCCATTTAAGATTAAATTTCTTCTGTCTTGCCGGCAGATTGCGTCTGTCACAGACAGCCTTGATCGGGCAGGAGATGTTTTCCTTCCCCGTCCGCCGCGAAAACAAAAGGACAAAGCGGAACACTTCTTCCGCTTTGTCCTCCCTCTTTTATGTTATGTTATTCCACATATCAGTATTCCATCAGATCCACTTAGTTTCTCTATGCCGCCATGAATCCGTTCCCGCTTCTTAACTATACCTTAAGGTGCTTACGCACAGTGAAGAAACTGCCCATAAAACCAATTCCGATTCCCATGATCAATCCAATGGGCAGCAGATATCGGTAAACACTCCACACCGGAAGGAAATCAATAATGTTCTGCAGAATGCTGAATCTGGTCATAATGTATTCCACAGCTCTGTCATACAGGAAATAAAGCAGTGCCAGCGGAATCAGCGCACCGAAGATACCAATGATCAGACCTTCAAGTACGAAGGGCGACCGCACAACGAAATCCTTGGCACCGATATATTTCATAATGGCGATTTCTTCTTTTCTGACCGTAATACCCATGGTAACCGTATTACTGATCAGGAAAACAGACACTCCCAGCAAAATGATAATGATCGCAATAGACACATATGCAACAAGCATATTTACACTTGACAGTGTGTTGGCAACCACATCAGATTTGTTGACCTGTCTTACGCCATCCAGATTCTGTGCAAATGTAACAAGCGCATTCTGTGTCTCAGAGAGAGATCTGCTTCTGGCAACCAGACTCTGATCTTCATTCATGGTTTCCATATACACTTCATAGTTGTCCGATGTTGCAAGGGGATTGTCATCAGCAAATCCCTCTGCCAGCTCCGGATTGTCGCCAAAATACTGTTCCTGGAACTCTTCCCACGCCTGATCAGCCGACACATAGACAACATCTTTAACACCTTCCTGCTTTCTGAGCTGGTCACCGATCTCCTCTTTCTGCTCGTCCGTAGCATCCTCGTCGAAAAATACGGTTATGGCTACACCTTCCTCAGCAGTCCGGATAATATACTGAAAGTTTAAAAGAATCGAAAAAAACAAACCAAACAGGAAGATACATGCCGACATTGTCGCAATGGATGCGAGAGAAAACATTTTGTTCCTCCAGATATTCTTGACTCCCTGTTTTCCTACGTATCCTAATGTACTAATCCTCATCTATATACCCACCTTTTTGTTCATCACTGACGATCACGCCCTGTTTCATTGTGATCACCCGCTCGTTCATCTCGTTTACGATTTCCTGGTTATGCGTAACCACAAGTACAGTGGTACCGCGGTCATTGGCCTCTTTCAGAAGACTCATGATCTCCCATGAGTTCGTCGGATCCAGGTTTCCGGTGGGTTCGTCGGCAAGCAGAATGGCAGGCTCATTGACAAGCGCCCTGGCAATTGCCACACGCTGCTGTTCTCCTCCTGACAGTTCTTTCGGAAATGACTTGTATTTCTGTGCAAGTCCTACAAGAGACAGTGCCGCGGGCACCTTTTTCTTAATGATCCTCGTAGGCGTCTCTGTCACCCGCAGAGCAAACGCAATATTCTCATAAATATTCCGGTCCTTCAGCAGACGGAAATCCTGAAATACAACTCCAAGCCCTCTCCTGTACTTTGCAATGTTACGATGCCGCATCCGGTTTAAGTTCTGCCCATTTACAATAATGGTACCTTCTGTCGGATTCAGCTCTTTCATGATCAGACGGATCAGTGTTGATTTACCCGAGCCGCTGTCACCGACGATGAAGACAAACTCTCCCCGTTCAATCTTCACGGACACTCCGTTAATGGCGGGATTACCCTTGGAGTATTCCTTCGTCACATTTCTTAATTCAATCATATGTTCCTCCTAATTATTCATACTCCTGACGCACCTGCACTGATGCAGCAAGCTATGAATCCCCTTCTGTGCTGTCTCCTGCTGTGCCGTCCGGATCCGCCGGCATGGCTGTCCGCATCCACGGCAGTTCTGCAGTCCGAAATGGTTATTAATATTCCTGGGACTCCATATACTTCATATATTTTACGACCATCAGAGCGATCTTGAATGTGATCGCATCTTCAAACACACGCAGGTCCAGTCCGGTACTCTTCTGGAGCTTATCCAGACGGTATACAAGAGTATTCCTGTGAATGTAAAGCTGCCTGGACGTTTCTGACACATTGAGACTGTTCTCAAAAAACTTATTGATCGTCGTCAACGTCTCCTCATCAAAATCGTCCGGCGATTTCCCCTCAAAAATCTCTTTGATAAACATCTTGCACAGCGGGATCGGCAGCTGATAGATCAGGCGTCCGATACCAAGAGTTGTAAACGCCACAATATCCTTCTCGTCAAAGAAGATCTTACCCACATCAAGAGCAAGTTTGGCCTCCTTATAGGACTTGGAAACCTCCTTGATATCGTTGACAATGGTTCCGTAGGCGATGCGGATGTCTTCCTCGCCCCCTTCGTTTCTGAGAGTCTCAAGCATCTCCTTCGCCATCTTCTCCAGTTCTCTGTTTCCGTCCTTCTCGGAAAGTTCTTTCACGACAATGATATTTTTCTCATCAACGGCTGTGATAAAATCCCGTGCCTTACCGCCCAGGAGGTTGCGTACATTCTCCAGCGCGGCATTGTCTTTCTCGTGCGATGTCTCAATAATAAAGATAACACGTTTTACTTCTGTGTCAATATGTAATTTTTTTGCACGGTTATAAATATCCACCAGCAGCAGGTTGTCCAGCAGAAGATTTTTGATAAAATTATCCTTGTCAAAGCGCTCTTTATAAGCAACGAGAAGACTCTGGATCTGAAACGCGGCGATCTTGCCTACCATGTAAACATCCTCACTCTCGCCTGCCGCCAGAAGCACATACTCCAGCCGCTGCTCGTCGAATATCTTGAAAAACTGGCATCCTTGTATAACCTGGCTGTCTGCAGGAGACTCCACAAAAGAGAGAACGGCCTCTCCGGAATTCTGCGCCGCATCAAAAGTTGCCGCCAGTTCTTTCCCCTCGGTGTCCAATACACAGAAATCTATTCTTGTGATTGTTTTTAGTCCATCAATTGTGTTCTGAAGTATCTGATTTGAAATCATCTTTTTTCCTCCACTCCCAGGCAGATTTCATGTACATTTTTCACAATAAAACTGCCATCAAAAATATACCGTTCACATATCCACGTTCTATATTAAGTCAAAACATCAAAAAAAGAAAGAGGAAATCCATTTTTTTTATGCATTTCCTCAAATCTTTTACAAAAAATTCACATTTGAAACTTTATACATTGTTCACAAAATCCTCAGAGCGCTTTCATTTTCCCATCTGCTGCCTCTCCACCCGGTGCCGGAATATTTTTTTCAGGAAAAATCTTCTGATCCGGACAGACATTTTACTCTCGTCATAGCTCCGCCAGAGTGCACTTCCGCATCCCATCCATACTTTTACATTCAGAAGCGCTCTTCCGCGGGCCGCAAATTCCTCCTGATACGGGGAGGAAAGCACTGACAGAATACAGTCCGTCTCCGTACCGTTGATCTCATTGATCACATTCTCCTCCCGGTTCTCTCCGGGACGGATCAGGGCATGTCCGGTTATCCGGATCCCGCGGTTATGTCTCCTGACCGCGTCCTCCACCCGTGTAAGTTCCTCATCCGTCTCCGCAAGGAGATAAACTCTCCGATGATTTTTCTGCAGATATTTCATAAACATCCTGAGAAATGTACGTTCCTCCGTCTCGCGCAGAATCTGTCGATCTTCTATCCCGGCAGCCTCCAGGATCTCCTTCTCCCCCGGCAGGATCATCTGCAGCTGCCCGACCCGTTCCCGCCATTCGCTGTCCTCCTGTCCCGCCAGAAGCATATCCATCGGAATGATCCCGATGGATTCCAGCAGACTGCCCTCCAGGAACTGGATCGCGCGCTTCATGGCGTCCTTTGCAGTAAGGCAGTCCATCTCAATCCCTAATACCTTTATCTTTTCTTCCATCACATATCACCCACAATCTTCTCAGATCGCCCATTCGTTCAATTGTACCAAAAAATTCCGTTTTTGTAAACCGAACAGGCTGCAGTTTTATACAATAGATCTGCATATTTTCGCGATATGTGTTTATCATCTTTCCCGGGGTACTGACTGTAGACCACAAAATATAATGTAAAATTATTTCTGCTGTTCTCCACGCTTCTTCTTTGTCACCAGTCCGCCGATCCTTCCAGTCTCTTTCGACGTCAGAGACTTCCAGCCCTGCTCCATCACCTTATCCAGCAGCCCCAGTTCCTCAGCCACCTCATACTTTAGTTTCTCCTCCGGCTCAAGTTGTTCCAGATTGACCGGCTTTTCTTTCTTTTTACTCATAACTGACCTTCCTTCCGCTTTTTCCGGAAGTATTGACAGAATAATGCAGAAATATTCAGAAAACGCTCCAAAAAAGTACCTGTCACTTTTTCGGAGCGTTTTCTGACAATTCGCCTTTTCACATTATCACATCTCTGGGCTGTCCGGTATGATAATAGCCGCGATAATATAAGCCAGCACTCCCGAGCCTGTGCAGCACAGCAGCACCAGTCCCAGCCTCACCAGTGTAGGATCGATATTGAAATATTCTCCGATTCCTCCGCAGACTCCACAGAGCATCCTGTTTCTTCTTGAACGGTACAGTCTTTTTTCCATAATGATTCCTCCTGTTATAATAAAACACTATTCTGTTGATCTCTGTCTTTTTTATTCTTCTGTAAAAATAACTTCAATACTGCCTATGCCGCATTCTGCTTTCAAAGTACGGCCGGCGTTATTGTCTATCTTCATTTTATTACTGATGCCACTGTATGATTCATCACCGATCATAACTTCACCAATCTGGCTGCTCACCTCATAATCATAGTCGGAAGATGATCCCTGCGCGGTGTAGATCACCTCGCCGACCCCGCAGTCTATCTCAGCATCTCCGGTAATATTTCCACTCATGATCAGCTGGCCTGCCCCGCAGTCTGCCTTCAGCTTTTCCGCTTCGAGATCTGTAATGATTCCCTGGCCGGCACCTACCTCGATTTCCGCCTCTTTAACGGATATCTTTTCCATTTCAAGGAAACCGGTCCTCACGTCAGCGGAAAGTTCCTCCAGAACTGTTCCGGCAGGAAGGCTGATATAAACCGCGGCATCACCGCCCTGAGGTCTGTGTGCGCCCCAGTTTTTCTTCATGCTGACCTCCAGTCTGCCATGCTCTCCAGACACCTGGATATTATCCCTGTAACGTTCGGGCAGGTTACTGATATCAACTACCACATTCTCCACATTTTGTGCTCCGACATATACTGCCAGATTCTTCACATCCAGCTCTATCTCCTGGATTTCCGAATATTCTGTCACAGAATCTCCGTCCGGTTCTGCCGGTACATAGTCACCCTCGGGAAGAACGCCGTCTCCCGTCATATTGGGGAGATTACTGCTGATATTTCCCAGTTCATCCTCGATATAGTCCATATCCCAGTTGATCTCCGACAACCATCCGCCCAGCAGACGCCCATCCCCATTTCTAAGGAGCATACTTCCTGCCCCCATAACGAGGCCGAGGACTGTAAAAGCCAGGCCGGCTGCCGCCAGCACTCCACAGATGATCCAGAATATTTTCCATCCCTTTCTCATAACACAATCACACCTCCTTCCCGTAAAATGGCCTTCTGCACAGATTCACAAATCCTCTGAACATGGCCGGATACACGATCGCGCAAAGCTTCACCGTTCCCACTGTTGCCGCCATTCCCAGTGCAAACAGCAACATGCCGATACCGCCGATGAGAAATGCCACAGGCAGAAACGGGATTACCAATACAACTGCCACACCGATCATGATAATGCCTGCGATCATTACCGCCACAGATCCGATGACCAGTCCTGCAAAAATGCCGATAGAGGCAAACACCAGACCAGCCAGGCACCCAAGGATTACCAGGAGGACATGCCACAACCACGGAATCAGAGCCACTGCAAGCAGCGCCACCAGAAGGATCTTCGTGCGTCTGCTGGTCCCCGGCCTGCTCCGCTGACTGCTGTCTGCTTCACTCCAGGCACCAGCCCCGTTCCCGGCTGCATCCTGTCTCCCGCTGTCATTTGCTGTATGATCAGTGCCCCCGTTCCATCCGGCATTTTCCTCCCGCCTGCGGGAGCCCTGCCCATACTTCTCCATATATGCTTTGTTGTCATACTCCTCTTCTCTGAACTCCGTCCCGTAATAATCTGCCCGGATGGAAGCCGCTGTCTTCTCCGGACCCCCAAGCTCCCGGATCACATCCGCCTCGTGTTCTGCACCCGCATCTTCAAAATAGTCTTCATAATACTGGACTGCAGCTTTCCGCTCCTCCTCGGGCAGATCTGCAAGCAGACGTTCCAGCTCCTCTATAAATTCTCTGCGGCTCATAGATCCACACCTCCCTCAAATATCGCATTAATCTTACTGCTGTAGCTCTTCCACTCCGACCGGTACAGCATCAGCTGCGCCGCGCCCCTGTCCGTCACCTTGTAATATCTCCGATTTCTCCCGTCATACTGACGGTCATAAACCTCAAGACAGTCATCCTTCTGCAGTCTCCGAAGAACTGGGTATAAAGTGGATTCCGAAACTTCCAGCACCTTCCGGACATCCTGCGTTATCTTATACCCGTATGTGCCTTCCTTCTCCCGGGATACAACCGCCAGTACGATCGCGTCCAGCAGCGCTGCCCCTGTGTTAAACACCATATCATCACCCTCTCTGTATATGGTCTGCTTTCAGTACAATTCACACTATAGTTCTTTAACATCTGATATTGTATCATTTTCTATATTATATTTCATATAATATTATTCGTCAATATAGTATTTCTTAAAGTTGCTGAAGATTTTCTAAAGAAAAGGGACAGGGCAAATCTCAAAAAGGGACAGGGTAAAATTCAATTGGGGACGTAGCAAAATCAGATTTTACTACGTCCCCAATTAAGATTTACCCTGTCCTTTTTCTCTAAAACAGTCTGTCAAACCGCTCCATCGCTTCAACTGTCTTCTCATGCAGACCGAAGGATGTGAGGCGGAAATAGTTCTTGCCGTTTTCTCCGAATCCCGCGCCAGGTGTTCCTACGACCTGAGCGTTCTCCAGCAGGTAATCGAACAGCTCCCAGGATTCCATGCCATTGGGGCACTTGAACCAGATATACGGAGAGTTAACGCCGCCTGTAAAGGGGATATTTTTCTTTCTGAGAGTATCAGCGATGACTTTGGCATTCTCTTTATAGTAGGAAATATTTTCCATGCACTCTTTCATGCCATCTTCGCTGAACACCTTGGCAGCAGCGTACTGGATAATATACGGTGTGCCGTTGAACTTCGTGGACTGTCTTCTATTCCACATATCATGCAGGCTCATCTCTGTTCCGTCTGAAGCCTTGAATACGAGTTCCTTCGGAACGATTGTATAAGAGAAGCGGGTTCCTGTAAATCCTGCTGTCTTGGAAAGGGAGCAGAACTCGATGGCACATTCCTTTGCGCCTTCTACTGCATAAATGCTCCGGGGAAGCTCCGGCTCGGAGACAAATGCCTCATATGCAGCATCGAAAAGGATCACTGCTTCATTTTTCCTTGCGTAGTCCACCCAGGCTTTCAGCTGCTCTTTGTTGTAGCATGCTCCTGTAGGGTTGTTGGGCGAGCACAGATAAATGACATCTGCCTTAACGGAATCGTCCGGCATGGGAAGGAAATCATTTTCTTCCGTTCCGTTCATATAAATAATATTCTTGCCATCCATAGTATTGGTATCCACATATACCGGGTATACCGGATCCGGCACCAGGATTGTATTGTCCTGTGCAAACAACTCTGTGATATTTCCAGTATCGCTCTTTGCTCCGTCAGAGATAAATACCGCCTCCGCATCAATGGAGACACCGTTTCTCTCATAATAGTCAGCCACAGCTTCACGAACAAAGGGATATCCCTGCTCCGGGCCGTATCCCTTGAATGTCTCTGATACAGCCTGCTCGTCCACTGCCTCATGCAGAGCCCGGATCACGCTCTTTGTAAGAGGGCGGGTCACGTCACCGATCCCGAGACGGATAATATTGGCCGCTTTGTCCGGGTGTTCCTCTTCATAAACCTTTACTCTTCTCGCAATCTCAGCGAAAAGATAACTGTCTTTTACATTCAGATAATTTTCATTTAATTTTGGCATATTCATCTTCCTTTCTGTCTGAGTCAGGGCATAAATTCTCATCTCAGCCGGAACCGGCCGGAAGTTCGTCAGCCCTTACTGCAAAGTAATCTTATCAGAAAATTCAGCAAGATAAAAGATGCTTTTTATCATTTCTTTTATCATTTTTGCAAAATATTCCTGCTTTTGGTTCTGCCCTGCCGCTCTCATTCTTTGCCGCAGGCCGAGGGAAAGATAAACATCATCCCCTCAGAGCTTCCGTCATCTTCTCCTTTGACTCCAGGACATATCCGGCAAGGATCCGGATCCTGTCATCATCCATCCTGCTGACGGGAGCAGAGATACTGAACGCATATTTTACCTTACCAAGATAATCCTTCAGACTGCAGGCAATGCACCGCACGCCGGTCTCATTTTCTTCATTATCTAATGCGTATCCACGCTCTCTGGTCTGGGCCAGTTCCTTTTGAAAGGCATCGTAATCTGTGATCGTAAAGGGCGTCAGCCGCTCTATCCGGCTGCTGTTCCATATTTCATCCGCCTCCCACGCATCCATCTGGGCAACCATGGCTTTGCCGACACCGGAACAGTACAGCGGAATCCTGCTTCCGATCCTGGATACCATCTGTATCCCGTTGATAAAGGACTCTACCTTATCGATATAGACAGCATCCAGCCCGTCCCGTTCCACAAGGTGAACCGTCTCTCCTGTCATCTCCATCAGATGTCTCAGATAGGGCCTTACCGTCTGCACCACATCCACCTTACTCATGATCTTATTTGCCATATCCACGATCTTGAATGTGGGCTCATATTTTCCATCCGCCTCATTCTGCCTGGCATAGCCCATATAAATCAGGGAGTTCAGTACCCGGTGAGCAGTACTTTTATTCAGTCCCAGAGTAGTACTGAGATCCATCAGGCCAATGCTCCCGGTATCCGCCAGGAGTTCCAGTGCATGAAACAGGCGGTCCGCCACCTGTATCGGATTTTTCTGATCCATTTAAACACCTCCTGCACCAATAAATAGTTCCACAATATGAAACATATATTACCACAGAATGCAGTTATGTACAACCATCACATGTTTACAAAATAAAACTTAAATTTTGACAGTTTTTTATACTTGACTTTTTCTCGTAAGCAGGTATACTTGTAATTATGATGTATCACATCGCGGAACACATTTTCACATTATGAAACTCAAAAAAGGAGAGTCGAAGATGAACGAAGTATTAAAAGAAATTGAAAAGATCGGTATTGTTCCTGTTGTTGTTCTGGACGACCCCAAAGATGCGGAGCCGCTGGCTCAGGCACTGTGTGACGGTGGACTGCCCTGTGCAGAGGTTACTTTCCGTACAGACGCCGCTGCTGAATCTATCCGTATCATGTCGGAGAAATTTCCGAACATGCTTGTAGGTGCCGGCACTGTACTTACCACAGAGCAGGTTGACCGCGCAGTAGAGGCAGGCGCGAAATTCATCGTAAGCCCGGGACTTAACCCGAGAATCGTAAAATATTGTGTAGAAAAAGGCATCCCGATCACACCCGGATGCGCAAATCCCAGCGACGTAGAGCAGGCTATCGAGAACGGCCTGGACGTTGTTAAATTCTTCCCGGCTGAACAGGCCGGCGGACTTGCTTACATCAAGGCGATCGCAGCTCCTTATGTAGGAATGAAGTTCATGCCTACAGGCGGGATCAACCCGAAGAATGTAAGAGACTACCTTGCATATAACAGAATCCTTGCATGCGGCGGAAGCTGGATGGTCAAAGCTGACCTGATCCGCGCAGGTGAATTTGACAAGATCACAGAACTTGTCAAGGAAGCCGCAGAAATCGTAAAGGAAAGCAGAAATAACTAAATTTTGCCAACTATCTTTTATATAAACCCAAATTTGTAAACGGGGTGCTGTCTGCCATGCGGCATCCCCTCCAAAATACCTCGCAGAGTACTGCGGGGTATTTTGCTAAAAAGCATCAGAAAAACTAAATGTTTCCAAATAGTGTAGTCTCGGAAACTTAATAGAATAAGAGTAACCAGTGAGAAGAATCGACACATATTCGATTCCAGAAGGAGAAAAATTATGGAGATCAGAGACAAAAAATCTGGTGGATAGAAAAAAGG
>DXCZ01000063.1 GCA_019115765.1 Candidatus Mediterraneibacter stercoripullorum | reverse complement strand
GAAAAAGTTCTTGAGATGAGCATCGATGAGCTTGAGCTTTCCGTCCGTTCATACAATTGTCTGAAGAGAGCCGGAATCAATACGGTAGAAGAGCTTACAAACAAGACTCCGGAGGATATGATGAAAGTCCGTAACCTCGGACGCAAATCTCTGGAAGAAGTGCTTGCAAAGCTCAAAGAGCTCAATCTGGAGCTTAACCAGGGCGACGAGTAATACAAGGAGTCTTGTCTGAGAAAGGATAAATACTCTGCCGGTAAGACCGAAGCGCACGGCAGGGGCATTTGATTAATAAGCCCGAAGATGCATAACCAAATGTGAGATTCTAGTTCAGCCATGTATTGACCGGGCGCAGAAACCATGCTCGCATGGTTTTGTGAGCGGGCATATACATGAGATGAGCGCCTGTTCATGAGCAAAGAGCGGCGGCAGCCGCAGTAAGCACGAAGTGCGGCTTTGCGAATGGCGCGGCTGAACGGAAATTTAGGAGGAAATTTTAAAATGGCAAAGTATAGAAAACTTGGCAGAACATCAGGTCAGAGAAAGGCACTGATCAGAAATCAGGTAACAGCACTGCTGAATAACGGCAAGATCGTCACAACAGAGGCAAAGGCAAAAGAGATCCGCAAGGTAGCTGAAGGTCTGATCGCCCTGGCTGTGAAAGAGAAAGACAACTATGATGAGGTTACAGTAAAAGCCAAAGTTGCCCGCAAGGACAAAGACGGCAAGAGAGTAAAAGAAGTAGTTGACGGAAAGAAAGTAACTGTTTACGATGAAGTAGACAAGAAGATCAAAAAGGATCAGCCGAGCAGACTTCACGCAAGACGTGAGATGCTCAAGGTTCTCTGCCCGGTAAAAGAAGTTCCTGCAAAGGCTGCCGGAAAGAAAGCTAACACAAAGAACGTAGATATGGTAGAGAAGCTCTTCTCAGAGATTGCTCCGAAGTACGCTGACCGCAACGGTGGTTACACAAGGATTGTCAAGATCGGACAGCGTAAAGGCGATGCTGCTATGGAAGTTCTGATCGAGCTTGTATAATCATCTGACATGTGTCAGTGTGATTAAAATATCTGAATAAGAAAAAGAAATTTACCAACGGGTAAATATAGCGTTGAAACTGTATCGGTAGAAGAAGATACAGGGTCAGCGCTTTTCTTTTGCCCGGGGCGGGAAAGAGAGGATATATAGAAAATGGAATGGGTGTTTTTGGTCATCGCGTGAGGGCTGGAAGTGTTCTGATCCACATGCATGAAATATTCGGAAGGTTTTACTGATCTTAAATTCTCTATATTGACAATCATAGGAATGATCTTCAGTTTTTTGTTTCTGTCTCAGGCGACGAAAAGTCTGCTCTGGGAACGGCATACGCGGTCCGGATAGGAATCGGAGCCCTGGGAGCTGTGATCGTGGGCATCGTGCTGCTCAATTCAAAGAGCCGGTTACAGCGGCGAGGATCTTCTTTGTGTCACTGCTGCTGATAGAGATCATAGGGTTGAAAGCGACATAAGGACATAAGTTAAGAATGTTTTATACACTGCTGCGGTAAACGGAAGGAGGACAGCCGTTATATTTTTTGAAGATTCTGCTAAAATACAGTGGATTTTCATACCCGATAAGAGAAGATATTTCGCTGATCGTGTAATCACTGCTTTCCAGCAGAGCCCTTGCATCAGCCATACGTATGGTAGTGATATACTGTGCAGGAGTCATACCTGTGTATTTTTTAAAACATCGGATAAACCAGCATACGCTCATATGCAGGGAGGATGCGTATGAATTGATACTGAAATGGATATGTGAGTTTTCATGGAAGAAGTGGACGGCTTCTTCCATTTCTTTTTGGAGAAGATTATTCTGATTCAGCATTTTTTCCGAAAGATGACGGCGAATCAGGGCAAAGAGCTGACTCAGGAGAAGAGCGCAAATCTCCTCAAATTCCGGTCTGCGTGACTGTAGCTCACGTATGATATGAAGAAAAAGCCCGGTATATTCGGAAGACACACCTGTATCAATGATTAGACCGTCAGAAGAAGGATCAGAACAGCCAAGCAAATGGGCAGCATTTCTCCCTGTAAAATGTACCCAGAAAACTTCCGGGCGGTCTGCGCCATAGTAGGTATAATACTGAGGTATTCCCGGAGGATAAAGGATCATATGTCCGGAGGACAAAACACGCTTTTCTCCGTTGAAAGTAAATGTAGCCTTTCCGGCATGGATATATAACATCTGGTAGTCCTTGCGACCCGACGGGCGGCATGTATTCATAATAGGAAATGTATTCAGGCGATAAGTGCCGCAGCTTTCAACAATAAGAGGTCTGCTGAGATCCTCCAGTGCAAGGTCTGTCTGATGTAAATATGCTGTGTTTGAATACATGATCTTACTCCTTTTTTTCTTATTATATCATTTTGTATATATATTGTCCAAGTAAGTTTATATCTGAAGATAGTATTTTGTTATATAATAATTTTACAAAAGCTTGATAAACCAAGGAGAATTTTAATATCAAGGGCTTTATTCAGTATATAGATGTAAGGAGGAATGAATGATGATCGTACCAGAGCACTATAATAATTTGAATGTCTTACATGAAAATACAATGCCTGACAGAGCATATTATATTCCTGCGTCCAGGCGTATGGGTTTACTGACAGTATGGAGGGATAAATCGGATCGTCTGCAACTCTTAAATGGTGAGTGGGCTTTCCGATATTATCAGAGTATATATGATTTGGAAGAAAAGTTTTATGAAACAGGATTTGATCTGTCTCATTATGAGAGAGTGACCGTGCCGGGAGTATGGCAGAACTATGGATACGACAAGCACCAGTATACCAATACTTTGTATCCTTTTCCTGTGAATCCTCCTCATGTACCAAGAGAAAATCCGTGTGGAGCTTATGTGTACAGATTCATATATGAAGCAGATCCAGAAGCTCCCAGGGCGTACCTTAATTTTGAAGGTGTAGACTCTTGTATGTACGTCTGGCTGAACGGAAGTTACGTGGGATATAGCCAGGTATCCCATTCTACCAGTGAGTTCGATATTACGGAACAGATTAAGGTGGGAGAGAATACACTTGCCGTTTTGGTTTTAAAGTGGTGTGACGGAAGCTATATGGAGGACCAGGATAAGTTCCGTATGAGTGGGATATTTCGCGATGTGTATATACTGACAAGACCAGAGAATGGAATTTTTGACTATTTTGTAAATACTGATATAAAAGGAAAAGATGGATATGTTGATATCCGGTTCCTTCACAGGAATAAATCGGAACCTGTGAAAGTATCCATATTTGACCGAGAAGGACATCTGGCTGCAATTGGAGAAAGTATGCCATCAAAAACAGACAGAGGAGAATGCGGCTCCAAAATACACCTCTATATTCAAAATGCAAAATTTTGGCATGCAGAAAATCCGTACCTGTATACAGCTGTATATGAGTGCGGCGGAGAGGTCATCACTGACAGAATTGGAATAAGGACGGTTTCTGTCAGTGGAGGAGTGATACGAATTAACGGGATTCCTGTGAAATTTCACGGAGTGAATCGGCATGATAGTGATCCGGTGACCGGATATACTGTCAGTGTGGAACAGATGAAAACAGATCTTATGATGATGAAACAGCATAATATGAATGCGGTGAGGACTAGCCATTATCCGAATGCGCCTCAATTTTTGGAACTGTGCGATGAGTATGGTTTCTATGTAATCAATGAGGCGGATAATGAGAGCCACGGGATAGCAGATATATATCTTGAGAATAAAAGCTGGGAGCACCGCAGTGCACAATGGAACAAAATAATTGCCGATAATCCTGCATATACAGAAACGGTTGTGGACAGGACAAAGCGGTGCGTGCACAGAGATAAAAACAGACCGGCAGTTATCATTTGGTCTATGGGAAACGAGTCTGCCTATGGATGCACTTTTGAGGAGGCTCTTAGATGGACGAAAAGATTTGATCCGAGGAGGCTGACCCATTACGAAAGCGCCCGTTACAGAGCTTCTGATAAAAAGTATGATTTTTCCAATTTGGACGTATATAGCAGGATGTACCCCGCTTTAGAGGAGATCGACAGTTATTTTGAGTCCGGTAAAAACAAGCCATATATACTTTGTGAATACAGTCATGCTATGGGAAACGGACCGGGAGACCTGGAAGATTATTTTCGGTATATGCAGAAATATGACGGATTCTGCGGCGCCTTTGTGTGGGAGTGGTGCGATCAGGCTGTCTATGCAGGAATAGCGGACAACGGGAAAAAGAAATTTCTGTATGGAGGTGATTTTGGAGAGTTTCCCCATTCAGGAAATTTTTGTGTGGACGGACTGGTCTACCCGGACAGAAGGCCGCACACCGGGCTTTTAGAATATAAAAATGTTCACCGACCGGTAAGAATCGTCTCTTACAGACAGGAGGACGGAAACGCCATACTGCACAATTATATGGATTTTACAGAAGTGAAGGGATATCTGCATATAAGATACAGGCTGGAGTGTGACGGAATGATTCTTCAGAGCGGGAGCATACCGGATGAGGACATGCCTTCTATAGCGCCTCATAGGGAGGCAATGATGAAAATACCTGTAAAAATTCCGGAAAAAGGGAAGTGCTATCTGAAGATAAGTTATCATCTTTCAAAACAGAACGGGATCCTGACGGCAGGACATGAACTTGGACATGAGGAAATACAGCTTCGGACAAAAGATGACAGAAATCAGAATGTACTATGTCTGTGGAAGGGAAAGACTAAAACAGTGGACCGGGATATAAAAGTGACCGAGACAGAACAGTATATCCGAATTGAGGCTCCGGGATATATATACATATTTGACCGCCATAATGGTTTCCTGAATCACCTGGAGTACTGCGGAGTGCAGTTCCTGGACCGTCCGATGAGTGTGAACCTGTGGCGCGCGCCTCTTGACAATGACAGACAGATCCGCAGGCTGTGGGAAGAGGCGGGCTTTGACAGAGCGGGAACATATGTATACAAAAGCACCTGGGAGAGAACAGAGGGAGGAATACGGATCTCAGCACATCTTGCTGTGACTGCATCGGCTGTACAGAAAATTGCGGATGTAGAGATGGAATGGATTATCTTCCCGGATGGAAGAATCCAAGTCTGTATGAGAGTAAAGAAAGGAACAGAGTTTCCGGAGTTCCCTCGTTTCGGGCTTCGAATGTTTCTTCCGGCAGAAATGGAGAGAGTGTCATATTATGGTATCGGACCGGCAGAAAGCTATTGTGACAAAAATAAAGCGGGGACTCATGGCCTGTATGAGGCTTTTGTGAGAGAAATGCATGAAGATTACATACGGCCACAGGAAAACGGAAGCCGTGCAGACTGCACCTTTGTACGTGTATACGGGGAAAGAGGAACTCTTACGGTCCTTGCGGAGAAAGGCTTTTCTTTTAATGTGTCCCCCTATACACAGGAAGAATTAACGGAAAAGAGACATAACTATGAGCTTATCCCATGCGGATCCACGGTATTGTGCCTGGATTATCGGCAGAACGGGACCGGCTCTGCGAGCTGCGGTCCCCGCCTGAGGAAAACATATCGGTTCATGGATAATGAATTTTGTTTCAAACTGCTTTTGATTCCTTACGCCTGATGCAGGACAAAACAGTCTGCGTAGAAAGCGGTTGTGAGATTAACATGTGAGGTATCTACAATAAGCCGCGTCCCGTCTGAGACAAACTGGAGCTCCTCACCGGTGCGCATCAGAGTGACGCGGCAGATCCTTTTATCTGTATCTATATGCAGATGTTCAGGAAGTCTTGGGTTTTTTTCGTAAAGACAAAAGGCATATGTTTTATCTTCCCGGCTGGTATATCGGATGTTACGCACGAAATAAGGTGCAGTGCAGTCCGTCTCATAGATGCCTTCTTTGTGAATACGCAGCCATCTGCCTAGATTTTTCATGGAAACAACCGCAGGAGCAGGCAGTTCCCCATCAGGCTGGGGAGCGATATTCAAAGCAAGATTCCCGCCCCGGCATACGACATCCAGGAGGAGATGTACCAGTTCGCGGCCGGACTTGAAGTCATCCGTATAATGGAATGAGAAACGGCTGCCGATCGTAGTGCAGGTTTCCCAGGGAATAAAGAGCGGTGCTTCTGGGATTTGCTTTTCCGGAGTGACGATATTTTCAAACTCGCCGCCTACTGTCCGGTCACATACGATCAGATGGGGCTGTGTGGACGAACGTAATTTATTTACTATCTCGCTTAAACGAATGTCCTGTCCCATATTATCTTTTCTTACCCAGCCGCCGTCCAGCCAGAGACAATCGATTTTCCCATATTTTGTACAGAGCTCCTCAATCTGGCGGTGAGTATAATCGACAAACTTTTCCCACAAGTCAGGGCGTTCTGCGATCGAATAATTGACATTACGCGAAGGCGCTGTACCGAATGCTCTGTGCCAGTAGTGATCGCTGTGCCAGTCCGGTTTGGAAAAATACGCTGATATGGCCAGCCCATGCCGGCGGAACTCTTCAAAAAGAGCGCGGGTAATATCTGCATACGGACTGGTGTAGAACGGGCAGGAAGGATCTGTGATCTTATAGTCTGTTGTTTCTGTATCAAACATACAGAAACCGTCGTGATGCTTGGTGGTAAAGAGCAGGTATTTAAACCCGCATTCCTCTGCAAGCTGTGCCCACTTATCAGGACGGAATTTGACCGGATTAAATGTCCTGTTTGCATTGATATATTGTTCCTTGAACGTTTCGATATCTGTCCAGTCTACATCAGCCTGAGACCAGGATGCATCTCCATCTGACAGAGGCCAGGACTCATAAGTACCCAGCTGGCATCCTGGAGCCCAGTGCATCATCAGACCGAGTTTGAGCCCCATGAACCATTTGATATGCTTCTGAACGGAGACGTTTTCTGGGAGACTGTAATCCTCGGCACGGGTATAAGTATGGATCCCATTAGCTACGATTTGTTTTTTCATATAATTCTCCTTTTACTAAAATACTGGTTTGTTTGATCATTCATCTATTTCTCCTGACATGGGATTGGGAATATCAGGATCAGAAGACCTCCGTGGGAGGATAATACGAGCAGTAAGACCTCCGCCTTCCCGGTTCAGATAAGTAAGCCCCGGGGAGTGTTTAAAGTGGAGATGCAGCCGTTCATTAACATTGCGTATGCCAAAGCCGTTAGATACTTTCAATGTATTAGACTTATGAGCAAGATGTAGATTAAGCTGTTCTGCATTTCCTTTAGTGCCGTTGTCGCTGACGCTGATCGTGCACCAACGATCGTCGTGGTATGCACGGATGACGATCTTCAGATTTTCCCCAACAGGAGGGGAGGCGTGCTTTACTGAGTTTTCCACAAGAGGCTGGAGCGTAAATTTTGGAATAAAAATCTGCGTGTCATCCTCGATTTCATATATCAATTCCGGATTGCTGCGGTGACGAAGTTGATATATGGAAACAAAATCCTGTATGTTTTTCAGTTCCTGTGAGATGTCTACCATATTGTCTGCATCGGTAATGCTATACCGCATAAGGCGTGCGATAGAATCTACAATGTTGGCGATATCATCACAGTTGCGGGAGAGCGCAAGCCAGTTTACAATGTCCATAGCATTGAAGATAAAGTGTGGGTTAATCTGGGCTTGGAGCGCTTTTAGCTGAGAACGCCGTTCATTTTCGCTTTGAATCTGGATATCGGATATCAGACGGTTCGTTTTGTCGATCAGCTGTATGAAGCTATGTTCCAGCGTGATAATCTCTTTTTCCCTGAATACAGGAAGAGAAGCCGGATCGAAATCCCTTGTATCGTCGACGCTTCCAATAGCCTGGGCAAGCTGTACCAAGGGACGGCTGATTTCTTTGGTAATGAAGAAAATCACAATGAGAGCTGCAAGGATGATACCAAAAAAAATAAAGGAGTATGTATGCATGATAGGCATCACCCCGGAAATAATATCACTCTCAGGAGTCAGAAAAAGAAAAGAGAGCCCCCACGGTATATCGCGCTGATTGATCAGATACTTGTTGCCTCCGATTTCAACGGTCGGCATATTGGATCTGCCTTCTGAGTACAGATCTACAGCGGCGCCGTATGTCTCTTCTGGTATGTCAGTGTTGCTTCTGTAAAGCAGATGATTTTCTTCATCCATAAGAGCATATCCGCTGTGCTCTGTGACGGAAATGTTTCCGAAAACATCATCCAGCTGATTGAGGGCAACACTGACCACCATGACAGCGTTGCCCTCAGAGCTGTATGGCCCACGGTAGTATGTATTATTTAGCTTTCGGGAAAAGCAGAACTCGTCAGTTCCTTCGTTGATAAAAGCGCATGTTACATTTTCTACTGTTCGCCTGTACCAGTCTTCATCTTTTACATTTGTATTGGAAAATACCATATTGGAAGCAGTATATGGATTTGAGTCCAATGTATAAGGCTCAAATAGAGCCGCGATCGGGATGCTGTCTGAAAGGAACAGCGTGTTTTTATAATAATAAATACTGTCGATCGCCTGATGGGTTGCATAATGAGAAAACTGGTTCCGAATATTTTCTCTACTTTGCAAAAACTCCAGCGTGTCGTCACCGCTAGTGCTCAGATTCTCTCCCAATGTCTGATCGCTTACAAACTGAACGGCCGTGCGATATATAGAGGTGACAAAATTGTTCGCCATTTCCTGGTTCAGAGTAATGGAAGCCTGTTGGCGGACCAGTGTTTCTTTGTATGTAGACCGATAAAGATAATAATAGATACAGACATAAGACAGTACAAGGATAGCCAGCATGGCAGCCGTCAGCAGTAAAAAGATTTTTTTTCTATATCCCATGTATCCCTCCCTGTATCAGCAGGTTCCGGTACTCGCCGGGAGTCCTTCCCGTCCGCTTCTTAAAAAGTTTAGAAAAGTATTTTGCATCATTATATCCCGACATCTGAGCAGTCTCTGTAATGGAATAATGCAGATCCGAAAGAAGTGTCTTTGCGCGCTCCATCCGAAGTTCCGTTACATAGGTGCTAAGATTGTTGCCCGTCGCATGCTTAAATACAGTGCTCAGATGAGACAAAGATACATTCATGGAATAGGCAAGCCCTGATAAATTGAATTCTGGATCCATATAGTGATCCTTAATATATTTAAGTGCAAACGATGTGATCGCATCTGCGTGAGATGGAGCCGGATCGGTGCCGCTTGTGATCAGATCGTAGTATTTTGTAATGATAAAATCCATCTTATGCTGGCGTCCACCGGTGTCCAGAAAGGCATTGATCGTTTCGTTGCGGGAGTGATTTAAGGCTTTGGGACTCACGTTGATTTCAGACAGATACTGATAAAGGTAGTCGATCAACTGCACACCAATGGCATTACAGTCCTCACCCGACATCAATTCTTCGAAAAGAGCAGATTGAAAAAATTGATCTGCAAAATCACAGTCCTTATTCCGCAGTGCATTAAGCAGGTCTTCTTTTAACTGATTGTCCCATGCAAAGAGATAAGAGTTGCGGTGCTGCTCCTTCTGCACATGGAGCTTAACAAGAAGTTCGTTCAGATGATTGATCTTCTCCCGGGTTATTGGTTTCAATATATAGTCAACGACTCCGAACTGCAACGCCTTTCTGGCATATTCAAATTCTCCGTGGGCAGTGAGCAGGATCAGGCGCATAGACTCCCTTTTACGGCGAATGATGCCTGCAAGATCGATGCCGGTCATGCCGTTCATTTTGATGTCTGAGATGATCACATCGGGCAGAAGCTTGTCAATGAGCTTTGCGGCATCTTCGCCGGAAGTGGCTGTCCCTACAAGGCGTCCGTCAAAACGTTCCCAGTCAAGCATGGAAATCAGGCCTTCGGTAGTAAACTGTTCATCATCAACAAGCAAGATCTTCAGCATGGATATCCCTCCTTAGTTTTGACAATTTCTATATTGCGATGATCAGACGTTTCAGTTTCATAAAGTATATTATATTTTTGATATCCGTGCAAATCAGAAAAAAAGAAAACACTTAATCTAAAAATTATCCTCTTTTGGAAAATATATTTTGAAATAATTCCACCTCAGAGCAAAAAAATCGCGTTGCTGGCGGTCAAGTGTTCCCCGTACAATAAATTTATAAGCGAAACCGAGGAGGAGAGAAGAGATGAAAACGGGGACTAGAATCAGCACAGTCGGTGGGAAGAAAAAAACCAGATGGTTTTATTTCAAAAAGAATCTCCCTCTGACGATCATGGCATTACCGGCTCTGATATTGATGATATTGTTTAAATATCTTCCTTTGTCAGGTATCATACTGGCATTTAAAAGATACAATATTCGGGATGGCATATTCGGCAGCGAATGGAACGGATTCAAAAACTTTGAATATCTGTTCAGGACAAAAGATGCATGGCTCATCACGCGGAACACTATCTTATATAATTTCGCATTTATCGCGCTGGATCTCGTTCTTGCCGTAACGCTTGCCATCATACTGAATGAACTCAGGCAGAAGAGGGCTGCAAAGGTGTTCCAAACGATCTTTATGGCTCCGTATTTTATGTCATGGGTCGTTGTTTCCTTTATTGCTTATTCTCTCTTGAGCGTGGATGACGGTTTTATTAACAGAGCATTCGGACTTGAGGTTACATGGTATTCGCAACAGGGAGCCTGGCCGTTTATTTTGATCATATTCCAGATATGGAAGACAATCGGCTATTCCACAGTTATGTATCTGGGCGCCATTGTGGGAATATCTGATGACTATTATGAAGCTGCGCTGATGGATGGGGCGACAAAATGGCAGCAGATCAAATATATCACGCTTCCGGCGCTGAAGGGGATGATGATCATTCTGACGATTCTTGCAATCGGAAAGATCTTTTATGCGGATTTTGGATTATTCTATCAGCTTCCAAGAAATTCCGGTCCGCTGTTCCCTGTTACAAATGTTATTGATACATATGTATACAGGGCTTTGAAGGAAAACGGAAATATCGGCATGGCAGCGGCGGCCAATCTGTATCAGTCCCTTGTGGGATTCGTGCTTGTGCTGATATCCAATTGCGTTGTCAGGAAGATCGATAAGGACAGCGCGCTTTTCTGACAGGAAAGGCGGGAACATAAATACAGGGAAGGTGGATGACATGAAGAAAAAGAAAACAGCTGTAACAAAACTAGAAAAAAATGTAATCAGTGTCAGGGCAAATACCATTCTTCTGGTTATATTGGGTTTACTGGCGCTTATATGTGTGCTGCCGATGATCCTTGTCGTGATTGTATCTTTCAGCAGTGAACAGAGTATCTTTGAGAATGGCTATTCATTCTTTCCGTCAGAATTTAGCCTGGCGGCATATCAGTATTTCCTTAAACTGGGAGATCAGATCTTCCGGTCTTATGGAATATCACTGTTTGTCACTGTGTTTGGAAGTCTTTTCAGCCTGACAGTGACGGCAATGTTCGCTTATGTATTGTCCAGACCGGATTACAGATATAGAAGACTGTTTACTCTGCTCCTGCTTTTTACGATGCTGTTCAACGGAGGGCTGGTCCCGAGCTATATGGTAAATACCCAGCTTCTGGGATTGAGAGATTCCATTTGGGCGCTCATTTTTCCAATGTCTCTCAATGCATTTTATGTAGTCGTGCTGAGGACATTTTTTAAGGGGATACCTCTTGAAATAATAGAGGCGGCACGGATTGATGGGGCAGGAGAGTTCCGAACGTTTGCAAAAGTAGTCCTCCCCCTGTCAAAGCCCGGTCTTGCTACTATTGGGCTGTTTACTGTTATCGCATATTGGAATGACTGGTTCCTTGGTATGTTGTATATGTTTGAGACAAAGAATTACCCGATCCAGACCCTGCTCCAGAGCATGCAGAACAGTATGGAAGCTTTGTCACAATCTTCTGCGAATGCATTAGAATATGCCGAGATGGCTAAGAATGCTCCCACGGACAGCGGAAGGATGGCGCTGACAGTCATGGTAGTACTGCCGGTTATGCTGGCGTATCCCTTCTTCCAGAAATACTTTGTAAAAGGACTCACTGTGGGCGGTGTAAAGGGATAATCACAGTAACTGTAAAGCAGTAGGCTTTATAGATATATAAAACAAACCAATCAAAGGAGGATAAGCTAATGAAGAAGAGACTTGTAGGAATGATGATGGCAGCTGCAATGACCGTGTCGCTTCTCGCAGGATGCAGCAGCGGAGGGCGGGACACAGATCAGGGTGACAGTGATGATATCGTCACACTGAAATGGTATATGTCTATCAACCCTGTATATCCAGATACAGAGAAGGTAATCGAGGCGCTGAATGAGTATACAAAGGAAAAGATCGGAGTCGAGATCGATTATACAGTGATCGCAAACCCTGATTATAAAGAAAAGATGCCGACTATGATTAACTCGGGCGATTATTTTGATATCTGCTTTACAGCAGACTGGACTACCAATTACCTTCAGTTTGCGGCAAAGGATGCATTCCTGGATCTATCGGAACTGCTGCCTGAATATGCGGCTGATACATATGATTTTATCCCGGAGGAGCTGTGGGAAGCGGCATCCGTTGATGGAAAGATTTATGGGGTTCCCTCTTATAAAGAAATGGGATGGCAGTCAGGTATTTTTGTCAACAGTGACATGGCAGCAGAATATGGCATTGATCTGAGCACGGTTAAGACGCTGGAAGACTATACACAAGTACTGGCGGTTGTAAAGGAGAAATCAGCGGCAGCAGGTAAAGATGTCATTGGTATCAGCGGACTGGACTTCAACCTTGCAGTTCCCTATGAAAGCCTTACAGGACAGCCTACTCTTCCGGGCGCATATGCAGTAAGCGAGTATGGATATTTCCAGGATCAGGAAGGCGTGTTCAATCAGTATGAAACTCAGGAGTATATGGATTATTGTACGCTTGTTCATGGCTGGTACAACAACGGATATATATCCAAAGATCCGGTGAACTATGACAGCGATACAGCAAACAGGGATAATGATTTTAAGAACGGCAACTTGTTTTCATACATGATCTCCTACGCGCCCGGCGCGGCTGAAGCAGAGGTGGCAAAAACAGGGCACGGCGTAGAGTTTATCCCTCTGATGAAGCCACTGTTCGAGACAAGGAATGCAATGGGCGGTCTCCTGGCGATCTCCGCAGCTTCAGAGTACCCGGAAAAAGCGCTTGAGTTCATTAATCTGTTAAATACAGACGAGTATGTAGGCACACTGATCCGTCACGGTATTGAAGGCGAACATTACACAGCTGTCGGAGAGGACCGGGTAGACAGAACGATGGGCGGAACGCTTGACCCGGCAGATAACGGATATGATTATACCTATGGATGGCAGTTTGGCACTCCGTTCAATCAGAAATGGGATATCTCTTATCCGGAGAATATAGAGGAATTGTTCACAGAGTATAATAATTCGGCCATTACTGCTCCGCATATCGGATTCACTCTTGACAATATACCGGTAGAAACCGAGATCGCAGCGATCACCAGTACTGTTGAGGAATATGGTCCGACCCTTGAATCAGGTATGGTAGACCCGAATGAGTATATTCTTAAATTCCTCCAGTCACTTAAAGACAGCGGAGTGGACACGCTGCTTCAAGAGATCAACAGCCAGCTTGGTGAATAAGATGGCTGAAAATAGACCGAATATACTGTTTGTCCTTACAGATGACCAGGGGGCCTGGGCAATGCGCTGTGCAGGCAATACAGATATCTATACGCCGGTGCTGGACGGTCTTGCACAGAGAGGCGTGCGATTTGAGAATTTCTTCTGCGCGTCACCAGTATGCTCTCCGGCACGCGCAAGCATCCTGACAGGGCGGATTCCATCCGCCCACGGGGTACATGACTGGATTCGTTCAGGCAATCTTGACCGGGAGAGCCTTGGAGATATGCAAAGTGATCCATATTATACCGCAGAGGACAAGCCGATCGGATATCTTGACGGGATGCTGACTTACACGGATGTGCTCCATGAAAACGGTTATCGGTGCGCACTTTCCGGAAAATGGCATCTTGGCGACAGCGTCCGGTCGCAGCACGGATTCGAAAAATGGTTTACGATAGGGCGCGGAGGATGTTATTACCGAAAAGCAGATGTAGTGGAAGATGGCAGAATCTCATTTGAGAGCCGGTATATCACAGATGTGATCACGGACAAAGCCTTGGAATATCTTGACGAGCTGGCAGACGGAGAAGCGCCGTTCTATCTGAGTGTCCACTATACCGCACCCCATGATCCATGGGATGAGGACCAGCATCCGAAAGAGTATGTCGAGCTGTACAGAGATTGTGAATTTACGGCAACGCCGGATCTTCCGGTCCATCCCAGGCAGATACCCAGCGCGCCGTACGGGACCGGAGAAAAAAGGAAATCGCTTTTAAGAGGGTATTACGCCGCAGTCACTGCGATGGATGCAAATCTTGGAAGACTGCTTAAACGGTTGAAAGAAAAAGGGGTGGAACGGGATACGATCGTAATCTTCATGGCGGATAACGGAATGAATATGGGACATCACGGGATATGGGGAAAGGGGAATGGAACCTTTCCATTTAACATGTATGATACTGCAGTGAAAGTTCCGCTGATCGTATCATGGCCGAGCCATTATCCCGAGGGACTTGTGTCAGAACGAATGTGCAGCCAATATGATTTTTTCCAGACGCTTATGGATATGACCGGCATTGACGTACAGCTCCCGGACGGACTCCCGGGCAGAAGTTTTGCCGGGGTGTTCCGGGGAGAAGAGGAAGATGGTCAGGCGGTCGTAGTGTTTGATGAGTATGGTCCTACCCGGATGATCCGTACAAAAGAGTGGAAATATATTCTCAGGATTCCTTATGGTCCGGATGAATTGTATCATCTGACACAGGATAAAGATGAAGATAAAAATCTGGCTGACAATGAAGAATATGCGGATATTATTGCAGGGATGAAAAAGCAGCTGGTACAATGGTTCTGGAAGTATACAGATCCCGCGGTAGACGCTGCGCATGAAAGAGTAACAGGGTTCGGGCAGATGTGCCGTCCGGGGATTTATGCTGACCGCACGGATATTTTCTGTGATATGCCCAAATAAAGAAGAGCTTTGAGAAAAGTGACCATGTAAGGAGGAACATACAATAATGGAAAGGCATTTTAATCTTTTTCCACGCAGCAGCAGAAAGCGGAAAAGGCTGTTTGGCTCCGTGCTGGGGATCATGTGCTCATGCATGATGCTCGTGGGATGCATACTTCCGCTTATGCCCGCAGTGGAAACGAAGGCAGAGCAGACATCTCTTTTGTCAAATCTGGTCATTGACAAGGTGTATTCCTTGGAAGCGGTGAATGGATATGGGGATTATGAGCCAAATGACAGCGGGTTTGCACCTGAGGTGACAGAGTATACCGGTACTGCGTACAATTCCGTGGATAGTATCAAGGTATATCCTTTTGCTGAGTCAGATACAGCCTCAGTGACTGTAAATGATAAAGAACTTACAGGGGACGGATATGTTGAGATCAATGTAAGTGAAGTAAAGACCTACGATATCAACGTTGAAGTTACTGACGGAGGAGAGAACATAACCTATCATGTAAGCGTAGATAAGGTGGATCATGACTACCGAGGACGAAGCCCGATCATTCAAAATGAAACGATCATGAACGCTCTCTCGGTGGAAACAGAAATGGGAAATGAAGACAAACTCATGGAGATCCTGAAAAAGGATCATCTTGTAGTACTTCCGGAAAGCAATAAGGCAGACGGAAGTTATGTTGACACGGACGAGACATATTGGAGCGTACAGGGAAGCAGCCTTCCAAATGCGGACGGTTCATCTGGTCCGACAACGCTCTTTACAGTAGATTTAGGCAATACATACAGTGTCAGCCGTATCCGCGCGGCGTTTGGACCGTCGAACCTGAACCTTGGAAGCAACAGGGTGAAAATTTCGGTCAGCACAGACGGTCAAAACTGGGAGAGCCCGGTCACAAAAGGAAATATGAATACAGGTGTCCAGTGGCATCAGAATGTTACACGCTACGAGTTTGGTGTTTCCTATGATGCACGTTATATTCGGTTTGAGGCAACGAATTGGCAGTATCCGAATAAAGAACTGCGCATTTATCAGTTTATGATCTTCTACGATGCGGCAGGCGCGCCGGAGAAGATGGATGCGCCGGATGGGGCAAGCATGCCATGGCAGCATGAGGAGAGACACCAGTACCTTGCGAGCGGACAGGCAACTGCGGTCGAGAGAGGCCTCTCGATGATGGGCTGGACGCCCAGCAGCGGTTACGGACGCGGCGTGCCGACAGCGGACGAGGCAGAGGAGTTTGGTTATGACGGACCGTTGTTCTATGATCCGGATTTCCAGAACCCGGACTATATGTTGTATAACCCGGATGCACTCTGGGGGATCGCAAAGGCTCCATTTGGCGGAAACAACATGGGAGCTGCCGGAGAGCCTCGGGATTTCATCCCGGAGTCAATGAAGCCTTATATGGCGAATGCCATCAGTTTCTGTTTCGGCGATGAGGGCGGTTACAGCACAGCTGAGGCAGAGAAGTTCGGCGAATGGTTCGATTGGATGCGCGAGCACTATCCCGGTGTTATCCTGCACAGCAACCAGTGCATGCTGCAGTGGAGTCGTAATCAGATGCTGGAATATATGAAGATTGCGCAGCCGGATCTGCTGACATGGGATGATTATTACGGGAATTCAAGCTGGTCAAGCCCGTCCAGCATCAATCTCTCCAATGAAAATACCCAGAAGGACGGAGCGCGCCGACTGATAAACCTTCCCGTGTGGAAGACATACAGGGAACTGGCATATCAGGGGATTGATGGAACAGGCAGCAGACCCATTATGTTCGGTCAGTATATAGATACATTTGCATCCAGCCACTCTCAGTCCAATAAGAACCTGATCGTGAACACCTCGATCCTTTCCGGAATGAAATGGCTTAATTTCTTCCGTGTTGAGTATCAGTTCGACCGTTCTTACCTGTGGGATGAGGATGGCACGCCTACACGCGGTCTCCTTGAATGGGGGCGGATCATTGACCGCGTCCATGCGATCGACGACCAGCTTACACGTCTGAATAATGACTGGATTATGTTCAAGGTAGGAGAGATGGGGAATCCTACCGGGGACAAGACGGCGGAAGGATTCCGCATGGGTGATTTCGATGCAGACAACAGCACGGCGAAAAACAGAGAGTTTGGCTTGAAAGATATTCAGGTGGAAAGCCTGTCTGAAACTCATGACGGTCAGACAGGAGACGTGGTCCTTGGCTACTACAATACGCTGCCGGGGCTTTATGAGAGTGAGATTGCCGAGTACTTTGAAGGCGCGACAGCACCGAAGGCATTTATGGTTATGAATGGCCTTACCGCAGGTGTTGCCGAGTATTACAAAGAAGATCATATCGTGGAGCGCGAGGAAGGCACTTCCGAAAATACACAGCAGAAGATCACAGTGACGGTTGACCCGTCGTTTGCTGACTGCAAGCTGTATAAAGTAAATAAAGATGTAACAGATGAAAACGGAAGTGGAAAAATCGAAGAAGTTGCTGTTACGGATGGTAAATTTACAGTCACTCTGGGCGGCGGCGAGGCAGAGCTGTATTTCTGGAACACGGATATAACGGCATCGGCTACATCTCAGTCAGAAGGGGCATACGCATCCTTCGCATTTGACGGACATAAGGATACCTACTGGCAGCCACAGCCGGGAGACGGCATCTATACGCTCCAGAATACATTTGAGGCGCGCACGTTTGATCGTGTGACAATTTCAGAAAAAGGAAGCGCTGTACAGAGCTTTAAAGTTCAGTATCAGGATGCGCAGGACGGCGAGTGGAAAGATTTTGGTTCCGGAAATGAGATCACAGACGGTGTTGTAAGCGTGGATGCGGATATGCCGGTGAATGCTGTGGGGATCAGAGTTATTGTCACAGCGCCGGACACTGTGCCGGCGGTCTGCGAAGTAGAGACACTCCGTGTCCAGCCGGATGAAAATGCAGAATATACAATAACCGTAAATGATAATACCATGGGAGAAGGGCTCTTCCGCTTTGATTATGACAACCTGTGGTCCTACCGTGAAAAAGAAAGCGGAGGGTCAGGCGCAAGCGGGATTTATCCGCTGGAAAGTGACGGACATTTCTCTAACTTTGCAGAAGCTTCAGCGACATTTACATTCTACGGAG
>DXCZ01000062.1 GCA_019115765.1 Candidatus Mediterraneibacter stercoripullorum | reverse complement strand
CAGAGCTGGCACCTTGGAGTGAAAAACTCCAATCTATCAAAAATCGCATGTGAATTATAGTGAATTACTCCAACTCGCAAAGGGCTGGAGTAATTTTGTATCCGACCGCATTAATATTTTGCGCTTACGAACTGTCTCATAATTCTGATATCTGATTGCCACTATCTTTTCCATTTTCTGTACCTTTCTAAAAAGAATCGCCTGTACTTCTATAAAAAGTAGAGACGATTCTTTTTATTTTCACACCGAATTCTTTTCCTGCGTATAAAGTTCACAAACTTCCGATTACCTCTAATTTTTAATTTGAAGAATATCCAGCATTTCAGCTAAAACCTCTTTTTCATTTACTATTTTGTTCAAAAGAGAAGGATATCCTACTATACTATATCCCTCGCCCTTTCCAAGGAGTAGCTGCTTAATTTTTTCCCCATCATCCAAGGTAACAATAAGAATATAATCACCCAGTTGATAATTATGCATTGTAGATGCTATTCTTTTTTCGTAACATGTGCTAAGATATTCAACAATCACTGATTCATTGTAATCTACTATATTAATCGATTCACCATCAGCGTTCAATACATATATTATTTCAATAATGTTCGCGTTATCTGGATCTTTGATTATCAAATTTGGATCAGTTATCGAACTTTTTAAAATGTAGCCAATTACAAAGGCCAGCACCACAAGCAAAATTAAAAAAATCCTTTTTTTTATCATCACAGCCGGCAAGATGTCCCATATAGATTAACAAATATGTAATTATCAACAAATCCAACTGGAGCTGCCTGAACTGCGAATAACGGATCATAATAATGTTCTGTCCAATAGGTTGTAGAAAGAGTTTTCTTAGTCAGTTCTGATTTCCCAGTTGCTCCATAGAATTGATAAGTATCATTCCTCTTCATTTTTACATATTGAGAAAAACAGCCCTCTTGCCATGTTTGAACATACGGATCATAATAATGTGTATCTTTTGTCTTCTTATCATAAACCAACAAAGAATACGTTTTATCACCTTGGCTTCCGTATTGCACTTCTCCATGTATAGAAGCATATACGTCATATGCACTTACTCCAAGCCCGAAGATAGTAACCGTCTTTGATACACACCCCACACAAGAAAGAACAAAATTAGTAAGTGATGCCGCTGCATTTTTAGCATTAGAGCCATTCTTATTTACTGGCCCAACACTACAATTATTATAATCGACAATATAATTTCTTAACTTATGCCCTTGATAGGTAAAGTCCGTTGCAGAAGAGGACAAAAGAGATATATTGGCAGGTACATATAAGCTAATCGAAAAATCTTCATTATCATTTAAAGCTTCCCTCTCAATATTTTCTTCAATATCATCACGTAATTTTTCTGGTATAGAATACATTTCAAAAATACTTGTATTAGCATTGAAATCCGTCTCGTCGATTTCAATTTTTTCAGCTAAAGTATAGATATCCTGCGATACCTGAACTAAATATTCATTTCCATCAACCAAATAGATATCTTCACTTTCAGTGGCAATTGCTTCAATAATTCGAGAATCTATATTGACAGTCCTGGTTTCTATCGTTTTTCCATACTGTCCATTTCCATAATATTGGAAATATATTTTTTCTATTTGATTAGATGTATCAGCTGCTATTGCGATTCCACTCATACTGACCATTATAGCTAACGATAAAATTATAGATAGTATTTTTTTCATACTTCCACCCCTTCCTCATTGCAACATTATTTCATTTTGATAAAATATACTATTTTTAATTTGTAAAATCTTACAACTCTAAATTGCTCTTGTATCCTCCAACGGACTCATCTCCTCCCCTCAGTCTTTCTGCCTCTTCACCCAGTTTTTCACTTCCACAGGAATTTTCTTTTCATAAGCGCCCAAAAAAATAGATTTCCCTACAGAATTTTTAACAACGTTCTTTGCAGTTTCCTGAACTTTTTTTGCCAGTTCTTTCTCAAATTTCCACATTCCTTTTCCCCTCCTTAACTGCTGCCATTATAATTGTCGCCATCTCCAGAAAAACCGATGGTAAAATCAAACTTCTGCATTCAGCATGAATCGATAAGATACAGAAAAACAGAACGGTCAAGAGCGCCCATTTTCGTTTGTTTATCTTTTCTTCTTTATCCAGCAGTTCATTCGACTGGCTGCCGTTAGGCGAATACCTGATGATAATGAAAGCACTGATTCCAAAACACGCCGCGCTACCCCAGATTGGAATTAACACGTTATCCGCCGCTATAAGCGAAACCACTACAACCAATAACATTATCCCCGTGCATCCAGCACTTGTCCTGGCATGAATTCCGCCTGCTGAAATCCTGATCCCTGAAAAAGCGGCTAAAACTAACAGTGTTTCCGTAAGTCGTCCGATTACAGCTCCGATGCACATGAGCGCCGCAAATTTAATAATTGTTTCAAGAAAAATCTCTATACCATATTCCACAACCTCCCATTCTTCTTTGTCTTCAGACTTCTTAAAACTCCATTCCGTTATCCATTGTGCCGCCCTATGAAGCATGATATTTACCTCGTTTTTTCTTTCTGCTATAATTATAACAGTTATTTTGGACTGTGAATGTTTTTTGCTTATGTTGCATTATTGTTTTCAAATTCGTCAGGTTTAGAGGACGTTCAGGAACGAATTTGTAATCAAATCCGTAAAATACGATAGAAAAGAGGGGCTTGATTTATGCTGTATCATCTGATCTTTTGTTTTTTGAGCGCAGCAGGATTTTTTCTTGCAGGCATAAACACACAATATAATAATATATCATCAAAAAGGAAAGCAGCTTTGTTCCTGTCTCTCTTTCTGATTATGTCACTGACTTCTCCATTTTGGGGGCAGCTCGTAACACCACTCTGCTTTCTTGTCACAATATTTCTGCTTACATGGCACAATACTTATAAAATCCAGACTATTATTTCATTTTTAATCGGGTATCTTCTCCTGGTATGCAGTGATTATTTGCTTGCTACCTGCATGCATACTCTATCCGGTCTGACTATTGTGGAGCTGCGCAAGGACTATCTTCTGCCGATGTCGCTTATTTATGTTCCTTTTCTCTACCTGACGACCCGCCTTGCCCGATACATCCTGCACGAGAAGCTTCGGATCCAGGAACAGCGTCCCGGACGCCTGACTATTATGCTTCTTCTGAATCTTTCCGTCAGTGCTGTAATATTTATCTTTGCGATTATTTACGGAGACAGGCTGGGATATCCGCCGAATGTAGTTTCTTTTAACTTTGTGCTGTTTGCCCTGTACTTTCTCTCAAGCACACTTCTTCTCTATTTTACCGGGAAAACCATGCAGAAGGACAATCAGCTGGAGCTGGAGCTTGTACAATACGAAAATCTGAACACTTATACAAAGGAAGTGGAACAGCTTTACCAGGATATGCGTGCATTTCGTCATGATTATATCGATCTGCTGACTACATTAAAGGGATATATCGACCGGGATGACATCACTTCCCTGAAAGAATATTTTTATCAGGAGATTCTTCCTGCCGGAAGTGAGATGACTTCTTCTGACTATCGTCTGGGACTTCTTTCACGAATCAAGGACGACTCTCTCAAAAGTCTCCTCGCCGCAAAGCTTATGGCCGCCCACAGTCAGGGAATCCATGTCCATATTGAGATAACTGAGGATATCCAAGAGATGCCTGTCAAAATGATCGACCTGATCCGTGTCCTGGGGATATTTCTGACCAATGCCATCGAAGCAGCCGAAGGATCTGAAGAAAAAGAGCTTGATCTGGCAATGATCCGTGAATCTGATCAGACCGCTGTCCTGATCCGCAACACGACAAAACCGCTGAGCCTCTCTGTTCAGCAGCTGATGCGAAAAGATGTCAGCACCAAAGAGGGGCACAGCGGCCTTGGTCTCGATACCGCCCGCAGAATACTGGACAGTTATCCGAATATACAATGGAAACTTCATTACGATGCGCCATATTTTCTTGTACAGATCAGGATAGCAGATCAGCCGCGCTGACAGAGTACGGTCAGTGTAGCTTAATTTTTTTCATATAGCGCACAGATACAGGCAGCCTTTCTCCATTCTCCATTACGATCGCTTTCTCCTTTTGTTCGATCCTGCGGATATACTCCCGATTGACCAATACGGACTGGTGGCATCGAAAGAAAGAAGGATGATCCGACAGAGCCGACTCGAATTCTTTTAACGTTCCATAGAGACTCTCGATTCCATTTGACAGGCAGATCTCGACCTTATGCGGCGCTGTCCGGGACGTCTGGATGTACAGAATATCCCCCGGCTCCAGATAATGGCTGCTTCCTCCTGTCTTGATGCAGAACTGCCTCTTTCCTTCCAACACTCCGGCTTCCTGATATTTCACCGCGGCTTTATGTATACACCTCCGGATTCTCCCCGGCAGCTCTTCAATCTGATCTTTCACGATAAAGTCCATCGCCTCCACCTGATACTGAAAGGTCAGGAAGCTCATCTCACTTTTCGAAGTAATAAAGACGATGCTCCCCAGAGGATCCATTTCCCGGATCTTCACGGCAAGCTGAATACCGTTCATCGATCCCTGAATGCAGATATCCAGGAAATAAAGCCCTCTCTTCACAGGATGCCGCTCCAGATATGCCATCAGCGACTCCGCGTCCGCGCTTGTATATGTAAGACGCCCCTTGTCTTTGGCCGTCTTTAATTCTCCCTTGATGATCGCCGCATATTCCGCCGCTTCCTGCGGATGATCCTCACAGATAAAAATGTCCATCATAATCCAGTATTCCTCTCGCTTCGCTCAATGTATTTTTTGTTTATCGAAATATGCTCTCAATCCCGATTTCACTTTCATTTCAAGCCCCGTCTCCGCAATGCAAACATGAAAGCTCCTACTTTGGGCTTCATAACTGAAGATGGGGCGATTGTCCGCTCTATATTCAAAATAATTATACGCCCCTTTGGATTAACTGTATATAAGCAGAAACAATTTATCCGCGGCAAAACCTGCCGCGGATAAATTGTCACCTAAAAATACACAATAATATATTTTCCGAAACTTTCCTGTTGCGTATCCAGAATATTCTGAATTTGCCGCCAAAAAGTACCTGTCCCCTTTTCTGCGTTAGCACGTTGCTCCGCCAACGAGATGCTTCTGCGCCTTGATGTTTTCTTCTTTTCTTGCCAGAAGGTCGTCTGCGAGCAGCTGCTCCTGTACGTTTTCGAATCCAAGCCGTGCTACGGTGTCTGCGAAGCGCTCGCCTGTGATACCCTGCTCACGGAAGAGGAGGATGGCTTTCTCTACAATATTAAGTACCTCTTCTTTATCTGTAAATACTTTGTCCAGATATCTGCCCTGAGCTACTTTCTTGCCCCAGCGGCCGCCGATGTAGATGCGGTATCCGTTGGTGTAGTTCTCTACTGCATGGAACGGACATTTTCCGATACAGCGTCCGCAGTGGTTGCAGTCGCTGTCGTTGATAGTGATCTTGCCATCTACCAGTCTGGCTACCTTGATAGGGCAGTTGTTCTCTACCTGGCAGACCTTGCAGCCACGGCATTTCTCCAGATCGATCTGAGGTACTCTCTGACCGATGATGCCCAGGTCATTCAGATCCGGCTTCACGCAGTTGTTGGGGCATCCGCCTACTGCGATCTTGAACTTGTGAGGCAGCTTCACTTCCCGGTATCCATGGTAGAATCTCTCGTGGATCTCTTCTGAGAGTGCGAAGGTATCGATCAGTCCGTACTGACATGTGGTTCCCTTGCAGGATACCACCGGCCGGACTTTGGATCCGGTTCCGCCGGTCTCCAGTCCTGCCTGCATCAGATATTCCCTCAGTGGCTCAATGTTATCAAAGGGCACGCCCTGGATCTCCATTGTGAGACGGGAAGTCATAGTCACTTCTCCGCTGCCGAACTTCTCTGCTGCTTCTGCGATCACTCTCGCTTCGTCTGCTGTGATCTTTCCATTTCTTGTAATAACCCGGCCATTGAACTTATCCGGCGTCCTCTTATCCTTCAGGAAACCGAGAGCCTTCACTCTGGTCTCCTCTTCCTTGGAAACAGCCACATCTGTATTCTTCACCTTTACATCGTTGAAGAAGGTAGCGCCTTCCAGCACCACTGTATTCTTATATCCGTAATAGCGCATCCGGTTCTGAAGGAAATAAGCCCGTTTTCCTCTTGCGCATACGAGCAGGATCTTCTCATCTTTATCCAGTCCTTCGATCTCGCCCTTTACAGAGGCCAGGTTAACGAAATGCGCGCCCCGGATATTCGGCTCCGGAGCAACGTCTACAACCGTGTAGCCCTCTGCCGCTCCTGCCGCGTACTCTGCCGGAGTCATGCTGACCAGACTGCCGTCCATCTTGTTCATCAACACATAGACCGCCTGCACAAAAGGATGGATGGCGGTGGAGAACGGCGGCGCATAGGAGAAGTCCGCATTCTCAAAGTCTTCCAGAACAGCTCCCATATTGATTCCCATTACCGCGATATCAATCATCTTGTCCACCGCTCCCGGCCCAAATACCTGGGCTCCCAGCAGCTTTCGCGTCTTCTTGTCTGCGATCAGTTTTGTGATGAAAAATGCTGCATCCGGATAATAATGTGCCTTGTCATCCGTGGGAACGAGTACGGTCTCTACATCGTATCCGGCAGCTTTTGCCTGTGCCTCGGTCAGGCCGGTCCGGCCGATATTCAGCCCGGGCAGCTTCACCACGCCTGTTCCCAGCACGCCCGGATAGGACTTCTGGGTACCGGTCAGCACCTGGGCAAGGGTACGTCCCTCCATATTTGCGGAAGATCCCATTGGAGACCACTGACGCTCTCCCGTGATCCGGTTTGTCACCATAGCACAGTCTCCTGCGGCGTAAATGTCATCCAGGCTGGTCTTCATTGTATTGTCTACCAGGATCGTTCCCTTGAACATCTCAATTCCTGTATCCTTCAGGAAATCTGTATTCGGGCGGATTCCAGCGGCCATGATCAGCATCTCACAGGGAAAGGTTCCCGCAGATGTCTTCACGCCGGTCACCTGATTGGCTCCCAGGATCTCCTGAGCGCTGGTGCCTGTGATCACACGGATACCTGCGTTCATCAGATGCTTCTTGGCATAGGCTGCCATCTCCGGATCCAGAATATTTGGCAGGATCTGTGTGGCGAAATCTATCACTGTCACATTGACGCCTTTTGCCTTCAGATTCTCTGCCGCCTCCAGGCCGATAAAGCCGGCTCCAACGACGACCGCTCTCTTCACACCTTTTTCATCAATATATGTGCGGATAGCATCCGCGTCATCCGGCGTACGCATCTTGAACACGCCTGCCAGATCCTTTCCCGGAATGGGAAGCTCCGATGCGGACGCGCCTACGGCGATCACCAGTTTGTCATAAGAACAGACTTCCTGATTGCCTGTAAGCACGTCTTTCACCGTGACCTCTTTCTTTGCCGGATCCAGCGCCACTGCCTCTTTGCCTGTCCGTACCTCCACTCCAGTCAGCCCGGAATACTTCTGCGGCGTGTTGACGATCAGCTCATCTCTTCCCTCGATCAGCCCTCCTACATAATAAGGAAGTCCGCATCCCGCATAGGAAATGTCCTGATCCTTTGTAATTACTGTTACTTCTGCGCTTCTGTCCTCTCTTTTCAGCTTTGCAGCCGTCTTTGTACCGGCTGCTACTCCGCCGATGATCAATACTTTCATCGCTCTCTCCTTCCTGAGCACTTCCGGCTCAATCCGTAATTTCCGTTTCCGTCTCTCTCCAGCCCGCTGACAGTCCGGATCGCCTGTGACAGCAGTGGGGCTCTCCGGCACATTCCGGCTTCATCTCCCTGCAGACAGTCACGTCACCGCCCCCGATGGTCAGCTCTCTTCCATTCACCAGCATGTCTGCCATCTTCCGCCGGGCTTCATTATAAATCCGGGTCACAGTAGGCCGGGAAATATCCATTCTCCTGGCACACTCTTCCTGGTTCATCTGAAGATGATCCAGTAGGCGGATGACTTCATATTCATCATATGTAAGGTTAACGGACCCGTTCTGCCCGCACCCTCTGGGCCGGAATCCGGTAACCTCCGGAACGGAACAGATGCATCTCCTTTTCTGAGGTCTCGCCACAATATGATCCTCCTTTCTGTCATTATTCAGCTTTCGTAACTGAAACTCTAATCTCAGTATACACCATTATGAACATATGTCAATAATCACATCAAAAATAACGGGCGCCATTCGGCGCCCGCCTATATCATCTTCCATCAATCCAGATACAGCTGCATCGGATAAGCCATATACTCCACTGGCTCCAGCTTATCTACTGTCACATATCCTGCCGGCGCCCTGAGGAGGCTGGGGATCCGGTTTACGATCGTCGCACAGGTATGCTCTACGGTAGCCGGTTTCACTACATGGAACTCTGTATCCGGCTCGCCGATGATCTTCCAGTCACACATATCGCCATCGTCCGGTCCGTACACTTTACCGATACACTGAGTCTCAAGGATGATTCCCTGATTGGTCTCTGTTGTTACCACGGCACTCATACCGATACAGTTTCCTTTCGGGATCGTCTCTCCCAGCGTCTCAGAATACAGATCCGTATCATAGAAATACGGCACACATTTCTGGGTACTTGACTTTACGCTTAATCCAAGCTTGTTCGCCAGAGATTCATTGGAATTCCATACATAGGACGGAACGATTTCTTCCGGATGTGCAACTTCCGCCTCGAACTGCTCCGGTGTAAATCCTGCTCCGTGAGCTTTCGCCAGCGCAAGACCGTAATCCTCTACATTGTAACTTACGGCGCCTTCAATCTTCGTAATCTTATGGCATCCTGCTGCAATCTGGGCAACCATATTGATCCAGAATATATCCTGCATTCCGCTTCCAGCGATGGTGCAGCCATTTTCCTTCGCCAGCTTGTCAAGATAATTGGTTGCTCTTGAGTTTGTCGTCCAGGGATAGATTGCCTCTTCACATGTGGTAATCACATTGATGCCGCGTTTTACACAGTCCTCGAACATCTTGAAGCAGTCTTCTACAAAACTGAACAAAGTCACAACAGCCACATCCGCATCACAGTTGTCCAGAACCTGGTCTGCATTATCGGAAATAATCACACCGGTCTTCACTCCCAGGCCGGCATAATCGCCCACGTCCATACCTACAACCGCCGGATTCACATCGATTGCCCCAACAATCTCCGCACCATTTTCATAGAGATAACGAAGGGTATATTTCGCCATCTTTCCACATCCATACTGAACGACTCTGATCTTTTCTTTTTCCATAGCTTCATGCCTCCTTGCTTTTCCCCTTATATTGGGTGATATGTTGGTCTTTTATATATCTTCATCATAAAGCATGCCGCAATTATAGAGTCAATACTCATATTTTCAGTTTATTTATTTTAAATCGCTTTATTTTCCAACTTTTCTTTGAAGCGGACCGGAACCTGAAGTCTCAGGAACATTTCCCGTTTCCCGGAGTCAGGAAACGGAAGCTCTGTCAGCACTTCACATATGTAATCTCCGGTAACATGCAGCTCTTGCTCTTCTATAACCCCCCTCAGTTTTACAATATATTCCTGTTCCTTGTCAAAGTCGTCACAGTAGATGCAGGCATACATATCCGCAGAAAGAGTCTGAAGATGACCGCTTCCACACTCCTGATCCACAAAAACAAAGATCTTATCCGAAACGCATTTTCCTTCAACAAAATCCGCCCTTGCTATCGTAGTACCGGCATTGTAGTAATAATATTGCGATACGCCCTGCCCTACCATTTCTTTTTTCAGGTCCTTTAGAATACTTTCATAAGCTTCTATTCCATGTACATAGAAGTTCACAGCTGTCCGGCGGGAATAAATCTTTCGCTCTCCGATGTATTCCATTGTAATCGTCCCGTCTGCCGGAGATTTAAGATATCGGTCATAACTGTCCATCATTCTCCGGACCGCTTTCTTCTGCTGGGTCAGCTCCAGGATCTGCCTGTCCACATCTTTCAGATGCTGATGAAGGGCCTTGTTCAAAACTGCCAGATCCTTTTTCTCAAATACATTTTTAATCTCTTTCAGCGTCATACCAGTAGACTGCATGTAATGGATCATATCCAGAGCTGCACTCTGCTTCACATCATAGTACCGATAGCCGGTCTCCTCATTCACCTCGGCCGGCCGCAGGATCCCCATGCGGTCGTAAAGACGCAGCGCCTGTATGCTTGTCTGGTTTAACTTTGCCATTTTCCCTATACTGAGTTTTTCCATATAGACCACCTGCCTGTTTTTCCGATCTTTATTCTTCCGAGTTTTATTTTGTCAGAAAATATTCTTTTTGTCTATATATTAACAGAAACTCTATTGTTATAATAGAGTTTTTTCATGCAGGCACAGCATCACTGCAATGATTTTCACAGATTTCTTCAACCCTTTTCAGATGTTTCCTTATGGATATTCTGCAGCTTGATCCAAATTATCAGTTTCATTTCGATATGCAGAAAAAGGCTGATTCTCAGGTTCGCACCCGAAAATCAGCCTTTATACATTTTATTATCCTGATTAATCCTGAACGTACGGCATCAGAGCGATGTGTCTTGCTCTCTTGATTGCTACTGTAAGAGCTCTCTGATGTTTTGCACAGTTGCCTGTGATTCTTCTCGGAAGGATCTTTCCTCTCTCGGAAATATACTTCTTCAGCTTTGCAACGTCCTTGTAATCGATTTCGTTATTTTCTTTTCCACAGAATACGCACACTTTTTTTCTTCTGCGCGCCGGGCCTCTTCTCTTGAAGCCGCCTTCTGGTTTGCTTCCCTTCTCGTAAGCCATGATGGTTTCTCCTTTCTTCAAAATGAAGCGCTATAGGACTTAGTTAAACGGTAACTCCTCATCAATGCCATCCGGGATGTTCATAAATCCGTCGCCTGCGTCAACGCTGGGCGACGGCGCCGGAGCTGCCTGACGCTGGTATGAGGATCTGTTCGCCTCGCTCTCAGCTCTGCTCTCCGCGAATTCCTGCTCCTCCACGATCACTTCGGTGGTGTAAACCTTTACGCCATCTCTGTTCGTGTAGCTTCCGGTCTGAATACGGCCGGAAATGGAAACCCGCATTCCCTGTCGGAAATACTTCTCCGCAAATTCAGCGGAACGACCGAACACAACACAGGGAATAAAATCCGCTGTCGGCTCTCCGTCCCTCTTGAATCTCCTGTCAACGGCAACTGTATATCTTGCAACTGCAGTAGCGTTATCTCCCTGGGAATACCTTACTTCCGGATCTCTTGTCAAACGTCCTACTAATATAGCTTTATTCATATATACCTCTTTCCGCTTATGCTTCCTGTTTCACGCATAAATATCTGAGTACGTTGTCCATAATGCGGATACGCTGTTCCACTTCTCCAGGAACTGTACTGTCAGCCTCGAAGTGAACGAAGTAGTAATATCCTTCTTTCATTTTCTGAATCTCGTAAGCGAATCTTCTCTTTCCCCACTCGTCTACGTCTGTAACGTTGCCGCCGAAACGTGTAACAAGTGCTTTAACTTTCTCGATCACGTCCGCTCTCGCTTCGTCTTCGAGTTTTGCGCTCACAACAACAGCTAATTCATACTTATTCATGTGTTCTGCACCTCCTTATGGTCTCTGGCCCCCGGTATCAGTCCGGGAACAAGGAATTTTGATCATTTCCAGAATAAATCCGGAAGTATGTCACGGTTATTCATAATACCATAAGGTTCTCTGAAATTCAAGTTTTTTTCTTAATTTGCCTCGTATTTTTTTCCACCAGTTTTCTCGGCACCATGATCTGATGGCCGCATCCCATACACTTCAGCCGAAAATCTGCCCCCACCCGGAGGATTTCCCATTCTTTGCTGCCGCAGGGATGAGGTTTCTTCATTGTTATAATATCGCCGATATCAAATCTGTCCGCCATGTTTCCTCCTTTCTCCGCTGCCGGAATCCGGAGTTCTCCAGCCTCCTGTCAGTCTACCGCTGTCAGCACACCCTGGAGGAGGAACCGCTCCGTGTCCGCTCCGTTGGTACAGGTAGATAGGCTTACGATCTGTGACTGGGCATTAACCTCTACACCTGTATCATAGAGAGATGAATTCCTGCACAGCTCCAGATAGGATTCATAATCCGCATCTGTATCATATGAAATCGTATAGTTATCCGATGTATCCTGCACAACAGACGCCGCAAAGATCGTATATGTACGCACCTTTCCATCTGGAGTATAAATATAGAAATAGGGATGATCTTTGTAGAATGACTCATCCTCATATTCCAGCAGCTGGGAGAACATTCTCCCGGTCAGTCTCAGGTTATGTCCGTAAATCAGTGTATTTCTGTCTGAAAAATCGGAGCTGCAGTTCATATCCACAAATATGGTTCCCATTTTATTATCATTTTCCGAGAAGGACTTCGTCAGATATTCATTATTATCCGCACTCTTGACTACCGGGTAGCTGATGCTGGACGGCTCATCAAAACGGATCCAGGCCACGGTATCCGGATTCATCTCCAGCAGCGTGTCAAAATCAATGTGGAATCCTGATCCGTCTTCGTCTGCTGTGATTGCCACATCCTGGATCTCATCATATTCCTGACTGCCTGTATAATAAGGCACCAGCATCATTACGAGCTGATACAGGGAGAATACAAACACACATACTGCCGCGATCAGGATTGTCGTAGATACCGCATCAAATGCTTTTCTTTTGCTCTTTCTGTTTCCTGTGCTCTTGCCCGTACCTTTTCCTGTATTCTTTGCCTTCCCCGTTCTGCTTCCAGCAGAACGTCCGGCAGCTTCCCCGCCGTTTCCGGAATACATTTCCAGACCATCATCCGGACGGGACTTACGCCTCTCGCCTGAACGGCTGCTGCTTTTTCTTTTTTTCTCCGTCTCCCTTGTCTCTCTCTCTGCTGAGGAAGTCCGGCGGCGCTTTCTCTGCTGTGCTCTGCGCGCCGCCGCTTTCCTGTCTGCGCTTTTCAATTCTTCTCTGGCCATTGTGACAAATCCTCTCTAAAATCCCAGTTCTTCTCCTACGAGAATGACCTTAAATCTCTTTGGTATACGGCTGAATCTGGTGATCATGATCTGACAGCAGATGCAGTCTGTACTCTTGCAGTCAAAGCAGCTCCCATTCTTCACACATGGATTGTTGCCGCCGAATCTCTGATTATTGATGGGGGCAGCTTCATTTCTCGCCCGGTGCATGGCGTCTTCCTCTGTCTTGACCATCTTATTCATACCGACGATAAGAAGCACATTCTTCGGGCCGAAGGCATAGGCCGCCACACGGTTGGCATTTCCATCGATGTTGACCATAACGCCATCCTCGCTTATGGCATTAACACTTCCGAGGAACCAGTCGCAGGTAAATGCTTTCAGCGCGATCTCATTCCTCTCCTCAGGCGTCTTCGCCTGATCTCTGTCGTAGAAGACATACTCGTCAGAACTGATGGCATCTGTCAGTCCGATCTCGCGTACAGAAGCTGACCCGCCCATGTTGATAGTACTCCCCTTGGGGATCAGCTCCAGGGCTTTTTTCAGAGCTTCCTCTTTTGTATCCGCATAGTACGCTTCCATATTGCGGGACTCCAGAGCCTTCACAACCCGCTGTCCCAACGCTTCATTCCTCATTTTTCTTACATCCATGTTCAAAACCTCTTTTCAAAAATCTCCGACACAGTTTACATTATACCACGTGCGCAGAAAAGGAAGCGCCGCGCAGCGGCATTTACTTTTCAAGCCGTGGATTGCCGGTATAATCCCGGCAAGGCCGGGCAGACCGATAAAATCGGTCTGAATTATGCAAAGCATAATTATTATACCATGGTCACTAGTTTCCTGAAAGACCTCTGTTCAGTATATCTTCTACTTCGTCCATCTGTCTGACAATTTCCTGCTGTCTCTCGTCAAACAGCAGTCCTTTGTTATATCTGTAATACATCTCGCTTCCATTTTCCCGGATAAACTTCGTGCTGTAGTAATTGGCGTTCAGCTCTGTAACGAATGCCACCATCTCCTGGCTCTCTCCAAAGGCGTCCTCCAGGAAGCGGAATGCATTTTCCAGCATCTCGCCTGTATGATCCGTGATCTGTTCCCGGGCGGCATTTTCCCGGTCGAACATGGCCTTCACTTCATCGAAAGCCGCATCCCCCAGGAACATCTCGCCTTTCAGCTCTGAGGTGAATCTTCCAAGTGTCTCTGCTGTCCGGATCAGGATCTGTTCCTGCTCCCGGGTCAGGCTTTCTGCCTTTCTCTGTTCCTCCAGATCCTTTTCCGCCATGAGCCTTACGTCATCCAGCATCATGACAGCCTTGTTATCCCGGTAATAGATCAGATATTCATACAGCCTGGAGATATATTCCTCCGCCCGGCAGCTCTGGACGAACATCTCATCCAGTCTGCCGTTGATCAGGCTGACAATACTCAGGTGTTCGTCAAAGGCAGCCGCACGGATCTTCTTCAGCGTAGCCTCGTCCCACTTTCCGTTCAGGATATCTTCCACGCTGTAGTCCTTCTTGTATTTATAATAGAGCTCCAGATAATTTGCGAAATCCTTTGCCACGGAACGCTGCCTGATGAACTGGTACACCACATCCCGGTCCACAGTCTTACCAAGAGCCTCATAGACACGGATCAGCTCTGAGAGATCTTCCCATCCCCGTGCAGTCACAAATGCCTTGCCGTCCACGGTCGTCTCGATCCGGTAGAAGTTTCCCTTCCGCAGTTCCAGATAGGAAATAACGGCGGGGTGGATCTCCTGCAGGTAGGCATACTCTTTCCACACCGGGAAATCCGCTTCCACATCGATCTCTCTTACACGGTCCAGAGTGACCACATCGAACTCGCGGACTGACTTGTTGTACTCTGGCGGATTGCCTGCCGCCACGATGATCCACCCCCGGGGCACCTTCTGATTACCGAAGGTCTTGTTCTGCAGGAACTGGAGCATGGTGGGGGCCAGCGTCTCGGATACGCAGTTAATCTCATCGATAAAGAGGATTCCCTCCTTCACGCCTGTCTTCTCCATCTTCTCATACACGGACGCAATGATCTCGCTCATGGTATATTCTGTCACAGAATAAGTACTGCCGCCATATTCCTTTTCCCGGATAAAGGGCAGTCCCACGGCACTCTGTCTCGTGTGGTGGGTAATAGTATAAGCTACAAGGCCGATCTTCATCTCCTTCGCGATCTGCTCCATGATCTGGGTCTTACCGATACCCGGAGGCCCCATGAGCAGCACCGGCCGCTGCCGGATGGCCGGGATCCTGTAATCTCCCAGGTCATCCTTCATAAGATATGCTTCAACGGTATCCTTTATCTCCTGTTTTGCTCGCTTAATATCCAAATGTTTTCTCCTTTCGTTTTCCTCCGTTCAAAACTCACCGGGATTCTGCCATCATCTTGCCGGACCCCGGACACAAGTCATCTCCCGCCTGATATATCTTTCTCTCTCAGAATCAGCCGGATGGCCCAGGCAGGCACATCCACATCCCTGTAATCATCTTCAAAAAACACAAATGCAGTCCGGTATCCGGGCATCCTCTCCGGATAGATCCCGTATCCGTCTGTAAAATAGATCAGCCCCTTCAGATCGTCGAACTCCCCTTTCTGGCGGAGCTGTTCCACATATGCAAAGGCAGGACGGAAGTCTGTTCCTCCCTGTCCGTACAGCTGAAAATGTTCCATATATTTCTTCAGTTCCTCCCCGGAAGTGATCTTCACATCCGAGTGGACCTTTTCATCACACTGGATAATGTGTACATTTACCTTGCGGAAATAGCTCTCCCGCTCCCGGAGCACGCTGTATGTCTCCTCCAGGAACCGGCGGACCAGCTCTCCGGAACAGGACATGGAGGTGTCGATCACGATTACAAACTCCGCGATCTTCCTCACCTCTCTCGTCTCCTGAGGCTCGATCAGCGGCATATTGCCGTACAGCGACAGGCCGTAGCTGTAGAATCCATAGTCAAAAGTATCCGGATCCACCTGCATTTCCTCGTGGATCACGGAAAACTTCCGCAGGAACTCCCGGTAATCATATCTCTCCCGGTTCTCCACCTTCAGTTCTCCCAGAAGTTCTCCGTCATGCTCCGCAGCCTCTTTGGAAAATGTCTCCATGTCAGTCTCCATCTTCTCACTGATCTCCTGCCATTTCCGGTTCATATCAGGATCCGGCTTTCGCTTCGGATCCTGATCCTCCCAGTAACGGTGGTCATCCACCCGGAACTCTTCCTCCAGAGCCGCCAGTTCTTTCTCCGACAGCTCCCAGCCCCTTAATATACGGAACACCCGCTCCGCGTTCAGCACGTGCTGCTCTGCCTCCAGCTTCCGGTAAGTCTCCCGGCGCAGCAGGCTTCTGGAGAAGCGGACCGGCCGCAGGTCGCATCCGTCGATGATATGCTCCGCCGCGATATCGCAGCTTAAGTTCCAGTACCGCAGGTCATCTGTCCGTTTCGTTATATGACGGAAAATGCAGTGGAGCACCATATGCAGGTACAGCCGGTTCACCAGGATCCGGTTCTCCTTGTACAGTCCTCCCAGCTGCCGAGGGTGGAAATAAATATTCCGCCCGTCTGTCCCGGCCGGAGAGATCTCAGGTTCCATCTCATATCCCAGACTGCTGAGCGCCACATCCAGAAAACGCATGGAAAAGTACAGCTCATCCCTCGCAGTGCGCAGGATCTGTCTGCCGATACTGTCCAGGATCCGGGCAGCTTCCCTGTCCCGGGAATCCTCACTCCCGGATCCGCTCTCCACGGAATCACCTTCCGGGAATCCGCCTTTCACAAATCGCTTATTATCAGTATAATGCTTTGATCTGTTCTGTATCTCTGTCATGTTTTCCTCACAGTTCGAACTTCTTCTTCCGCACCGGGAACAGCCTGTGCTTTTCCTCCATAAGGAAGGCAAGGATTTCGCTCTTCTTCGTTCTGGCAGCATAGTCTGCAGCCTGGTCAAGATCTTTCTCCTGCCACATCCCCCGGGCAGATATCTGACGCAGAGCTTCCAGATCTTCCCGGTCCGTCAGGTACTCTGCCACTTCCTTCTCACTGTCTCTGACGTAGTCCTCATAGGCCGTTTCCCCATCCTTTTCCAGACGGTACGGATACATGAGCCGGGAAAAGACCAGATCGCACAGTACATCCACCTGGTCATGGACCCGGGCCACGTAAAACAATTCGTCATATTTCCTGTAATCTACTTCTTTATTATAAAAGCACTGCCGGTAATTGTTGCCGGAACCGTGATGCTGAGTGAACAGGATCCGGGCAGGTGTGTTCTCCACTGCCTCCTCATAGTGCTCCGGAAATACCAGTCTCACTTCCGCCGGAAAATCCCCCAATGCCTCTTCACCGGAATCTGCCCGGAGGAACCGGACATCGATCCTCTGCCACAGATCACCAAGTATCTCCTTCACACAGGACCGCTCCCCCTGTGTCAGACGGACCTCCAGCCGGCTCAGCGAACGGCATCCGGTAAATGCTCCGCTGCCCACGCCCATCAGCCGGTCGGAAAAGGATATCTGCCGCAGGTTCCTGCAGCCGTAGAAAATATAGTTCCCGATCTCCTCCATCGTATCCGGGAAATCTACCCTCTCCACATCTTCTCCTGCAAGCAGCCGCTCCTGCTCCCGGAACAGACCGTGGTCTTCCGTCTCGAAGATGAATACATCGTCCTCTTCCTTCGACTTCCGGGCGGAGAATGTGTAGGCCGCTGCCCGGACTACCGGCTTCCCCTCTATCATTTCCGGGAGCACGATGACCGGATCCGTGCCGAAGCAGCGGACGATTTCCACGCCCTTCTCAGTAACTTTGTATTGGATTTTCATCGTATGTCTGTCAACTCCATTTCATATGCAGCAGACTCAGCATTCAGGTGCTGCTGCGGCCCTGTTTTCAGGCAGATACCGGCAGGTCAGCCCGGTCCTGTCATTCCCGGTCCTGTCTTCCCGTATCCTGCACATAATATTCCTCTCCAGTGTCCAGGCAGAGGCATCCCAGACGTCCGCCCATAACGCCAAAAGCAGCTCCGCAGTCCACATCGATGAGCCTCCCGTCAGAAGAATGCCAGATACGGGCCGGATTAGCGGGGGCGTCTTTGATGATCAGCGTAGGTACATGCCCAACAACAGAAATATACCCGGGAATTCCTCTCCCTCTGTCCACCATGGACGAATCCCACAGGAACATATCCTTGCGCTTCCACATCTGCAGGATCCCCTCTGTAGACGCGTGGGCCATCAGATAGCAGTTCCCGTTCATCTTCAGCTTTTTATACAGAGGAAGCCGCCTCATAAAATTCACATAATCCGGTAGTTTCTCCATGGTCTTCGGACTGTCTGTCAGGATATCCCATGTATTATAGTAATACCTGTTCTTCCTCTTATCCGCCTCGTTCTCATACCAGTCCACGAAGGAATCCTCATGATTTCCCCTGAGTGCAGTGATATTCCGGGAAGACATGACAAGGTCCAGCACCTTCACAGGCTCTGTCCCCCGGTCGATCATATCTCCCAGGATATACAGATGATCCGACCGGGAAAATGCGATCTTATCCAGCATCTCTTCCAACAGGCTTCCCATTCCATGTATATCCGACATCACATAGGTATGCCCCATGTCATCATCCTTCTTTCTTCTGATAACGCAGCAGTTCACGGATCGCATATGCAACGCCGTTTTCATCATTTGACTTTGTTATATATTTTGCCGCCCGCTTCACTTCCGGGACCGCATTCTCCATAGCTACAGTCGCTCCGAAATCCATGGAAAGCATAGAAAGATCGTTCAGGCTGTCCCCGAACACCATGACCTCATCCATGTTGTATCCAAGAGATTCAATGTATTTCTTCAGCACCGGACCCTTCTGTGCCTTTACATCCGTGATCTCCAGATTGGATATAAAGGATGAGGCAATTGCGATGTCCGGATTCTCTTCCAGCCGCCGGCGGATCCTGTCCAGCATGTCCAGATCTCCGTTGAACAGGAACACCTTGTACACCGGCGCCCCGTCTCTCTCCAGGGCATCCAGATCCGGCACAATCTTTGTCTTTTCCTTCATTCGTTTATAAAGAGGCGTCTCAATTATCTCATCCCGGCTAAGGTTCATATGGAACTCCTGTATCTGACGGATCAGACTCTCCTCTACCTCTTCCTGTTTTCCCACCCGGTAATCTGCTCCGTCTGTGGTAAATATAATAGATATGGGGAAATCCTTCACCTGATCATATATCTCCCGGCACAGCTTCGGGCTTACCGCTTTGGACTGCACGACTCTCTTCTCTGGATCCCGCACTTCTGCACCGCTCCCTACGATGTAGTCACAGACAAACCCGCACCCCTCCAGCTCTGTCATGGCTCCGGGGAAATTCCGGCCCGTAGCGATCATAAAACGGATCCCCGCATCGCAGGCCTCCTTTACAGCGGCAATTGTCTCCGGCGCCACCTTGTGCTCACTGTTCAGAAGTGTGCCGTCCATGTCGCTTGCGATTACTTTTATCATTATTTTTCTCCCGCTTTCTTCTGTCTGGTCTATCTTATAACAGTAACCTGTATTTCTATTCTGTCTATGATTCCCGGATGAACAGAATGTGTCGCATCTTGCCCCTTCCGAGAACATCTCCATTATAAAGATTTTCATCTGGTCCTGCAACCATTGTATTTCATCCATTACATTGCTAAAATAATAGTGGCTGATATTTCAGAACAAAAATCTGACTCATTATAAATAGACGAGGTGTATTTCCATGCTTGATTTTTTAAAGGACGAACAGATCGACCCGGAACTTCTGAAGGGAATCGAGGACTTCCGTCGGCAGTTTCCGCCGGAGGGGACGTCCTCTCCCGGAGGCCATCCGCGATATGTATACTACGGCAGAGAGGTCTGGGAGCAGGCTCTGTCAGCGCTGCTCTGCGGAGAGAACCTGCTGCTGGCAGGTTCCAAGGCCACGGGCAAGAACGTGCTGGCCGAAAATCTGGCTGCCCTCTTCGGCAGGCCGTCCTATAATGTCTCTTTCCATATTAATATGGATGCATCCTTCATGATCGGATCTGATACGTTCCGGGACGGGCAGGTCGTCTTCCGTCCGGGCCCGGTATATGAGTCTGCTGCCCGGGGCGGATTCTGTATCCTGGATGAGATCAACATGGCCCGCAACGAAGCTCTGGCTGTGCTCCACTCCGTCCTGGACTTCCGCCGGGTCATCAATGTCCCCGGATACGACAGCATCCAGGTCCACGGCGCGGCAAGGTTCATTGCCACCATGAACTACGGATATGCGGGGACAAGAGAGCTGAACGAGGCGCTGGCTTCCCGGTTTATGGTGATCCATATGCCGGAGATCACGGAAGAAAATCTGGTGAAGCTCCTCCACCGGGAATTTCCTGATATGAAAAAGGAATATACTCAGCAGTTTGCCGGTCTGTTCACAGATATCGGAAAGAAATGCAGAAGCGGCGAGCTGACGGCCCGGGTACTGGATCTGAGAGGACTGCTGGACTCGATCCGCCTGATGCACAGAGGGCTCTCCCCGCTGCTGGCCCTGGATATGGGGCTCACAAACAAGACATTTGACACCTATGAGCAGTCGCTGGTCCGGGATATCATCGCATCCCGGATATCGAAAAAAGCTGACCGGCACTCCGTGTTTGATTTGTAATCTGCTTTCCGAATCAACAGGCTGCCTGCTGGCTATCGACAGCACAGTAAGACTATTCCCAGTATCAGACTTGCTGCATCAGATGATATTTTCATATAGACAGGACAAAAAGACATGGCACACTCTGACAATGCTTCCTCCGCCCGCAGACGGGCGCTGAACATGATCTGGACCGCCGCCGGAGAATATGGCTTTGAACCGGAATTCATGGCTTTCCTCCAGGACGGCAGCCCTGATTTTTATCTGAATTCCATCATCGGATATGTACACAAATGGTATGATCAGGATATCCTGCATCAGTTGTACGACATCATTGACGGCGCGCTCCTGAAGGAGACCTTTGACGGGCTCCTCTGGATCGGGCTGGAGAACTGCGCCTTCGCACGGGAATCTGCCTGCCGTCCTGTGCTGGCGGAAATGCGTGCCGCCTGTGCGGAAAGTTTTTTCGCTCAGCAGCTCACCCGTTCCCGGCAGCAGTGGATGGCTCAGAACAGCCTGGTCTACGCGCTCCAGGAGGCCCGCTGGCGCACAGTCCTTGGCCGGGCGTCGGGTTTGAAAAATCCCTGGGAGAAACGGCTTTTCGAAGAGCTGGACTACAGCGGAGACATGGACGCCCGGGATATTATGGAGCGGACACTGGACATCTTCCGGAGATATTTTCATTTTGACGGAGTCTCCGGACGCCTGCCCCTGAACCGGATGCGCCGAATTCTGGGAAATATGGCCCGAAAAGCACTTCCGGTCCGGTTCACCCGGTCGGAAGATCTCAGTTTCGGCTCCTCTTCTACCGGAGGGACTGTCACTGCACGAAAGGGAAAAGATCTCGGGCCCATTTCAGCCGCCCAGGAGGAACGAGACCGTCTTTATATCGAGAATTGCTTCGGACTCCCGCTCTTTGACCGGGAAACTGCTGCCGAGATTGATGAAGCTCTCTGCACAGGCCGGCATCTGGGATGCCATATCTACTTTACCGATGGAAGACAGGGCGCTCCCGCTTCCGATCCACTGATCCGGAAGACACTGCGGGACGCGGAAGCTCAGCGGGATAAGAATCTGGAACACTTCAGAGACCGCGGGCGGATCTACAGAAACAGCATCATCCGCCTTGCCCGCCAGATAGAAAATGCCCTTCTTGTCTACCCTCAGCCCCTGAAGGTACCCGCCCGCTCCGGACGCCTCATGCCATCCCGGGTGTGGAGGGCACTGTACCTGAATGACGACCGGATCTTCAGCGATACATATGAAGAGGAACAGCCGGACTTCTCCGTCGATATCATGCTGGACGCATCCGCCTCCCGGCTCCAGAGTCAGGAAACCATCGCCGCCCAGGGCTATGTGATCGCAGAAAGTCTCCGCCTGTGCCATATTCCCGCACAGATCTACTCCTTCCTGAGCCTCCGGGGACATACAGTCATGCGGCTGTTCTGCGGATATCATGGAAAAGAAAAGGCGGAAAATATCTTCGACTACTTCGCCGCCGGATGGAACCGGGACGGGCTGGCTCTCCGTGGCGCTTCCCGTCTCATGGAACGCTCCCCCGCCAGGAACCGGATTCTCATCATCCTGACCGACGCCAGCCCCAACGATGACCGGCGGATCCCGCCGGACAGGACAGACGGCCGACTCACCGGCAGAGACTACTCCGGAGAAGCCGGGATAGAGGATACCGCCGCAGAAGTACGGCAGCTGAGGAAAGACGGCGTCCGGGTAATGGCCGTCCTCAACGGAGAAGACGGCGCTGCAGAGGCCGCAAGGAAGATTTACGGAGATGATTTCACTCGGATCGAGCGGATTGAAAATCTGTCGGATGCAGTAGGGCTGCTGATCCAGCGGCAGATTGAAAGGATGCAGAGGTGAGCGGACAGTGATTTTCCGGACGTGGAGGATTACTGTTCACCTATTCTCAGACATCCGCCATGAAGGGGGCGCATTGTCACGGCGGCCACGCTTTCGCTCGGAGTGGAGCGCAGCGGCACATAGGGCCGCAAAGGACGCGGCCCAAATGCCGGCGCTCCACTACGGGCCTTCGTGACAATGCGCCCCCTTCATGGCTAGATACCGCAGGATGGGTGACAGTAACTCCTCGACGCAAAATAGTTGTCTCAATAAATATATATTGTTTTTTATAGTTACACATGTTATAATGTGGATACATCAAAATCACGGAAATAGTTCAAGTTCTGAAGATCTTTATTCCGTATTGTTGTTCATGGGAACAGCATATCTTATTTTTCATGGCTGCTTCAGCCAGAGATACCATATTTTGATGAATCATGATATAAAGGAGAATGCCTATGGGAAAAGCAGATACAGCAGTAAAAAACTGGCGGAATGATCATTACTCAGATGACCATTCCGCCCCTCTTCAAATGTCTCCCCGGATCACGCCGCCGTACGGAACCCATATTCCACATAGCCGTTTTCCCATTCTGCATGTATAAGGTAACGGTATCCTGCCTCCACGCTCTCTATAGTAAACTGTCCCTGTTCATCAGGCGCAGTCTCCACATTCTCTCCATCAGAACTTTCCGCTTCCTCCGGATTATCCGGCCAGCGCAGGGCTGTCACTTTTTCCGGGGCTTTCGAGAAGAACAGCGTCACATCTGTCGGCTCTTCTATATTGATCTCATTGATCTCCGTCCACGCTGTGATATGAGCGGTATCCGCGATCTCAGACCGTGTCTCTCCATTTTTCTCCTCATAAGACCACTCATATCCACCTGTTGTGGCAGACGCAGTCACCTGTGCCAGTGAAGTCGTATACTCCACATTCATGAAAGGAACCTCTGAGGGATCCGGCTCCTGATAAATCTCGTCCACGATTGCCTGATACTGATCCGCGTCTGACGGATTTCCCTCTTCTTCTACCTGAATGCTCTCCACACCGGGATACTGTCCCGGATAACTCTCCAGCATGATGCCGTCTCCCAGGATCCTCAGGATATTTCCTTTCTCCAGATCTTCCTGACTGATGGAATTGCCTTCTGCATCATAGATCTCGTCCGGCATCGTCACGGTGAATACCGCCCCTGTATCCTGATCCACCATGATATATCCGTCCTCCCCGCCGTATGGAACGTACATTGCCAGATTCTCAACCTCTGCCTTCGGTTCTTCCTCAGCTGCCGGTTCTGACGCGCAGCCTCCTGCTGTAAAAGCCAGAAATGCAGCCGCTGCGAAAGATAAATATCTTCCCCATTTTCCGTTATTCATCGTCTTTTCTCCTCTCTTCAGAAACTACTCTCTCTTTATGATCATCAGTTATGGAATACATATCTGTCCAGACGTTCAAATGCTTCCTTCACTCTGGACAACGGCAGTGCCAGATTCATCCGGATCCCGTAAGGGCTGTGGAATGGTCTGCCATCCTGCCAGAGTACGCCCACTTCGAGGCCGGCGATCTGGAGCTCATCCATAGTCTTTCCGTTCTTCCTGCACCACTCTTCACAGTCAAGAAGAAGCATATATGTTCCCTGTGGCTTTAGGACTTTTACTCCTTCGAAATGCTCATTGATAAAGTCACATGCATAGTTTACATTTCCCGTAAGCACCTGGCAGAGCTGGTCCGTCCATTCATATCCCTCCGGCTTATAGGCGCCGATCAGTGCATACATGGACAGCACGTTCATGTCATTGTAATGCGAAAGGGATGATTCCTTATTGATCCGGTCCCTCAGCCAGCTATTATAGATGATGTGATAGCTTCCGACCAGACCGGCAAGGTTAAATGTCTTGGACGGTGCATACAGCGCCACTGTCCTCTGCCTTGCATCCTCGGAAATGCTCTGTGCCGGGATATGCTTATGTCCATTCAGGATCAGATCCGACCAGATCTCGTCAGAGACCACATAGACGTCATACTTCCGGTAAAGCTCCATCATCTCCTCCAGCTCTTCTCTCTCCCAGACTCTTCCTGTAGGATTGTGGGGTGAACAGAGGATTGCCGCATGGATCTTGTTCTCCACGATCTTCTTCTCCATATCCGCCAGGTCCATCCGCCAGATTCCCTTATCATCCGGCACAAGCGGACTGAGCACCATGTTATATCCATTGTTTGAAAGTGCTCCGGTAAAACCGATATACGTAGGGGAATGGAGCAGGACTGAATCGCCTTTTGAGCAGATCACATTCAGAGCACTTACCACACCTCCCAGAACTCCGTTCTCATACCCGATATTTTCTTTTATCAGGCCTGTGACGCCGTTTCGCGTCTCCTGCCAGCGGATGATTTCGCTGTAGTACTCATCTCTGGGAGCAAAATATCCATATGCCGGATGCTTCGCCCGCTCGATAATGGCCTCCGGAATCGTCGGCACTGTCGGGAAGTTCATATCCGCCACCTACATGGGGATCCGGTCGAATCCCGGCCTCAGTTTCGCTTTTGAAAAATATTCCGCCCCAAAGCAGTCGGCCCTCTCCGGAGCATCCACCGCAATGGCGTCTTTCCCTCTTCTGTCCAGGATACTTGTAAAATCGTACTGCATGTTCTTTTCCTTCTCTTTCATTCTATCTTTAATTTATAATACATTCTCTACGCCTCAGATCCGTATCTCAGATAACCGCCCGCTGCCTTTCAGATATTTTCGGTATATGAAGAAAAAGACAATACAGCTGAGAACCGCCGCACTCCCATCTGCCAGAGGCTCTGCGTAGAATGCTGACTCCGCTGCAGCCAGCAGCGGAAGTATACAGGTTGCTCCAAGATAAATGGACTTCCTGATCAGTGACAGAGTCAAAGATGTCTTCGTCATTCCCAGGGCAGTAAGCCCATCTACAAATACATACTGAAAGCTGAGCGGAATGATCATCAGAGTAAACGCACGGATTCCCCATATTGCCAGATCCGTATATTCTGCATTGTCGGTAAATATCCTTACAAAGATATGGGCAGCTGTTCTGGAAAGCACAAACATCAGAGTGGTAAAACACAGGCAGAGCATCAGCGCCCAGAAGATTGTCCCGCGGATCCTGTCCGGACGGTTTGCCCCGTAATTATAGCTGATCAGCGGCTGGGAACCACCTGTGATCCCAAGCATAGGCGAAGTGATCAGCAACATATAACTCTGAACAATAGTGACCGCCGTAATCAGAGTATCTCCGTATTCCTTTCCTCCATAGTGCTGCAGTACGGCATTCATGGCAATAATGATCACGCTGTCTGTAGCCAGGATCAGAAATGGGGAAAATCCGATCTTCACGATCCGCTTCCCTATATCTGCCTCCGGCTTGACAATCCCCAGCGGTATCCTCATCTTCTTCGTCCGCAGCGTGGCGAGCACAAATACACAGGAAGACATCTGCGCGATCACAGTAGCCACAGCCGCCCCTGCGATGTTCATATGGAACAAGAAGATAAATACCGGATCCAGCACAATGTTCACAACAGCTCCGATCAGCGTTGTCATCATCCCCAGCCCCGGATATCCCTGAGCAGTAATGAAATAGTTCATTCCCATGGATAACAGCGCAAAAAATGTCCCCATCGTATAAATCGTCAGATAAGTATCCGCATATGGGAACGTCACCTCACTGGCTCCAAACCAGTTCAACAGCTGATCTTTTGTCAGCAGAAAAGCAACCGTCAGCGCCGCAGACAAAATCAGCAGCAAAGAAAAACTGTTCGCCAGGATCCGGTGCGCCATTTTCTCATCTCCTGCTCCCAGCCTTACGGAAAACAGCACAGAGCCGCCGATCCCCACCAGCGTCCCAAAGGATGACAGTAATGTAATGATCGGAGCACACACTCCCGCTCCTGCCAGCGAATCCGCTCCGATCACCGGAATATTTCCCACATAGATCCGGTCCACAATACTGTATAGCACATTAACAAGCTGAGCCAACATAAAAGGAACGGATGTTTTTAAGACAAGGACGGGAATCGGATCCTTGCCGTAATCATTTGTTTTCTTCATCTTGATTATCCCCCATCTTACATACCGCCACCATTATAGCAGATATACCGTAAGATGGAAGAGGTTTCTGCAAGGAAAAAAATCAAAAAAAGACGGCCTCTGTTTTTCAGAAGCCGCCTGAATAAATCTATATATTAACCCTCACATAGGAATCTTATCTTTCTGCCTGTGATCATCCCTCAATGGAAATGGTCTTCTTCGTCTCCACAGCCTGCGCATCCTTTTTCGGAATACTCAGCTTCAGGATACCATCCTCAAATTTCGCTTTGATATCTTCATGGGTAATATCATCGCCAACATAGAAGCTTCTCTGCATAGCGCCTGCATAACGCTCTCTGCGGATGTATTTACCTTTCTTATCCTGCTCGTCTTTGTCAAGACCCTTGGAAGCTGAAATGGTAAGATAACCATTCTCAAGCTCTACATTAATCTCATCTTTCTTGAATCCCGGCAGATCGATATCAAGTTCATATCCCGTATCATGCTCACGGATATCTGTCTTCATCATGTTCTTTGCATTTTTACCATACAGTGGATTCTTCTTTCCCCAGAAATCTCTGTCAAACGGGAAATCCATCCAATCATCATCAAATAAGTTCTCTCCAAAAATACTAGGCATCAACATAAGTCATTTCTCCTTCCATTGTTTGAATCTCTGAAATAATCTATGGGCTGCTTACACAGCCTTATCAGCACCCTTGATATGATCTCGGATGTTGGTTTCAGGGAACCGGAACTTTGGAACTGCTTCGGAACTTTATATCTCATTCCTTTTTGTCCCTCTTCCTTTGTTCTAGCTGTACTATAGCACTTATTTATTAGCACTGTCAAGAGGTGAGTGCTAATTTTTTGAGATTTTTTTAGAAAGCCTGAGAAAAGCTTGATTTTATGGGCTTTTTCGGGCTTTCCAATTTTTTGATTTTTTCAAAAAATGGCTTACTACACTATTTTTATACCAATTTCAGAATCTGGGACCTCCAAAATTCCCTGTAAATTCAAGGAATTCTGAGGTAATTTACTACACCATCAAAAGCAGAAAAATCGAATTTTTTCATGATTCTCACAATTTTTCCTGTATCTTTTCAATCAATCCAACATCTGCCGGAAGCCAATCCACAGTGTATAATTTCTCTTTCGACAACCATTTTGCAGATTCATGCTCCCTCAGTTCCAATTCTCCCTGCACAATTTCACACCAAAAGCAGTCCATAGACAGGTGAAAATTCGGATAATCAAATTCAATCGTATCAATCAATTCTCCCACATTGATATCGGTATCCAATTCTTCTTTAATTTCTCTCGCAAGTGCCTGTTCAGGTGTTTCCCCCTCTTCAATCTTGCCACCGGGAAATTCCCAGCCATCTTTAAACTCTCCATATCCTCTTTGTGTGGCAAAAATTTTATTATCTTTTCTAATTACTGCTGCTACTACACGTACGGTCTTCATCACATTTCTCCATTCTTTTTCTTGTATTTTCTCTTATGCCTTTTGCATCAATCACTCACAATATAATCATAGATATCACTTCTTACCGGCACATCTAATCGATAGTCTATCTCAAAGGCATTGTCGTGTGTTTTTTCCATATAAATCTGTCTCGGCTTTCCCTCTGCAAAGATTTCCCCCAGAAAATAGAACTCTTTTGCTTCGTTATCATCTTTATTTTTTCTAACAAACAAGAAAATCCGATTATTTTTATCCTCTTCGGATTGCTTGTAAATATGGACGGCATCGCTGGATGTAATTTTTCTAGGATGTTTGGAAAGCGCTATTAAATGCCCCTCCGAAACAAACCGATCTTCATACGCAATTGCATCTTCTGCTTTGTGGTAATTAATAAATACAGGAAGCGTCTTTGTATCACTGTCATAATAATAGCCTCCGATATTCTGAGCATTCAAATTTTTCTTCCAGTTAAGCAAACGGCATACATCTTCATATGTGTATTTTTGATATAACGTGAAATTGGTATCTCTATAAATTTGCCCATACTTTTCTTTCCACTGTTCTATACCAAAATTCAGCAATTCCAAGATCATCTGCTTAAAGTTTTCATTCAAGAGTGCTTTTTGAAATTTTGAGGAAAGAGAATAACTTCCATCTGTATTTTTTTCTACCAGATCACATTCCGAATATTTACGGCGCTCTTCTTCTTTCGGGAATTCATTTTTCAAATTGCTGATCACCGATCTCTCTACCTGTTCATTCATGCTCACATGATATTTTTCTTGTAAGCGTTTCCGATATTGCAGAAGCCGATTTCCCCGGCAGATCAACATTTTCAGCATTTCCAGTTCATGAATTCTTTTGTAAGCTATCAGTTTCTTTGAAAAATATTCTATTATAATTTCTTCCTGATTCGTCAGATGCGCATGATATTCTATTTCGTATTTTTTCAAAAAGTTATGATAAGATCCACACTTTTCGAAAATTTTCGTCACGTCCACAGATCCAAATTTCTTAAAATCCTGTATAGTCGGAATTCTTCCCAACTTATATTTCAAAGCTCTATAAGATTCTCTAAGCAACTTCATATCATTGGTTCTTGCTGTATCAATAGACGCATAGATTCTCTTTTTTGATATTTCATCAAAGTGAATAGTAGAACTTCCCGGAATAACTCTGGCTCCTTCCCGAATGTAACGGCGCATTGCATCTTTGTTATAGCTTCTGTCCCCAGACAAAGCGATAGGAATCATAAAGTTGTTCATATAATTCCCAATAAAATCAAGAATCACTACATATTCTTTTCCTTCATATTTTCTGAGTCCTCGCCCTAACTGCTGAATGAACACTACCGGAGATTGAGTCGGTCTCAGCATAATAACCTGATTAATTTCCGGGATATCGACACCTTCATTAAAAATGTCTACGGTAAAAATGTAATCCAGCTGAGCATCACCATCTTCATCATTTGTCAGGCGGGCAATCACACTTTCACGTCGTTCCTGATCATCTTCTCCAGTCAGGACCTCCGTTCTCAATCCCCGTTCATTAAACTTTTTCGACAATTCTTTTGCCTCATCTTTTCGGCTGCAGAAAATCAAACCTTTTACTCGATCTCCGCTAAATCCATAGTAATTTGCTTTATCAATCACGTAATCGACTCGGGCACCAGAAATCAAATTCGAAAAGTTCTTTACACCCGCATTGTCATCAAATACTTCTCCATTTATCTCCAAGTCTGTAATTCCAAAATAATGGAAAGGGCATAGTAAATCTTCCTCAAGAGCTTGCTGAAGACGTATTTCATAGGCAATATGATGATCAAAAATCGAGTAGATATCATACTGATTAGTATCTGGACTGGCAGTCATACCCAGCCAGAACTTTGGCTTAAAATACCTCATAATCTTCTGGTAGCTCTCTGCACCCGCATGATGACATTCATCCAAAATAATCACATCAAACTCTTCGGGGATATAATGGGATAAAATCTCTTCTTTCGACAACATTTGCATAGTAGCAAATAAGAAATCTGCCTCAAGCTCTCTGCTATTTCCCGACAAAAGCCCATAAGTTCTTGACGAACCAAAAACTCTTTTATAACTTTTCATCGTCTGTTTTGCAATCTGTTCTCTATGTACAACAAAAAGCGCTCTTTTTGTTCCCATCTCCCGTAGCATAAACGCAGAAGCCAGAGATTTTCCTGTCCCCGTACTACTTAAAAGAAGAGCTCTATCTATATGCTGTGCTCTCATTTCCATTACATTTTTCACAAAAGCGATCTGCATCTTATTAGGCTTTAACAGATAATTTTCAAGCTCTACTACCTGCTCTGATACCGCCTGCTGTTTCTGCTTACGGATCATTTTCTCATTCAGATACTCTTGACGGTAAGAATCAATAAAATCTTCAAAAGCTAAGGTATGCTTATCCCGCCATAGCTCATCAAATTCCTGTAAAACTGCCTGAGTCAACTCCCCCTGTTCTGTAGAAACAATTTTGGTATTCCACTCTTTGTTCTTTGTGATAGCACTGAGTGTTACATTCGAACTTCCGATAATAATCCGATAAATTTCCTCTTTACGAAAGATATATCCCTTTGTATGAAATCCGCCGGTTTCTGCACTCGTAAGAAACATTTTCAATTCGATATTTTTTAATCCTGCCAGCTTTTCCAGGGCCTCTGGCTCAGTGAACATAAGATAATTTGTCGTCAGGATTTTCCCCGGAATATTTTTTTGTTCCAGATCTTTTAAAGTCTGAAGAAGTGGCGTAATTCCGCTTTTGGTAATAAAAGCAACACTGATACAAAATTCTTCACATCTTTGTAATTCTTCTTCAATTGAAACAAGAACTTTTTTCCCGAGCTTATAATTATTTGAAACAAATTCTGGTCGATATGCCAGATTAGAATTTATAGTATGATCCAGATATGCTGTCTGGATCGCTGTCTGTAATGTTGTTATTTTATCATTCTGCAACTGCATCACCAGTAACCTCCCCGAGGTTTTGTAATCGTAAATATTGTATCACAATTTATCTTTTCCCACTAATGATAGAAATTCTGCTAGTAGTCACTATCTTTCTATCCCGTCCTGAGTATCACATTCATCCATCGAAATCCTTTTCTTCCACTCGCATCCTCCGTATACCACAGCTCTTTAAGATATATATGTCTGTTGGCCAATAGAATCTTTTCCACTAATTGGTCCGTAAATTCAAGAAAATAACGCCCATCCGCCGCTTCTCCCGTAGAAATTCCATTTTTCCCGGAAAGATATACAATCCCATTATCATTTAAAAACAGATCAATTTTTTCAAAAAAGTGAAGGATTTCTTTTTCTTGTAAATGAATCAATGACGCACAAGCCCAAATGCAATCAAATCGTTGATCCGGCTGATAACTCTGAATATCAGAACATACAATTTCCCCTGAGAAAACTTTCCGAATCTCTCTGCAAAGATTTTTTGATGGTTCCAATGCAGTCACCTGATATCCATGATTTTGAAAATAACACGCATCACGCCCGCTGCCACTTCCCAAATCTAGAATCCTTGCCCTTTCTCTCAGTAGAGGGAGAAATCTCTTATATTGTTCCGACATATCAGCAGAAAATGTTTCTTTGGCATATTGCTTTGCATTGATTTCATAATACTCGCACATAACCTTACACCTTCAGTCTCCAATTAGAAAATCCCATACTTTTGGCCGACTTATAGACCGGAAGAATAACCTCTTCCAGACGCTCTGAAAACTCTCTTTCCGACAGGCCTTGCTGATAAAGTTTGTGTCTGATCTCTTGATTATTCAGATGCTCCCTGGCACATTTTTCAAAAGCCGTATGGATTTCCGGATATTCCCACATTAATTTATAGGATAAGTATTCACTTTTACATAACATCGGGAAATAGGAATTCCAATCCGGAAGGCTATTGCTTTTACTACTGTTAATGCTTCGAGTTGTAGGTGTCAGATTCCACAGTTCATCATGCGCCACATAGGACCAGGGCACAAAATGATCAATAGATATATTTTTTTCGTTCAGCGGTTTTTCTCCATAGATTTCGTAAACAGGTTTTATGGCAACAATCATTTTCCAATATTTTTTTACTTTTTCCAGATTCCGCTCTTTTGGCGGAGATAGCTTGTCCACAATTCCCGGGACACTGGGATTCCTTCTCTGAAGATATTGAATCAGGTTTAATTCAATCCAGCCCTGTATGATTTCGTAATTGCGTTCGATATAATCCGCCCATTCTGTCTGGATTTGAATCTGGGTGTTCAGACCGCAGAATTGTAAAAAATAATATATCAGTCTTTTTTCCTGATTAATTCTTGCCGCAAGATTTTTCCCAGATCTGTTCCACTCTTTTCCTTTCATAGACTCCATAAAAGGTGCCTGTAATCGATAAGGCACGTTCTGCGATAAAGTACGCTTCATGGCGGTAACTTCCTTATCCTCGCAAGCCGCTAAATACTCCAGAATCACTTCCTTTTTCTCACTGGATTTCATATGACTGATCTCACTCAGTCGATGAACCACTCTCTCCAGAGCATCATTAGGGCCAAGATTTAAATGATACTCCGAAACCATATACCATGCATCTGCAATCATTTCATCAATCAATGCTTCGAATGTAATTATTTTGTGCCCCTCTTTAATTTTCCGTGCAATTGCCTGAAACCAGAATAATTTATAGCACTCGCTTTTATTGTCAAACAATCTGGAAAAATGGGCTATATCCAGAATATCAGAATATGGTAACTGCATATTATTCTCCAAGCTCAGTATACTTTTCCTTATGCCCGTACGCTTTTTCCACCGGATACTTCTCTGCATTCTTCCTGACTTTTTCTTGAATAATTTCATCCATATCCAGCCCACAGGTATCCGCCATTAAAATACAGTAATTCAATACATCTGCAAGTTCTTCCCTGATTTTTTCTTTTTTCTTCTCACACCAGACGTCTTCTGCACTCCACTGAAAAACCTCCAGCAGCTCCGCAGCCTCCAGACTGATGGAGATTGCCAGATCCTTCGGATTGTGAAATTGCTTCCAGTTCCGTTCATCTCTAAATTTTAATACCTGTTCAATCGTTTCCTTTTTCATCTTTAACCCTCGCTTTTTGTATGCCCAGACATTTTTTCAGATAAGTAGACAGCCGTTGATCTGTACAATAGACATAACAGCCTTTCATGCCCCGAGTCATCAATGTCCGGTAAGTATTTTTTATAATTTCATCTGCTTCTTTCTCCGCCCGATCCGGATTTTCTTTATACAACTTTTTAATCCCCTTCAGTGACTGGTCCGTCCTGGCTCGTTTGGTAAAGTCTGTAACAATCCTTCCGTTTTCATATCGCATATCATCTCCAATGATGACTCCGACATAATCAAATTCCAATCCCTGAGAGGTATGTATACATCCGGCTTCCTGGACGGAATCTTCATCAATAGCATAAGTAGTTGTATTTTTCAAATTCCAGCTGATTTCAAAATCTCCGATTTTTATATCATATACAGATGGATCGTTCACTCCTTCTTTCTTCCAATCCCAACAGTATCCTGCCAGAATCCTTGCTCTATTATGCGATGTACGGTTTCTTTCAATAATCATCTCCTGCATTTTAACAGGTGAATCAAGTATCCTGATGTCATAATCGATATCTGCCATATCAAAATTGGCAGTATCACGAATTTCCAAAGTATGATCCAGCCATGCCAGATATCCGTCTGACCCGTTACATCTGAATTGAGACACTAGTTCCATTTCTGTAATCTGAGCATTTTCCTCTTCAGCCCATTTTCTTATCTCTCCTACACTTCCTATATCCTGTAATGTGACTCTCTGGCTTTCATCGATAAAAAACACGCTGCATTTCGCTGCATGAATGATTTCTTTAATCTGGTTTTCACCCATGTTATGGAACATTCCTGATTTTTCATTCAGTCTATGTGCTTCGTCGACAAGAACTGTATCAACCATATTATTTTCTGTTTCAGTATAAATTCCTGAACCTTTAAACATATTATCGACACTGCTTTTTCTTATACTGCCCTTCAGCTTTTTTCGATACACATTTCTTGGAGCGGAATTTTTGGATACATATTGACAGAACTGATCCTCTTTCGTCAATTCGGCAAGCAGATTCACTGCCACTACACTCTTTCCCGTTCCAGGGCCACCTTTTACAATCACAACGCGCTTATTGCCGTCCGCAACAGAAAGTCTTGCTTCATCCAGAATTTCCTCATAAACAACCTTTTGTTCATCCAGCATAATAAATTCGCGATTGCCTTTCATCATTTTTGCAATAGAATCCTGTAAACTTTTCGATGGCTTAATACGTCCCGAATCAATCTTATAAATCAATTCTTTATTGTCACCGATTCTGATACTCTTCTTAATAAAATCTCTAAGCTTTGTAACTTCACCGCGAGTAAATGCCGGTGCATCTTCCAGATATATATCATACTGCTCGGCATCAATCGGATCATGCTCATGCCGTCTGTAATTATGTAAATAAGCACATGGAAAAATCGAAATCATGCCTTCTTGTACAGAAGCATTGTAATCGCTGATCAGCATAGCGTATGACCATGCCTGATATGAAGGATGAACAACCTGCCTCACAGCATTTCCGGTATAAGTCTGTACCAGGCCGTCCCTCCCCGAAACCGCTTCCAGTTCATCCCACTGCTTCAGTTCAATCAGAACAACATTGGCATCTTCATGTTTACCATAACCAGAAATCAAAAAATCAACACGTTTCGATGTCTGAGGAATATTGTATTCAATAGCAATCCCTGCATCCGACGGAATATCCTGATCATTCAGGACCTTATACATATATTCCATAGAGTTTTCCCAGGCATGAAATTCATTTTTTGCTGTGTGCCGGTGCATTCTTTCATAAATATTGTTTTCAATTTCCAAAGCAATCGTATCCTGTTCTACGCTTGTTAAGAAATTGTCTTTTGTTCCTTCATAAATCAGCATATGGTCACCCCTGCCGTAGATTGTTTAATATATGTTCTATTCTATCATATTTGCATTTTGTTGTCGCCTGCACAACGCACTTAGTATTACTATTTTAAAGTT
>DXCZ01000061.1 GCA_019115765.1 Candidatus Mediterraneibacter stercoripullorum | reverse complement strand
AAAAGATATCCGCCTGTAAAAAGTTTTTTTCTGTTGTAGTCCATGGGCCTGTTGGAATGAAAAGGGATCATGACGACTGCATCTTCGGTTTCTTTTTTATATTTTTCTGTTTCAATCCGTGCCTGTTCTTTGAACAAAATGAGCTATACAAATGGCTAAGAAAATGCTAAGATTTATACAAGATTTGCAAAGAAAGTGCTAAAATTCTCGGGGCGAGAAGAAAGAGAGGTGACAGAAATAGCAGTCCTGTCCAATGAAGAGTCATTCGTGACAGCAAAATGGCTCGCGGGGAGAATGCCCGGATAATACGGGAAAGCGCATTTGCACATGCATAGTTCTAAGAATGAGAGAGGAGTGAACAGAAATGAAAAAAAGATTCAGAGCAGCTGCGGTGCTTCTGGTGCTCACGATGATATTGGGGATGATGACCGGCTGTGGCGCTTCATCAGAAAGTGAGAAAAAAATAATCCGTATCGGTCACAATCAGTCGACGAATCACCCTACTCATATCGCGCTTCTGGCTTTTGAAGAGTTCATTGAAGAAGAACTGGGAGATAAATATGATGTAGAAGTATTCCCAAGTGAGCTTCTTGGGTCTCAGAATGAGATGGTGCAGCTGACACAGACCGGAGCGATTGACTTCTGTGTGGCATCCAATTCACTGCTGGAAACGTTCAGTGACAACTACACGCTGTTTAATCTGCCCTACCTGTTTGCATCCAGTGAAGCTTATCATGCTGCAATGGATGATGAGAATATCACAGGCCCGATCTTCGAGTCTACCAAGCAGGCAGGATTCGAGGCAACGACATGGCTTGATGCAGGGACCCGTAATTTCTATACAGTAGATACGCCGATCGAGACACCGGATGACCTGAAGGGACTCAAGATCCGTGTACAGCAGTCCCCGACAAATGTGGAGATGATGAACAGGCTGGGCGGTTCGGCGACACCGATGGGATTCGGAGACGTATATACATCCCTTCAGTCCAAGATCATTGACGGAGCGGAAAACAATGAACTGGCGCTTACTGATAACGGGCATGGAGACGTCTGCAAATATTATTCTTATGATATGCACCAGATGATCCCGGATATATTGATCGGAAGCAATGCATTCCTGGATAATCTGAGCAGTGAAGAGAGGGCAATCTTCGACGAGGGATTTCAGCTTGTGAATCAGGTGCAGAGAGAAGAATGGGTAGACGCTGTGGAAGAGGCGAAGAACCGTGCGGAGAACGAGCAGGGAGTGACCTTCCTCTATCCGGATACTGAGCCATTCCGCGAGGCATGCCTGCCGATGCATGACAGCATGCTGGAGAATTACCCGGATCTCGTGCCGATCTATGACGCGATCCAGGCGTACAATGAAGAGTATCCGGCAGAGGAATCGTAAAGGAGGGAGCGGGAAATGAAAGCATTGAGAAATATTCTGAATAAGGTTTTGAATGTACTGGCGGGAGTCAGCCTTCTTGCAATGGTTGCTCTTACATGCTGGCAGGTATTTACAAGATATATCCTGCAGAATCCGTCTTCCTGGTCGGAAGAACTGGTATCGTATCTGTTCGCGTGGGCCAGCCTTCTGGGCGCTTCGCTGATCACAGGTGAGCGCGGCCACATGAACATTCCTGTTATTGTGGACAGAATGAGCGAAAAGCTGCAGAAATTCTTCGGAATCGTGGGAGAACTGATCGCTTTTGCATTTTCAGCGATCATTCTTGTGTATGGCGGGATTGCCATTACAAATCTTGCCATGGGACAGATGACCTCATCTCTGGGCGTTGCGGTAGGAGTGTTCTATATCGTGCTCCCGCTGTGCGGCGTTCTCAATATGATCTATACCGTATTGAATATTATTGATATCAGCAAGGGGAATATAGAAGCGAAAAAGGAGGAGGTATAAGTTATGGCAATTCAGTCATTGTTGATCATTATTTTGATTCTTGCAGTATTGTTGATCATCGGAGTGCCGATTTCTTATGCCATCGGTATTTCTTCCCTTATATGTATCCTGCAGACCGTATCTCTTGATATCTCGGTGGTGACAGGTGCACAGCGTATATTTGTCGGCATGAGCAAATTCAGCCTGACGGCTATCCCGTTTTTCATTCTGGCAGGTAACTTGATGAACCAGGGAGGGATCGCAAAGAGGCTTGTCGATTTTGTTATGGCGATCCTGGGTAAGATGCCGGGAGCTCTGCTGGTGACTAACATAGGGGCAAACGCTCTATTTGGAGCTATCTCCGGTTCTGCGTCCGCAGCAGCGGCTGCAGTTGGAAGTATGGTTGAAAAGGGAGAAGAGGAACAGGGATATGACAAGGCGCTCTGTGCAGCGACTAACGGCGCTTCCGCTCCGTCCGGTCTGCTGATCCCGCCGTCTAATGCATTGATCACTTATTCACTGGCGGCAGGCGGGACATCTGTAGCGGCTCTGTTCATGGCCGGATATATTCCGGGAATCATCTGGGCGGTCTGCTGTATGGCAGTGGCGGTTATTCTTGCGAAGAAGAAAGGGTACAAAGGTCTTCCGGGGAAATTCGACTGGAAGAATCTGGGCATCTGCACGCTGAAGGCAATCCCGGCATTGTCTCTTATCATTGTTGTTATCGGAGGTATTATCATCGGTGTGTTTACAGCAACAGAAGGTTCAGCTATTGCAGTTGTATATGCACTGATCCTGGGAATCTGCTATCGTAATATTACGTGGAAATCATTCTGGAACATCGTGGTAGAGAGTGCTAAGATGAGCGGCATGGTCGTTTTCCTGATCGGGGTATCCAATATCCTGGGATGGGTTATGTCATTTACCCAGATCCCGCAGGCAATCTCCGCAGCGCTGCTCGGACTGACACAGAATCCAATCATCATCCTTCTGATCATGAATGTGATCCTGCTGATCGCAGGAACATTTATGGATGTTACACCGGCGATCCTTATCTTTACACCGCTGTTCCTTCCGGTCGTACAGACATTCGGCATGGATCCCGTACAGTTCGGTCTGATCCTTGTTTACAACCTGTGTATCGGCAATATCACACCGCCGGTTGGAAACACGCTGTTCGTAGCCATTAAGGTAGGAAGGACCAGCCTTGCGAAGGTAATGCCTTATATGCTCAGGTATTATGTCGCAATCCTGATCGGTCTGCTGCTTGTGACGTATGTGCCGGCTGTCAGTCTGTGGCTGCCTGAGGTGGCGGGCCTGATGTAAGGGCTGGACTTTGGCTCGTACACGGCTACCTGTGTTAGACTACAAAACGGTACTCGGAGGGTCGGCTGCAGAGGCAGGCAGCCCGGCCGGATAAGAGGCAGGATGAGATGCCTGATCCTCGGAGGGAAAGCCATTAGCAGTGATGGTGAACCGGATAAGAGATAAGCTGAGACGCTTATACCTTATCCGGTTTTTTCATTTAACAGGAAACCGCGTTCTTCCGGGTATCAGAGTTAAATTCAGAATGAAAGATTATCAGGAGGATGAGACAATGGATTTTCTGAATGGAAAGATCAAAACAATCTACTTCAAGTATCTGTCTGCCGCATTCGGAAGTGCGCTGATCACATCGATCTATTCTATCGTGGAAAGGCGGACGGAGATGTGAAGCGGTCTAATGAATATTTTACAGCGTCTGTGATCGGGTCCGTGATCCTTGCGGTTATTGTATGGCTGGTCATCATTTTCTTTGACAGGAATCTTCTGATCATATTCGGCGATCAGGATAACACGCTGGCGCTGGCAAGGGAGTATGTGCTGCCGATCAAGTTTGCGATTCCGTTTTTCCTGTTTAACCAGATGCTGGCAGCATATCTTAGAAATGACAAGAATCCGGCTCTGGCTACCGGCGCGGTTCTGGCCGGAGGAATCTTTAATATATTCGGAGATTATTTCTTCGTGTTTGTCTGTGATATGGGAGCGTTCGGAGCCGGTCTTGCCACAGCAATCGGTTCTTCCATCAGTTTCCTGGCGATGCTGTCCCATTTCTTTACGAAGAAAAATACGCTCCGATTGGTGAAACCCCAGAATCTTCTGCATAAGCTGAAGCAGATAACGGCTACCGGATTCTCCACGTTCTTTATCGATGTGGCAATGGGAATCCTGACGATCCTGTTCAACCGTCAGATCATGGTCTGCCTTGGAACCAATGCGCTTTCGGTATACGGAGTAATTGTCAATATCAGTACCTTTGTACAGTGCTGTGCCTACAGTGTGGGGCAGGCTTCCCAGCCGATCATATCCACCAATTTCGGCGCAGGCAAAGGAGAACGGATCCGCGAGACCCTATTCCTGTGTAAAACTCAACGAATTTCAAAACATCCCCGCACATCTACGCGTTCAAAAAATGTCTTATTACGAGTATAAAATCCTTCCTTTTCTGACATCCTAATGCCAGTATACTGTTTTGCAGATAACATGACCAAATCGGCAGAAAGATAGGGGGCATTTATGACGGTGGAATCCCTGGAAAGAATAGAAGAAAACTTTAGAGAAGCATTAAAAAACAGAGAATTTTGTGTATGGTATCAGCCCCAGATGGATATGAGGACAGGGCGGCCCCGTGGGGCGGAGGCATTGGTACGATGGCAAAAGTCTGACGGTATGCTGATCACACCGGCTGTTTTCGTACCGCTGTTTGAGCGGGCAGGGCTTACTGCGGAGCTGGACCAGGAAGTGATGGAGAGTGTCTGCCGGGATATCTGCGAAGCGGACCGGCTTGGTTTTCCCTTCGGACCGGTCTCGGTCAATCTGTCCAGACTTCATGCAGAGAGGAAGCAAATACGAGAGCAGTTCCGCATGATCATGGATAAATACGGAGTATCTGAGAAGCAGATATCTTTTGAAATTGTCGAGACTGGAGAGGAAAGTGTAAATGGGGCAGGGATGCTGCGCTTTGCGGAAGACCTTCAGGGAGCAGGATTCCGGATTGCTATGGATGATTACGGAATTGGGGGATCTACATTGAAGCTTCTTCAGGAGATCTGTTTTGACATCCTGAAACTGGACAGGCATTTTGTCAGCAGGATTGGTGACCCGAGGGCAGATGTGATCCTGGATTCCACGATCTGCATGGCAGGAAAGCTTGGGGTAGAAGTGGTGGCGGAAGGTGTAGAGACAGAAGAGCAGATCCATTTCCTTCTGGAACACCAGTGTTACCTCGGGCAGGGATATTATTATTCCAGGCCGCTGCCGAAAGAAGAGTATATCAGGTGGAGGCGGGCATATGAGACGGCTGTATAAGCGGCTGGCAGTGACATTCCTGTTCTCTGCGCTGCTGTCTGTGTTAATCCTTGCAATCAGTCTGTATGAGAGGGGAAGGAAAGAAAACGGGATAAATCTGGATCAGCTGCTGGCAGGTGTGGAGAACAACCTGGATCGGGCTTCGGACGAATACAATGAGAAATTGGAACATCTGCGGGAAGATTGTCTGAGCCGGGCAAGAGCGGTTGAGTACATTGTGTCAAATGACGGACAGCAGATCGGCAGGACAGTGCTGGAGGTACTGAAGGATCTGATGGAAGTAGGAGAAATATCCCTGATCGACTCAGCCGGGGAGATCTTCCTGAGTACGGATGAGGCTATGGAGGGCTGCAAGGAAGCGGATGATGTAATAGAGGAGCTGAATGCTGCGCATGGAGGTGATAAAGAAGCAATTCGTATGGATCAGGCGGATTTCCAGAACAGGCCGGAGTATTTCTATGTGGTCGTGGGCTCAGACTCTGAACAGTTTGCAGCAGTACGCATTGACGCGGATCTGTCACGAGAGGGTCTGGTAAGCGGAAAAGAGCTGGTGGGAGAGATATTGAGGCAGGCAACGACGGAATATGAGACAAGCATCTTCGCCGTTGGAAAGCAGAGAGGGCGTGTATTCGGGATTACAGAGAATAACAGTCAGGAGATCAGGATCCGAGACGTGGAGGAAGGAGCGGAGATGCTGGACTATCTGTCTGTCCTGTCTGAAGAGGATCAGGTTCTCCTGCACGTGAACGGAGCCTGGCAGAGCGCTGTGGTAAGAGATATGGAAGGTATGTATCTGGTTGCTTTCACCGGGATGAACCGGGTTGTCGGAAATGTGCTTATTACATTTTTCCTGGGACTGGCTGCAATCGGCATGATCAGTGTGATGACTGTCCTGATGGTGCATTACCATCTGAAGAAATATCTGTTTGGACATTTTGAACAGGTGCGAGAGGGGATATATGATGTTATCCGCGGGAAAAGAGATCTGTGGGAAGACGACAGTGAGATCCCGGAACTAAAACCGCTGATGGAAATGATACTTCAGCTGGAAAAGGAATATGTTGAAAAAGCTCAGGGAATCCACCGTATGGAAGATCAGCTTTCGGAAGCCCGGACGGAGGCGGAGTATGACCGCCTTACAGGACTGTACAACCGGAGCGGATTCGAACGGAGGGCAGAAGAATTTCTCAGAGGGGAAAACCCGGAAGGTACGCTTCTTCTCCTCGATCTGGATAACTTTAAACGGGTAAATGACTGTGAGGGACATCCGGAGGGGGATATGGTATTGAAGAGATTTGCAGGATGTCTGTCAGGAGTCTTTCGTAAAGGCGATGTGATCGGGCGTATCGGAGGAGATGAGTTCGCGGTTCTGATCCGGGATCCGGTGCCACGCAGGATACTGGAGGAGAAGTTTGCGGTCCTGCTCGGGGAAGTCCGCCGTGGGCTGGATAAGTGGTATGAGAAATACAAGGTCTCTGTAAGTATCGGAGCAGTGCCCACGGGAGGGGCAGTCAGAGATTACAGGAAGCTGTACCGATGTGCGGATACGGCTCTGTATATTTCAAAATATCAGGGAAAAGATGGTTTCTATATCAATGATAAAATGATCGACTGTATGAGGCGGGAATGTATCAGATGCAGGGCAGACTGCCCGAGGAGCAGAATGCTGAGAGATTGAACGCAGACAAGCATTCCACCGCTTCAAGTGCGTGGAGTGCTAAGCGGTGGGAGCCGAAGTGCAGATGCAGCAATACTGTGAGCAGCATCTGACAGGAAAGGGGAGCAGCAGTGATGGAGGAAAACTATATTGTTATTCCGGCGCTGGAACCGGGGCCGGGTCTGACAGAACAGATCGTGGAGCTTCACAGCAGGATCACCGCGCAGATCATTGTGATCGATGATGGATCCGGGGAGGCGTACAGGGATATATTTGACCGGATTTCCAGAATAGACAGATGTGTGGTCCTGAGACATGGAAAGAACCGGGGCAAGGGGCAGGCGTTGAAGACCGGATTCCGGTATATCAGACAATATGCGGGGACAGACTGTCTGGTCCTTTGCACTGACTGCGACGGCCAGCATCTGCCGGAAGACGGAGCAAAGCTCCTGCAGGCAGCAGAACAGAATCCGGGGACACTGGTTCTTGGGATACGGGACTTTTCAGGAGAAGACGTTCCGTGGAAATCACGCCTGGGGAATCGAATCTCATCATTTGCATTCCGGCTGCATGGAGGCGGCAGACTGGAAGATACGCAGACGGGATTCCGGGCCTTTGACGGCAGCCTTCTGGATCTTATGATGCAGATCCCGGGAGAACGGTTCGAGTATGAGATGCGTATGCTGCTGGTCTGCGCAGACCGTGGGATACCTGTTCTGACCGAGAAGACAGAGACCATATATGTTAATGAAAATGAAGGGACTCATTTCCGTCCTGTACGGGACAGCATTCAGGTGATGTCCGTGCTGTTCCGTGGATTGGGCAGATTTGGTACATCTTCTCTTATCTGTGCTCTGCTGGATCTGGTCCTGTTCGGTTTTTTTGACGGGGCGTTCCGATATATGAAGCCTTTCCGTCGTGTAGCAGCGGCTACAGTTACTGCACGTATCGTTTCCGCCGGGATTAATTTTCTCCTGAACCGGAACTGGGTTTTCCGCAGACCGGCACCGGCCTCTCTGGCTGAAGATAGGGAATGGAAGGAGAGATACTGGTTAAGAGAAGAGCAAACAACAGTCTTGCGTTATATTTCTCTGTGTATTGGAGTGACTGTGTCTTCTGCTTTGTCAGTATATGCAGTGTCCGCGCTGGCTGACGTCAGACCGGAAGCAGCAAAAATCCTGTGCGACGGCATGCTTTTTATTCTGTCTTATCGGATACAGAAAAGCTGGGTTTTCGCATATCGCAGAAAGGATGACAGACCTTATGGCGGATGAGAACAGGAATGAGCAGAACGAAAATAGCGAGAATAAAAATGACGAGTATAAAAACGAGCAGAAGAGAAACGGATGGTTCATACTGGCGATCATTTCCTCTGCAGTCTATCTGATCTGGAGGATCTTCTTTACGATCCCGTGGCGGGCAGGATTCCTTCAGACTGCCGCGGGGATACTTCTGGTACTTGCAGAGACCGTGACCACGCTGGGAATGATGGAACTTATGCTCAGCAGGATGAAGAGCAGAGAATATGAGATCCCATTCCCGGATGCAGCGGAAAGTCAGTTCCCGGATATTGATGTGCTGATCGCCACCCACAACGAATCAGCAGATCTGCTCTATAAGACCATCAATGCCTGTACATTTCTGGAGTATCCGGACCCGGAGAAGGTTCATATCTATGTATGTGACGACGGGGACAGGGAAGAGATCCGGGAACTGTCGGAGCATCTGAAGGTTGGATATCTGGGAATGTCTGACAACCGTCACGCCAAGTCGGGAAACTATAACCATGCTCTTTCCCTTACGACTTCCCCTCTGGTCGCCACCTTTGACGCGGATATGATCCCAAGGCGGACATTTCTCATGCGGACAGTGCCCTATTTCCTGATTCGGGAGAAACGTATCGGGCTGGTACAGACACCTCAGAGCTTCTACAATCAGGATCTGTTCCAGTTTAACCTGTTTTCGGAAAAGGATATCCCTAATGAGCAGGACTTCTTTTCCCGGGAAATCAATGTGCTGAGGAATGCTACCAACACTGCAGCGTACACGGGGAGTAATACGGTAATCCTGCGGGATGCCCTGGAGGAGATCGGCGGCTTCCCCTATGACACGGTGACAGAGGATTTCGAGGTCAGCCTGCGCCTTCAGAAAGCAGGGTACATTACCTATGCCACGACAGAAGTTCTGGCGTCAGGACTATCTACGACAACAGTCTCCAGCATGATCGGTCAGAGGATCCGGTGGGCTAGGGGCGTGATCCAGAGTATCCAGAATACAAATGCGGTCTTCACTGGAGATCTGCCATTTGCCGCCCGGATGTCCTATCTGAATGCGTATCTTTACTGGTGGTCATTTCTGTGCAGGATGATATTTATACTGGCGCCCATTCTCTTCGCTCTGGTTGGGTTTCGGCTGGTAGAGTGCGGGTTCTGGGAGCTGCTGTTGTTCTGGCTGCCGTCTCATCTGTCCTTCCGCGTGGCCATGGGATATCTGAGTACAAATATACGGAACATGCGGTGGAGCCAGATCGTTGATACAATCCTGGCGCCGTATCTGATTCTGCCTGTTCTGCTGGAATCTCTTGGAATACATCAGAAGACGTTCAAGGTGACGGACAAGAAGAAAGAGAGAGTCCGGACAGCTTCCTGGCAGTACCTTATCCCCCATGGTATCCTGATCTTTCTGACAGTTGTGGCTGCCATTCATTTTATCAGGGGGAAATATGGCATGGCGCTGGTGTACAGCAGTGTGATCCTGTTCTGGCTGGGATACAACCTGACTGCCCTTCTGTATGCGGGATTCTTCATGCTGGGGAGAGAGTCCAGACGTATCTCGGACCGGATCGGCGCAGAGGAACCGGCAGAACTGTGGTGGAAGGGAGAGTACAGGAAGGGAAGAACGATAGATGTGTCTGAGGAAGGAATCGCTCTGCGTCTTGCGGATATGATCCCGTCCAAGAAAGGCGATCCCCTCAGGATCATTGTGAGCAGTGCATATTACAGGGCCGTGCTGAAAGGAATATGTGTGTATTCCAGAAAGGAGAAGGCAGGTGGAGAAGCGCAGATTGTTAAACCTGGGGCAGGGAAAGCCGGGTTTCTTACCGCGGTGGTGTACCCCGAAGAGGAAAACAGCCGGAGAAACTGGCTGCAGATCATCCATGACAGGGAGCATTCTCTTCCAAGAGAGATAGATCCGTGGATGACCATATATGATGAGTTGTGCAGGAATATCCGCATGCGCTGGCAGAGACGATAGAGTGTAGAGAGGATGCAGGAAAGGAGAGACAGCAGATGGTACAGATATGGGATATAGGAAGAGCCGCGCTGCTTTTCCTGTCGCTCTGGGGATATTTCTTTGTCATTTACCGGTTTGGGAAGGTGAAGAGCTGGTTTGTGCCAATTGTCTGTATGGCAGGGATCAGTCTCACCCTGTTCTGGGGAGGTCTGCTGGATCGGCTTGCAGAAACGGCGGATCTGATTCTGACTGGAGGTCTGGGCTGCTTTCTGTTGTTTCTGATCCTGTGTGTGAGAGGAAAGGTCAGAGGCCCCGGATGGAGTTTGTGCGGGGCGCTCTTTGCGGCAGGAACAGGTGTATTCGCATTGCTGTCGCTGGATCTGAAGCTTATTCATTATGATAACTTTTCCCACTGGGCAGTAATCGTGAAGTATCTGCTGTCTGCGGATCAGTTTCCGGGGGCGGATACGGTTCTGATTGCGTTTCGTGATTATCCGCCGGGCAGCAGTCTGTTTATTTACTATGTGTGCAGATATGCGGGACGGTCTCAGGGAGTTATGCTGCTGGCACAGAACAGCATGATCCTGTCATGCTTCTATGCGGTATTCGGCATTGTGAAGGAGAAAAGGAGATTTCTACTGTATTCCTTCCTTGGCGCGGGATGCGCCGTGCTTTCCTATCTGAACCTGACCATCCGGATCAATAATCTGCTTGTGGACTTCCTTCTGCCCCTGCTTGTCATGGCATCTGCTGCGGTATCCTACCGGTGCTGGGAAGAGAAGGGGAGACTCTGTATGCTTCAGATCATACTGCTGGGATTTACCGGAATCGTGAAGAACACGGGGCTCTTTTTCGCAGGCGCGGCGCTGGTGTTCGCACTTGCAATGCTTTTCTGCCGGAGGAAATCAGAAGGATTAGAAGAAACAGAAAAGTCAGGACGTAGAGGCGTATCGATTCTGTCCATGCTCTTGTGGGGGATGCTGATGATCGGAGGAACTGTGCTGCCGGCTGCGGCATGGAGGTATCATCTGAATACAGATCTGGCGGGATTTACGGGGAAGTTCGAACAGCGGATCCCGGCTGTTGGAGAGCAGGAAGAAGAGAAAATGGATACAGAGGAATATTATCTGGAAGGGCTGAATGCCGGGGAATATGGAGCTCCCGTAGGGGAGGATCAGTACGGACAGGTGACGGAGGATTTCCTTGCAGCTGTGTCCGATCCGGGCAGCCGGGCGGCGCAGATGTTATATCTGTGTACCGTGCTGGCGGCCGGAGCGGTGCTGTATGGCCGCATCAGACTGAAAAAGAGATGGCGTCTGGGATGGATCCTGCCGGCAGGCATAGTCCTGGTGATCCTCTATTATACCGGAATGCTGTATATGTACCTCTTTACTATGCCTGCCGGGGAGGCGGTGCAGCTGGCAGGATTCGAGAGGTATGCATGCAGTGTCACTGTACTTTATGCCGGAATACTGATCATGGGAGCAACTGTAGATATAGAGCATTCCTTTGCAGTAGATATTGATGAACGGGGGGCGTACCGGGCCTACTCCTCTCCGGGGGCAAAGCGGCGGTATCAGTATGCGGTGCTGGGGACGATTCTCCTTGGATTGAACTTCCTTTACTCCGAGTTCAACGGATTGCTCAGTATCCGGTCGGACTATGACATATCTCTTCCCGGCAGGGCAGAGCAGATCCTGGGGGACCGGTGGTATGAAGGCGGAGAGACAGACCGGCAGAGATATCTGATCGTGGCGTCGGATGAGAACGGCCAAGTGTCCAGTGGAGAGGTCAGATATGTGTGCAGATATTTCCTGTGGGCGCCGGATATGGAGGTGACTGAGAGTCTGACTGCGCAGGAGCGGGAAAAGGCGGAGGAAGAGTATGACTGTATCATTGTGCTGAGATGAGCCGTGGTATATCGGAGGCAGATCATTCGTGAGAAATGACACGCCGGATAAGGCACAGGCTGGGATGCCTGCACCTTGTCCGGCTTTATTTTTTTGCACGATAACCCATCCCTTCGAAAACAGAATATGTGATCATCTGAGGACATGCAGCCGCAGCTGCAGCGTCGGAGAAGATGTCGGGTGCGCCCGGTTATTTTTCGAAATAACCGGGCGTATCCTGAAGCCGCACTGGAAGCTGCTGGTGGCTACTGTACTGCTTTTGATCATTGATGTGGCCGGAGCGCTCTACATCCCCACGCTGGCGGCAGAAATTTTTAATGAGGGAACCTCGGGAAGTACATTTGAAGTATTACTGGGAACGGGCATACAGATGGCGGGGGCATCCCTGCTGTCGGGTGTGTGTGCCATTGCAGGAGGCTATTGAACAGGTGGAGAAGGCGGTGGAAGAAAACCGGATCGCCAACCAGAAGGCGGATTTCCTGACCAATTGTGTAAACCCGCTGATTCGTCTGCTCACCCGTATTGCCCATGTAGTGATCGCTGTGATTGCCGGAAAGGCCATGCTGGACGGCAGGATGACAGTCGGCGTCGTGCAGAAGGCTGGATCGGATTTAACCAGCACTTCTTACGGTTGCATGGAACAGCGACGACTGGACATTTGACGCACTGGAAAGCCACTATCAGACGCTGGTCCGCTATCTGGATCTGCAGGATCAGGGTATGGTACTTGGAAGAGGATGTGGCAGCCCGTCCATGACGAAGCACAGCCGTTATCCGAAGATGGCGTATGAACTGGGGAAAAGGCTTTAATGACAATATGGTTCTTGAATGACTGGATACTGAGAACAGTTTGAATAATATCCAATCGTGCAAGGCGGAAAAGGGAATTCCCTTTTCCGCCTTGCTGTTTTCTAAAGCTGATGATAGAATTGTGACTATAAAAAAGATTTATTTCTGAAAGGGGCGGCAGACAATATGACGGACAGGGCTGTACAGAAAAAACTTCCGATCGGAATAGAAAATTTTGAGAAGATCAAGACAGATAATTTTTATTATATCGACAAGACAAGACTGATCCGTGACCTGCTGCACAACTGGGGCGAGGTCAATCTTTTTACCCGGCCGAGGAGATTCGGAAAAACTCTGAATATGAGTATGTTAAAGAACTTTTTCGAGATCGGATGCCGGAGAGAATTATTTGACGGACTGGCCATATCAGAAGAAACAGAATTGTGTGAAGAATACATGGGGAAATTCCCAGTGATCGCAGTCAGTCTGAAAAGTGTGAATGGGAATGATTATGAGACAGCACGTGAAATGATGTGTTCTGTGATCGGAAATGAGGCTATGCGTTTCCAGTTTCTGGCAGAAAGCAGCAGACTTACAGAGAAAGAAAAGAGAATGTACGATCAGCTTACAGCTATAGGCAGACGTGGAGAGGGTGCTTTTAAGATGTCGGACACTGTACTGATGGGAAGTCTCTATACACTTTCAGCTTTATTGAGGAAGCATTATGGAAGCAGGGTGATCATTTTGATCGATGAGTATGACGTGCCCCTTGCAAAAGCAAGTGAAAACGGGTATTACGATCAGATGGTTCTGTTGCTCCGCAATGTGTTCGAACGCGCGTTGAAGACGAACGATAACCTGTATTTTGCTGTGCTTACGGGATGTCTGCGAGTGGCTAAGGAAAGTATTTTCACAGGATTGAACAATTTTAATGTGATGACGATCACGGATGTTGGGTTTGAAGAATACTTTGGTTTTACCGATGAGGAAGTAAAAGAACTATTAGATTATTATGATTTTTCGGAAGCTTTTCATACAGTGAAAGAATGGTACGACGGATATCAGTTCGGCAAGCTGGATGTATACTGTCCATGGGATGTGATATGTTACTGTGGCAGACTGAAGTTAAATTCGAATGCACAGCCTGAGGCCTTCTGGTCTAATACCAGCAGCAATATGGTCATCCGGCATTTCCTGGAGAGCGCCAGATCCATAACAAAGCAGGAAATAGAACGGTTGATATCAGGCGAGAGTATTGTGAAGGCAGTGCGTCAGGAACTGACTTATAAGGATATGTATGCTTCTGTAGATAATGTGTGGAGCGTGCTTTTTACCACCGGGTATCTGACGCAGAGAGGAGAACCTGTCGGGAACAAACTGAGACTGGCTATCCCGAACAGGGAGATCAGGAATATTTTTGAGGAGCAAATTACTGAATGGTTCCAGGACAGCGCAAGAAAAGACGGAACAGCGCTGAATTCATTTTGTGAGGCGTTTAAGAGCGGCGATGCTGCAGGTGCAGAAAAGAAATTCAATGAATATCTCAACCGTACGATCAGTATTCGCGATACAGCAGTAAAAAATGAGATGAAAGAGAACTATTTTCACGGAATTCTTCTTGGGCTGCTCAGCTATAAGGATGACTGGTATGTGGCTTCTAACAGGGAATCCGGGGATGGGGACTGTGATATCCTTGTGGAGATAGACGGAGAAGAAATTGGAATAGCCATAGAGGTAAAGTATGCTGAAAACGGAGAACTTGACGCTGCGTGTCGCAGAGCACTACGACAGATTGAGGAACGGCGTTATGCCGCTCAGCTTCGGGAGGACGGTATGCGGAAGATATTGAAATACGGCGTGGCATGCTGGAGAAAGAAGTGCCGTATCATGTTGGAAGAAGGACAAGCAGAGTGATTGCCAGGAGCGGCAGTGTTGGAATAAAACAGCGATTCAGGCGGGGCGGTATTCTGTCCCGCCTGACCATATAAGCTCCATTTTACAAAATCTATTTTACTCCCACTGGAAATTCTCTTTCCCTGCGCCGATCTCAAAATGATATTTTGCAATTCCAAGATCAATCTTTGTATAGAAGCCGAAGCCTGCTTTGGTTGATACTTTGTTCCCGTTCAGAGAGAACTGGAATTTCTGCTGGTTCATTGCGGTAGGGGCAAGCAGAGCAGCCCTCACTCCTGCTAAGAACCAGTCAGGAACAGTACCGCCGGCCATCACTACATCGCTGACAGATCTGGATTTGTGAGGAACTCCGTCTGTCTTGCCATATCCAAGGGAAATGACGATGCAGAGTTTCTCTCCGCTGTCTACGGTGAAAGCGGTTTTTATTTTGCTGTATGTCATGGCAACCCAGCAGGTGTTCAGGCCAAGCTGCTGAGCCTTCAGAACGAGACGTTCTCCGTAATATCCGCATTTTTCTTCCAGGTCAGCGCTCTTTTTGCCAATCATGGCAATATAATCCGTTACGCCGCTGAATTTACCATAGTGGGCCATGAAGCTGTCAAATGCCTTCGGCTCATTTCTGACAAGCTGGATATGCAGTCCGCCTTCGCTGTTGCAGGCCCGGATCTCGTCTTCCAGCGCAGATACGATTCCGGCTTCCAGCGGCTGGTCTGTATACTGGCGTACACTGTGGCGTTTCTTCATTGCTTCTTTTAAATCCATTACTCAACTTTCCCACCAGTATAATCCTTGCTGATGCTTGATTTATCTGGTAAAAAATACATTTTATTGGTGCCTTGACATAAAAATAGCACCTGATCTTTGGTATAATAAGATTAGCCAAATCAAACA
>DXCZ01000060.1 GCA_019115765.1 Candidatus Mediterraneibacter stercoripullorum | reverse complement strand
GATACGCTGATGACCAGACTGTGGGAAACAGACATTTATATTGAGGAAAATACTCTGACTGTCAATATCGCCCGTCTCCGAAAGAAGCTGGAGAAGGCAGGACTGAAGGAATTTATCACTACAAAAGTTGGAGAGGGATACATCATAGAGTCGGACCGCGCTGATGTCCAGACTGAGCCGGAAGAGAGCAGGTGAGAGGAATGAAACTTTTTGGAAAATATCTGTACCGGATAAGGGGGACTGTCATATGGACCGTGCTGGCCGGAGTTTGTTTCGGTGTGATGTTTGCCCTGACGGGCGTAGACATGAGAGCGGTCTGGTATCCGCTTATACTGATCGCTGTTTTCGGTTTGGGATTTCTCATGACGGGTTTCCTGCGGTTCCGGGAAAGGCACGGTATGCTGCAGCGGATGATCTGTGGCGGAGGCCCTTACGGGGAGTCTCTGCCGGAGCCGGCGGATCTGCTGGAGGAAGACTACAGAGCCCTGATGACGTCTGCAGAGGACTCTCATCGGGCGGAGAAGGACTCCTGGGAGGCGGAACGAAAGGATACAGAGGATTATTATGCGGTGTGGGTACACCAGATCAAGGCGCCCATCGCAGTCATGAAAGTACTGCTCCAGCAGGAGGATACCAGGGAGAATCAGGAACTGGCGTCGGAGCTGTTCCGGATCGAACAGTACGCGGATATGGCACTCCATTATATCCGGCTGGGCGACGATGCTTCGGATCTGGTCCTTCAGGAGTATGATCTGGACGGGATCATCCGGAAAGCAATCCGCAAGTATGCCGGACAGTTCATCCGCAAAAAGCTGCGGCTGGTATATGAAGGAACAGACGTCCGGGTGCTGACGGACGAGAAATGGCTGTCCTTTATCATAGAGCAGCTGCTGTCGAACGCGGTGAAATATACGGGAAAAGGGACAATTACCATTGAAGCAGATGAGAGAAAATGTCTGTCCATATCGGATACCGGGATTGGGATCGCTTCCGAGGATCTGCCCCGCATTTTCGAGAAAGGATTTACCGGGTACAATGGAAGGCTGGATAAGAAGTCAACCGGCATCGGACTCTACCTGTGCAGGACAGCTGCGGACAAGCTGGGACACAGACTGACTGCTCAGTCGGAGCCGGGGAAAGGCAGCCGATTTACCATAGATCTGAACTCCTATCCTCTGCAGGCAGAGTGAGGTCCGGAATCAGTGGCTGGGATAGCCGTCATCTTACAATATTGTCACATGGGACAGTCGGAATGTCACAGGAATCGATGTCGGCATTCCGGCTGTTTCCGCTATACTGATCCCAGAAAGAAAAAGGAGGATATGGCAAATGGCTGTCTTGGAAGTTAAAAATCTGAAGAAAATATACAGGACCCGGTTCGGCGGGGATCAGGTCCAGGCTCTGTCGAGAGTGAACTTCTCGGTGGAAGAAGGGGAATACGTGGCAATCATGGGTGAATCCGGCTCCGGAAAAACGACTCTGCTCAACATTATGGCGGCGCTGGATAAACCTACGGAAGGAGAGGTCTGCCTGGACGGGAAACCCTTGTCCGGGATCCGGGACAAAGACATCTCGGAGTTCCGGCGGGACCATCTGGGGTTCGTATTCCAGGAGTTCAACCTGCTGGACACATTCAACCTGAAGGACAATATCCTGCTCCCCCTTGTGCTCAAAGGGATGAAGTATAAGGAAATGTACAGAAAACTCAGTTCTGTCGTGAAAGAACTGGGAATCGCAGATCTGATGGAGAAATACCCATACGAAGTGTCCGGCGGTCAGAAGCAGAGAGCAGCGGTGGCGCGGGCTCTGATCACAGATCCCAGGCTGATCCTGGCGGATGAGCCTACTGGAGCCCTGGACTCAAGGGCAACAGACGAGCTCCTTGCTCTGTTTGAAAAGATCAACAGGAAAGGGCAGACAATCCTCATGGTGACCCATTCCGTGAAGGCTGCCAGCCGGGCGGGACGGGTGCTCTTTATCAAAGACGGAGAAGTATACCACCAGGTTTACCGGGGCGGTATGACGGACGAACAGCTGTATCAGAAAATATCCGATACGCTGACCATCCTTGCGACAGGCGGTGAGAGCCGATGAAGGGCGGATTATATATCAGGCTGGCGGCATCGGGGATCTCAAAGAACAGGAAGCTTTATTTCCCCTACCTGACGACCTGTATCTGTATGGTAATGATGTTCTATATTGTGACCTTCCTGGCAGGCAGCAGAAATCTGAAGAATCTTCCGGGAGCAGAGACACTCCAGACTTTACTCGGACTTGGCGTGTTTGTTATCGGACTGTTCTCCGTGATATTTTTGAACTATACGGATTCCTTCCTGTTCCGCAGGCGGCAGAAAGAGTTCGGACTGTACAATATCCTCGGCATGGGGAAAGGCAATCTGGTGAAGATCCTGATCTGGGAAAATCTGATCACGGCTGTAGCAAGCATAGTACTGGGTATGGTATTCGGTATTCTCTTTTCCAGGCTGGCAGAGCTTTTAGCTGCAAGGATCATTTCCGGTGATATCGGGTTCGGATTCACGGTGGAGCCGGTGGCAGTCAGGTGGACGGCAGTGCTTTTTGCAGTGATCTTCCTGTTGATCACACTGCGGATGATGGTAAAGATATATTCTTCCAGGCCGGTGGAGATGCTCCGCAGTGAAAAGGTAGGCGAGAAACCGCCGAAGGCAAACTGGCTTTTTGCACTGCTGGGCGTGGTGATCCTGGCAGGAGCTTATTATCTGGCAGTTTCCATACAGGAGCCCATGACTGCATTTGCACTGTTTTTTGTAGCAGTGATCATGGTTATCGTGGCGACTTATCTGCTGTTTCTCGCAGGGTCCGTAGCGTTGTGCAGACTCCTGCAGAAGAATAAGAATTACTATTATAAGACGAGGCACTTCGTATCTCTGTCATCCATGGTATACCGGATGAAGAGAAATGGAGCGGGACTTGCCTCTATCTGTATCCTGTCTACCATGGTGCTGGTCACTGTGTCGTCTACGGTGTGTCTGTTTGCCGGGACCGAGGAGAGTCTGAACCGGGCATACCCACGGCAGATAGCGCTGAGCATATATTCTCTGGATCGTGAGAAGGATGTGGATCCGATCGTGGAAGCAATGTCAGACGTGGTCGAGGAACACGGTCTGGAGAAGAAAAATATTATGGACTACCGGGTGCTGTCCGTGGCGGGGTATCAGACAGGCGACAGGATAGTCTTTGATCCAGACAAGGCGACAGACGCCGGAGTCAATATCCTGGAAGGAATCCGAAGCCTTCAGATCATACCGCTGGAGGACTATAACCGCATTATGGGGACGGATGAGACGCTGGAGGAAGATGAGATGCTCATCTACGCAGATAAGGGGAGTTATGACTATGATACGATCAGTCTGGAAAACTGCGGCACATGGAAGATCAAAAAACAGGTGGACGAATATTCGGTCATAGAAGAACTGTCTGTTGATATTTCCCAGAGCTACTATCTCTTTGTAAAAGATACTTCCGTACTGGCACGGATAGAGGCGGGAGAAGGAGAAATCTATGGAGATCATATGTCGCTTGCTATGGAATATTACGGGTTTGATCTGGACTGCCCCGAGGACGAACAGATGGAGATCTATCAGGAAATGAACGACCGGATGGATGGACTGGCGCAGACAGCGTATGGTACAGCGGATGAGTCCCTGCCTGCTGCCAGAGTTGATTCAAGGGCTTATAACAGCTCCAATTACTATGGCATGACAGGCGGACTGTTCTTCCTTGGGATCCTGCTGGGAGTTGTATTCCTCTT
>DXCZ01000006.1 GCA_019115765.1 Candidatus Mediterraneibacter stercoripullorum | reverse complement strand
TGCTATGCCCTTTTTTCTATCCACCAGATTTTTTGTCTCTGATCTCCATAATTTTTCTCCTTCTGGAATCGAATATGTGTCGATTCTTCTCACTGGTTACTCTTATTCTATTAAGTTTCCGAGACTACACTAGAAATCGCTGATTCAGTCTGGTGCGACTGTGTAAATACAATTCCAAATAGGACCGCTGCTATGATAATAAAGGCTGCCAGTCCAAGGAACAGGAATCGAATCGGACTTTTCTTCACAACATACTCTGCATACTCCTCATGAAACCGCTCTGCCACTGCCTCGGGACTTCCCATTTCCTCCAGGATCTCATCTACACTCTCTCCTGCCTCCATTCTGAGATGGATCTCTGTGCCTATATCTTCGTTGATCCTGACCTTTAACTTTAATGGGAGCTTGAGACGGCGCTCCAGAGCGTTTACATACCTTTTGATCTTTTTCTGTTCTTCTGTCATGCTTTCCTCTTTCTGACGCACTTGCTGCGTCAATAATGGTAGATGTGAAAGTTTACTTTCACACTTCTCCCTCCCCGCATAAGTGATCCACGCACTGCTCAAATTTCTTCCATATGTCCCGGTAATCCTCCGCCGCCCTGCTGCCCGCTTCCGTGATTCTGTAATATTTTTTCGGCGCAGGACGTCTTCCCCCGTTTCTTTCCGGATCCTGCTTCCAGGAGGACTGGATCAGGCCGTCATCTTCCAGACGGTACAGGATGGGATAGAGCGTACCTTCCTTCAGATCAAAGAAACCTTCTCCCCGTTTCCCAAGTTCCTGAAGGAGCTCATAACCGTATGTATCTTTCTCTAATATGATACAGAGCACGACCATCTCCAGAACGCCCTTTTTCAACTGCTGTGTAAAACGGCTCTCCATACACCTGCCTCCCGTTTTTCAAATACTTAGTATTGCTAAATACAAATATATACTAAGTATATTCACCTGTCAATAAATATAAAAAAGAAAGTACCGTCCGAAAACAGTACTCTCTCTCAATCTGCCTTACACTCCTGCATTCCCGGTGTTATGGCATTATCGCAGCTTCTCCATGATCGACCGCCCGATGGTACCATCCGGCATCTTTACGCCGAAATTATCGGTCACTGTAGCGCCGATCACTGCAAATGTATCTGCCTCCGGAAACTCTCCGCTCCCGCTCATTGACGGAGAATATGCAAGAAAAGGCACCTTTTCTCTCGTATGATCCGTACCTGTATAAGTAGGATCATTCCCGTGATCAGCTGTGATGATCAGCAGGTCATCCTCTTTCAGAAGGGGCAGGAGCATTCCCAGCTTCTCATCAAAGCGTCCGATCTCGGCAGCATACCCCTCCGGATCTCTCCTATGTCCCCACAACGCGTCAAAATCTACCAGGTTTACAAAGCACAGTCCATGGAACTCCTTCCCGGCCAGTTCCAGAGTCTGCTCCATCCCGTGGACAGAACTCTTCGACTTATATGCCTCCGTAATTCCTTCCCCGTCGAAGATATCGCGGATCTTTCCGACAGAGATCACATCCAGGCCGGCCTCCTGCAGAGCATTGAGCGCCGTCCTGCCAAAGGGCTTCAGCGCATAGTCATGGCGGTTGCTTGTGCGCCTGAACTCTCCCCGTTTCCTGCCTACATAGGGTCGGGCGATGACGCGTCCTACCTTCCACTCGTCCTTCATAGTGATCTCCCGGGCAATCTCGCAGCACCGATACAGCTCATCTAGGCCGAACGTCTCCTCGTTCCCGCATATCTGCAGGACAGAGTCCGCGGATGTATACACGATCATATGTCCTGTGGCAATCTCTTCCTCTCCAAGCTCATCCAGGATCTCCGTGCCGCTGGCGCTCTTGTTCCCGATCACTTTATGCCCGGTCCTCCGCTCCAGCTCTGCGATCAGCTCCGGCGGAAATCCATTTTCCGTAAATGTCTTAAAAGGCTTCTTCACTTCCAGCCCCATCATCTCCCAGTGACCGGTCATGGTGTCCTTTCCCCTGCTCTTCTCCCGCAGTTTCCCGTAATACCCCAGACTCTTCTCAACTGGCAGCACCTGCTTCAGCGGGGTGAGATTCGCCATTCCCATCTTCTGAAGGTTCGGCATGATCAGCTGATCCACAGCCTGTGAAATGTGTCCCAGCGTATTCACACCCACATCGCCAAACTCAGGGGAATCATCCATCGCTCCCACTCCCAGAGAATCCATGACGATCACAAATATCCTTCTGAATCTCTCCATGATCTCAGCTTCCTTTCTCTATGGTTTACAGATTCCGCAGGGATCATATCCGTCATCGATCAGTTCGTCCCGGGTACCTGTAAACTCTCTCTTATTCTTCTCTTTGATATCTTCTACGCTGGAGCAGTCCGGATTATGAAACTTTTTCGTATTCTCATTTATAACATAAGACTGTTCCTCGTCATGACGATAACTTCCCTGTACCGTCTCATCGGATGCTTCGCTTATTGATCCGGTATCTCCTTCAGCAGATTCCCAGTTGTCACCGGTAGCATAATTGATCGTAATGTCAGGCTGTACATTATAAACATATACATTAAAGGAAATTCCTTCTCCGTCGTCCTCCACTGACTCTGCTTCCATCTGTACTCCGGAGGCCACCAGATCTGTTCCTTCAAACACAGGAGTCACACGATACATCACATGATTTTCCGTTTCGTGTACATATTCCGCTACCATATTTTCAAAGGGGAGCATGCCCTCCGTGTTCATATAACGGGTACCCGTGATCAGGTTTTCCTCATTAGCGTTTTCCCCGGAGAGCTGATAGCCGATCAGATGACAGCGGTTGTACAGATATCCTCCATCCACGTTGTCATATTTCTCATTCTTCCATCCGCTAGGCGTCACAGAACTGATGTCCTCACGCTCTTCATCCGGCATCAATTCTTCACCTACGCAGGCTTCCGCCTCCCCGCATCTGCCCAGGGCGTCCAGGGCGGTGTACTCCTCATAAGCTACTGTCGTCAGCTCTTCCTCTGTGAAATCCGGCTGATTATTGTTGATCTCCACATATGGCTCCCCGCTATAGTCCGGCACCTCCTGCACGGAATCATACTGTGCTGATGCAGCCGTATCTTCCCGGACTTCCGTCAGATTTCCGCAGGAAACTGTTGTAACCGCCAGCAAGGCGGCAATCAAAAGCCCAGTAATCCTTTTCACTGTTCCTGACATATTCTACCTCCCTTATCAATCATATATCAGCTGCCTTCCCCTCTCGGCCTGCGATTAGAACTTCTGTTCCTCTCTCCAGAATTTTATCACATCTCACGACGAAAAAAAAGGCGGATCCATGTGGTCCGTCTTCTGACCCGTCCATGTAATCCGCCTTCTTATGTCCTATTCTTTCTTATTATCTCTGTCGATTTCCATACTGCTGTTCCGGATATGGCCTCTGCACCGGCACTCTCACCGGCTGAGGCTCGCGGATGAGACCGGGGATCAGTCCGTTGAGAACCTCCTTGATCTTCTTTCCGAAATCGTTATATAAGATAAACATATAGAAACTGTACTGTATTCTGTTCATAAGCAACCTCCTGTTTTCTATCAGTGTTACAGTCCTTATCGACTGCCTGTAACTGCATTTTAACAGATAAATTGTGTCCTGTCTGTGAATTTACCACTAATTTTAGAATTGTTTATACTTTTATTATAAAGTGGTGTGGTTGAAATCAAGGGGGAGTGCGTATATAATCTTCTTCTGGAGGTGGATGTTTTGAGGAATATATTGATCATTGATGACGATGTCTGTATCGGGGATATGGTGGAGGAGGTTCTGACGAGGGAGGGGTATTCTGTTTCCCGGGCTTACTCGGGCACTGAAGCTCTTCTGTATCTGTCCGGTCACAGGCCGGATCTGATCCTTCTGGATCTGATGCTGCCGGGGCTCAGCGGCGAAGAGCTGCTTCCTCGTATTAAGGACATTCCCGTTATTGTCGTCAGCGCTAAGGCGGACGTTTCTGATAAAGTGGACCTGCTGCTCAGCGGCGCCGCTGATTATATTACCAAACCTTTTGACACAGCTGAGCTGCTGGCACGGATCACGGTCCAGCTGAGGAAAGCCTCTGCTTCCGGCAATTCTGCTGTCCTGACCTTTGACGCGATCCGTATGGACACAGCCACCCGTGCAGTTACCGTAGATGAGCAGCCGGTAAAGCTGACGCGCACGGAATACGCCATATTGAAACTGCTTATGGCCAATCCTTCCCAGGTCATCACCCGCTCCGTCATGCTGGACCGGATCAGCGAGGATACGCCGGACTGTGTAGAAAGTTCTCTCAAGGTGCACATCAGCAACTTGCGTAAGAAACTGAAAAGTATTAATGGAAAGGATTATATCGAGGCGGTATGGGGCATCGGCTTTAAAATGAATGAAGATATCTTAACCCTTTCTTAACTGTTTCCTTTACCGCTTTCTTAACCCTCTCCACGTAAAATCAATCCTGTCATCAAAATACAGGAGGCTGAATTATGGACTATATCCTTACAGCGGAATCGCTGAGCAAAAATTACCGGCGCTTTCAGGCGCTGGACAACTTTTCTATTCACGTACCAAAAGGGGGAATCTACGGCTTCGTCGGGCGCAACGGCGCAGGAAAGACCACTTTCATCCGTCTGATCTGCGGACTGCAGGCCCCTTCATCCGGGAACTACACCCTCTATAAATGCAGACATGATGAACCGGGCATCACAAAATGCCGGCGCAGGATGGGCGCTGTCGTGGAGACCCCTTCCTTCTATCCGGATATGACCGCCGAGGAAAACTTGAAGGAACAGTACCGCATCATCGGACTCCCCTCCTTTGACGGGATACCGGAACTGCTCTCCCTTGTAGGTCTGGAAGGCACCGGGCAAAAGAAGGCAGGAAAGTTCTCTCTCGGAATGCGTCAGAGGCTTGGCATTGCCATCGCTCTGGCAGGAGATCCGGATTTTCTTGTCCTGGACGAACCAGTCAACGGTCTGGATCCACAGGGTATCATTGAGATGCGGGAGCTGATCCTGCGGCTGAACCGTGAGAAAGGCATTACGTTCCTCATCTCCAGTCACATCCTGGATGAGCTCTCCCGCCTTGCCACCTGCTACGGCTTTATCGACCACGGCCGCATGGTCCGTGAGATCAGCGCCGGGGAACTGGACGCCGCCTGCCGGAAATGCATCCGGGTACAGGTATCTGATATCCGCGCTTTTACACGTGTCATGGATAAAATGAACCTGGAATACAATATTTTCTCTGATACTATGGCAGATATCTACGCGAAAGTTAATGTCACGCAGCTGACTCTCGCGCTGGCAGAAGAGGGATGCGATGTCATCTCCCTGACAGAAAACGAAGAGAGCCTGGAGAGCTATTATGTCAATCTGATCGGAGGGAATAAACATGAGTAGACTGTTATCCGCATATTTCGTGCGCCTGTTTAAAAATAAATCATTCTGGCTGTGCAATATTTTTATGATCATCCTGGCTGTGGTCAGTCAGTTCATGAACTGGGTTCAAGCTGTAAACTACGGATCCGATCCTTCACCGGATACTACATTCTTTTTCTATTCCCTGTTCCTGGGGATCCTGCTGTCCGCCTTTATCAGTCTGTTTATCGGGGCGGAATACAGCAGCGGAGCTATGAGGAACAAGCTGATCATCGGGCATTCCCGGACCGCTATCTATCTGTCCGGGCTCATTACCTGCATAGCTGCTTCCGTGGTCATGTGTCTCTTTTACCTTGCAGCCGCACTTGCCACAGGACTTCCGCTCTCAGGATTCTTTGACAATGATATAAGGGCTGTAATCCTTACTGTCCTTGGGATCTTTTTCATGGGGGCCGCTTTCTGCGCTCTGTGCACATGTATTGCCATGCTCTGTCAGAGCCGGGCGGTCACGGCTGTCATTAACATCCTGTTTGTATTTATCCTGCTCTTTGCAGCGATCTATATCCGGGCCAGACTGGAACAGCCGCCCACTTATCAGCTTGTCAGTTACTCTGCAGATGGATCTGACATTTCTGGAGAAAATGTTGCTGAAATGCCGAATCCCATGTATCTGGAAGGTACCGAACGGGAAGTTTATGAGGTTCTGAATGACCTGCTGCCCACCGGCCAGTCCGTCCAATATGTCAATATGGAGGCCGCAAATCCTATGCTGCTCATGGCCTATTCCGCCGGCGTCACAGTAGTCGTCACAACAGTGGGAATCTTTCTCTTCCGAAAAAAGGACCTGCGGTAAAATAAAATCCGCGCTACGATTTGTTGTAAAATCATTAGAATGATCCCGGTTAAGGGATATCAGTAACAGGAGGTACTTTTCTTATGGAATTCTGGCTCTGCCTGATCATCATCATACTCTGCATCGTTATCCTGATCCAATCAGTACGGCTCTATCTGATCCGGCGTTCCGCCAGGGAGATATCCGATGCATTTACCGAAAAGATTTCTGGAGATACCAATACCGTGATTGATATTTCCAGCCGGGACCGTTACATGAGACATCTTGCAAACAGCATAAATAAAGAGCTAAAGAAACTGAGAAGTGAACATCTTCGTTTTCAGCAGGGCGACTGGGAGCTGAAGAACGCAGTCACCGGCATCTCCCATGATCTGCGCACTCCCCTGACCGCCATCTGCGGATATCTGGATCTTCTCGACAAAACAGAGAAATCCGATGAAGTTTCCCGCTATCTGAAGATCATTCGAAACCGGACGGAAGCACTAAGACAACTGACCGAGGAACTGTTCCGCTACTCAGTGTTCACCTCCGTATCTGACGGTACACCGGCTGAGCCTCTGATCCTGAACCGGGTTCTTGAGGACAGCATCTCCGGTTTCTATGCCGCTCTCCGGCAGCACGGGATCACCCCCGAGATCCATCTGCCGGAGGCAAAAGTCCGTCGTACTCTGAACCGCAGCGCCCTAACCCGGGTCATCGGGAACCTGATCTCCAATGCACTGAAATACAGCAACGGGGATCTCGTCATTGAGTTGAAAGAGACCGGAGAGATTCTGTTCTCCAACCACGCGGAAAAGCTGGATGAGGTCAGTGCCGGCAGGCTCTTCGACCGCTTTTACACCGTAGAGACTGCTTCCTCTGACGCAACCGGACTGGGCCTGTCCATCGCCCGCGCCCTGACCGAACAGATGGGCGGAAGTATCCATGCGGAGTTTTCAGACCAGGTACTTTCTGTTACTGTGCTCTTTCCAGAATAAAGTTTAATAGTATTTCAACCGTCCGGCTGGAGGAATGTAATACGAAAGAACTATATTCTCGAAACATAATGTAAAAACCTCTGTAATATTTTTTACAATCTGATATAATATCAATGTTGGCCTGGTAGGATATGCTATTTTATAACCATAGATATTTTGCCTGGCGCATCACTTTTAAGCAGTATAAGAAACAGAAAATTTTCACTTGTCGAGGTATTTACATGAAACAGAGACGTCATAGAAAGAAACATATTAAAAATCCTGTTCTTTCAGAGCTTCTGCAATGGGTGCTGACTTTTATCATTGCCGCTGCGCTGGCATTCATTGTAGGGAGGTTCCTGATCGTGAATGCAGAGATTCCTTCCGGCTCCATGGAGAATACGATTATGCCGGGGGACCGTATCATCGGGAACAGGCTGGCATACATTGCAGGAGATCCGGAGCGATTTGACGTGATCATCTTCCGCTATCCGGACGATGAGAGCCAGCTGTTTATCAAAAGGATCATAGGACTCCCCGGTGAGACCGTGGAGATACGGGATGGCAAGATATATATCAACGGATCTTCACAGCCGCTGGACGACGTGGAGACCAAAGAGACAATGGTCGGCTCATTCGGACCTTATACAGTACCAGAGGATTCTTATTTTGTAATGGGTGATAACCGGAATAATTCCCTGGATTCCCGATACTGGGATAATACATTTGTCACCAGAGATGAGATACTGGGAGAAGCAGTCTTCCGCTACTGGCCGCTGACACAGATCAAACTGATCGACTGATAGACAAAACTGAAATAACAGATGGAAAAAGCGTACATCCCAGATTGGCATGTACGCTTTTTCCATCTGTCCTTATCCTCTTTATCCTCTATTCCGATTCCACTCATAACTGCTTTCAGAACCGGTCTTTCGGCCGCTTCTATAGTCTGTAAGATTCCCAGATCAGCCCAGAATCTCTTTTACTACAGCCGCGATTTCTTCATCCTTGCAGTTTGCGTAGAAGTATTCCTGGAACCTCTCTCCGCTCAAAGCTCCCTTTACAAGATCTCTGTCCAGTTCTCTGAGGATGTCTGTCAGTTTCCGGTATGTCACACCTTTCACTTCATCCAGGATCTTTTTATTTCTCTGCTCCGGAATAGCACGCTCTCTGGGATATCCCTGTCCGCTCTCTTCCACATACAGCTTCTCGAAGATATACTCCAGATTCAGGTCTCCGCCCCAGCCGAATCCTTTTGCAAATGGGATGGCAATGGCATTTCCGTCATTGATCTGAGCAAATGTGTAGGCGTCCAGCGGGTCCTCCACATGTCCGCAAATCACGCCCGGGAAAGAGTTACATGCCAGCATGGCTCCCTCGCCGGTTCCGCATCCTGTGATCACATAATCCGCAGCTCCGGAATTCAGAAGGACTGCTGCCAGGATACCAACCTGTACATAGGTCAGCTGGCACTCGTCCTCTGCTGTATACATTCCATAATTAAAAACCTCATGTCCCATGGGCTCCACAACTTTTTTCAGTGCGTTGCAGATCACTTCATTTTTTGCCGCCTGACTGTTCTCATTGATCAGTGCTATCTTCATCTTCTGGTTTCCTCCTGTTTTCTAATCATGATTGCTTTCGGAACAGCCCTGTCCCACTGTTCAGACAATGTCTGCTTCATATGTGCTATCGGGCTCTGTCTCCTTATTTACCCCTTTATTCTAGCATAGTAAATAAGCGATTTCCCGTATAATATGATTAAAAATATTGCAAATCTTAGCCTTTCACTCTTTTTCTTCCCCGTCCTCGATCAATCGTGTATCCAGCTCCTGCATGTCTTCTGTATCTATCTTATATTCGCCGGCATCATTTTTCGCTACCCGCAGAGTAATGTCCTGCGCCTCCCCGTACAATGGTCCCTCATCCATGGCAGTTTTCAGTACGGTATAGTAAATCCGGTATACCTCCGCCTGCATCTCCTCATCCGAAGGCATCTCATCTCCCTGCATCACGCGGTCTGTCACCTGGTCCGCATACTCCTGTGCTTTATCCCGAAACTGGTCATAAGTATCTGCAAACAGAGTGATCGGCTTTATCTTCAGCGGAACGCTGAAGCTTCCGTCCTCCTCCCGCACGGCCTCGCCCACCGTATAGTTCACACTCTTCGCAATCTCTCCGAACAGCTCCCGGTACTGAGGCTTCAGTTCTTCCGGCATGGGCGAAGACTCAAATTCCTCCATTGTAGCGTCCAGATTATTCTCGAAGACAGCATCTGCCTCCTCTTCTGTTACACGGGCAATTTCCATATAAGCTTCTGTCTCATCCTTATATGATACATCCAGCACAGCCTGGACATACGCCTGAGGATCAAAGCGGTTTATGTAAAACCAGACTCCAGCACAGACAGCCGCCGCCAGAGCCATAATGACTATAAGGGATGCAGCAATTTTCTTTTTCATGTTCATATTATTATTCCTCCTTTTCCAACATGGAATGCTTTCTCCTTACAGGCGTGCAAGTCGGTTTAACCCCGTTTTACACAGCCCTGCTTAAAAGAGGGTATCATTTTCCATATGAAAAAAAGGAGGAATCCTGTCATAAGTCGAAAAAAATACTATGCTTTTCGAAAAACAGCATAAACTGTCATCAAGCATCTGGTTTCGCTGCCTTCTCTTTTCTCCAGTGAATGGTAAACAATGGAATCTGAAGAGCCAGCATAGCCACCCATCCGAAGAAATTTGCCCAGGCAAGCCGGTCAAATCCGCCATGCATGATATGGATCATAAGCCATGCGGCAAGAAAACGCGCTGACATATTCAGCACCGTGCTGATCAGTGTAACCTTCAAATCCCCAATTCCCCGGAAAAATCCCTGGATTGTATTCGTAGCCGCAGGCATCACATACATGAAGGCAATCAGCTTCAGATAAGACACGCCCAGGCCAATAACTTCCTCTGAGCCATCATCCACGAACAGCTGCATGATCGGTTTTGCAAAGACAAATACAACAGCAAAAACCGCAGCTGTATATACAAGTTCCAGAAATACAGAACAGAGGAATCCCCGCTTCATCCTGCGGATATTGCCCGCTCCTCTGTTCTGAGCCATAAATGTGGTAGATGCGTGAGCAATATTCTGCTGAGGCGTCATGGCAAAATCATCTACCCGGTTGATAGCGGTAAACGCAGCGATAAAAGCAACCCCCTGTACATTCACCACTGTCTGTACACAGATCTTTCCCAGCTGGACGCACATCTGCTGCAGTGCGCTTGTAATGCCGTAAGAAAATGTCCGCGCCAGCAGAGATCCGTCAAACACTCTCCACTTCTTTCCCAGACAGAGCAGAGGCACTTTCTTCTTAATATAGATCACACAGCAGAGGCAGCACAGCGCCTCGCTGAGGACAGTTGCCAGAGCACTGCCCGGCACGCCCCACTTCAGCACCACTACGAAGAACAGATCCCCAACCACATTCAACACTGCGCTTATGATCAGAAAATAGAGGGGCACCTTGCTGTCTCCCAATGCTCTCAAAGTGTTGGAAAAAAAGTTATAGATAAATGTAAATACCAGTCCCACAAATATGATCCGCAGATATATCCCCGCAGGGCCGATGATATCCCCCGGTACCTGCAGGAGCAGCAGGATCGGGTGTGCAAGAAGCAGCAGCAGGACAGCCACTGCCACGGAAAATGCCAGTCCTCCCAGCAGCGTAGTGCTGATCTGCCTCTCCAGCACCCGGTAATTCTTCTGCCCGTAATACATACTCATCAGGATTCCCGCGCCCATACACATACCGCTGATGAACAGAATCACCATATTCATGATGGGACCGGCCGTCCCTACTGCCGCCAGGGCGTCATCTCCTACAAACCTGCCTACAATTACAGAATCGGCAGCATTATATGTCAGCTGGAACAGATTTCCCAGCACCAGAGGGATCGTAAACTCCGTAAGCTGCGGTATGATCCGTCCTTTCGTCATATCCGTTGTCATATGTAAGCCTCCTTTGCATATTCGATCGGATAGGGGAAGGAATCTTCCCCTATCCGATCACCGCGATACCTCGGTCATCTCGCGGCACTGCCGCTCGATGACCGTTGCCCGTCGGATGTCCGCTCGTGCAAGCACGGCGGCCGCCCTCCGGGCATATCGCACAGACTTCGGGTCCTGCCTGGAAAGCAGGACCCGCAAAACAGCTCCGTCATTTCATTCGCACTTAACAGCTTACTCGGGGAGAAGGCAACAGTCAACCCTTGTGACCGAATTTGTCCGCGGATCTTCCACCTCAGCACGGATATCACTGATATTTCCGCTGTGATCCAACGGGTACAACAGCGGCTGCAGATCCAGCCTCTCCGGGAACAGTCTGCCACTCCACTTCTCTATCTCTTCCGGGGTATCGCAGATTATCTTTGATACGCCGCCGGAGATGTTAGGCCCTACGCTTCCGTAATGCTCATACATTTCCACAGAGCGTATCTCATAGTCCTTGATTGTCTTCTCTATATCAACGCCGTACTCTCTCAGCAGTCCGCAGGTCTGCTCATGGAAGGGATATACCGGCATCCGGGCGGAACCGGCGCCTGTCTCCGAGTCAACACAAACGAATCCCTCCGGCAGCGCCTTCGTCAGATCCTCCATGGACATTGCCTCCACATCCTCCCTGTATGCCAGGGCAAGGGCTTCCTTCTCATCCTCCGTCAGTTTCAGATCTGTCTCCGTCACTCCGTCTTCCCAAGTATAACGGGCGTCTGCCATGGTCCCCACAGTTATAGCGGGATAAGCCTTCTCCTTGTATTCTACAGTGTCATATACAGAGCTGAATGCCTGGAACTGTTCCCGGCTTACCTGGTATCTTCTGTACTTCTCACTTCCGTCCTGCAGACGATAACATACTGTTGCGATGGTATAAGATCCGTCTCCGCTGCCGTTCTCCTGCTGCCCGGTATCATCGTCATTTACTGCGGCGTCATTTACTGTAGCGTCATTTGCCACAGCATCATTTGTTACAGCATCATTTACATTTGCCGAATCGTCGTTTACGACAGAGGACAGCCAGGCTAGGACAGCCCGCTTCCCCTCATCCGCAAGAATATATTCCTTCATCTGCTGGTCCGTGGTATATGATCCAGTTTCATAAACCGCATCCCTATATTGCTCATAGTCCATTCCCAGCCCGTCAATGCTGATCCCGATCTGTTCCGTCTCATCTTCAGGGAAATAACGGTCGAAAGAAGACGCTCCTGCTGGAAATGCCAGTATTGTAAGAAGCACGGCTGCACATACCGCCGACATCTGCCATTTTCTCCTCAGTATAGCCTGCTTCCTGCAGCCCCCTGCTGTCCCCTCAAGCACAAGATGGACAACTGCCGCCGAGCAGACGCCTGCTGCCGCTGACAGAGCAGCTCCCGCCGGAATGCCTGAAGGAGAATCCGTCAGCCCGGTCAGATCCGTCAGATAACTTCCCAGCCAGACTCCGGCCAGAAAAGCAAGCAGGATCTCCGCCGTTCGTTCTCCCGCAGGTAGGGCGAAGGCTCTTCCCGTCCGCTCTGTCTTCCGTTTTTTCTGCGCATAAATCAGAAGACACAGAGAAAGCAGGATCCACAGGACAGCTGCAGCGATATAGGATACATCGGGTACAAAAGCAAGGATCTCTCTCTGATCATACAGCTCCCATCCCGTCAGGCGCCCTGCAAGAGCCATCGGGTCCAGCACCGTCGCCATCTCTTCCAGCAGCGGGATCCTGTAGTAAGTCCGGAAGAAATGCTCAGAAAATACGGTGAGCACATTTCCGGACAGGGTCCCTCCATATAGCAGAATCCCTGCGCAGACCAACACCGCAGTAACCACACTGCCGCTGACAGCCACAGACAGGAGTCCTGCGTGATAGAAGATCAGGAAAACAGCCCCGTACATCAGGATACTCTTTCCCGTGTATCCTGCCGCCTCACTGAAAAAGACCTGATCCACTGTACTCTGATATACCCCGCAGACTGTCATCACGATTACCAGAGGGATCATATAGTGAAGTATTCCATGTACATATCTGCTCCAGAATACCGTCCCTTTCCTTACCGGCAGACTGTAATAGAAATCCTGCTTCCTCTGCTGCAGCAGATAGAAAAACTCTACAAAGGCAAGGGCCAGTCCCAGCCCTTCGCTGATCCACAGCAGTTCACTGCTCCCCGCGCCGAAAAAAGTATACTGCGGATCCAGGCTCAGCCTGGTGAGAGTGACCGCAAGATAGATCATCAGCAATCCCCAGGACAGTGCCGCCGCAATGTGTCCCCGCCCCGCTTCTCTGATCCACTTACCGAAGAACTTTCCTGATGTCATAACCCTCCTCCTCCATTTCCTCTATAAATATCTCTTCCAGGCTCAAGGGGACTTCCTCCAGAAACTCCGGCTCATACTGTTCCAGCAGAGCGCGGATCTCCTTTTCGCTTCCGTGTGCCGTCAGTCTGACAAAGTTGCCTTCCCTCTGCCACCGTATGACCGAAGAGCAGCTGCCCAGGCCTCCCAGATCTCTGCCCGCCGGGACAACAAACTGGAATTTTCTTATGTTTTCTCCCCGGGTTTTCAGGTCGCCCGCGGTCACCACACCTCCCCTGTGCAGAATGGCGATGTTCCCGCAGAGATCCTCCAGGTCATTCAGTTTGTGAGACGCCACTACAACGGTAAAGTTTCTCTCCTTCATCTCCTGACGGAACAGATTCTTCATCACCTCCGTCACTACCGGATCCAGACCGTCAAACACCTCGTCGCACAGAAGGTATTTTGTTCCGGCGCACAGGGCGAAGATCAGGAATGCCTGCCGCTTCATTCCTTTTGAAAATGTCCTCATCTGGATATTCATATCCAGATGAAGGCTCTCGGCCATGGCCGCCGCCCCTTTCCCATCCATCCCCGGGTAAAATCTGCTGTAGAACCGTACCATTTCATCCATACTGGCATTGGGGAAATAGTAGGGATCATCCGGAAGATAGAATATATTTTCCTTACAGGACGGATCCGCCGGATTTCCTTCCCCGTCTATGAAGATTTCTCCTTCGTCCGGTTCCAGTATCCCCGCAAGGATCCTCAGCAGCGTGCTCTTTCCTGCCCCGTTCGTCCCCAGAAGTCCGAACATGATCCCGTCCTGTACGTCAAGAGAGATCCGGTCAAGCGCACACGCCGTCTCAAATTTTTTCACAAGTCCTCTGATCTTTATCAAGCCCTTTCACCTCCTCCCTGGCTTCTCTGTCCAGATTATAGCATTGTTACATTTTTATTACAATATCACCGAGTTTCTTAATAAATACTTAACTTTATTCAATATGTCCTTTTCTAACTTCAATGCGCCGGCATCACAGTTCACACCTGAGCGCTGCATTTGAACAAATATAGAATTTTTTACAAATTTAGTGAATTCTTTCATGAAATAATGTTAAGATAAATATAACACACGAAAAAGGGATAGAAAAGAAATAGAGAGTAAGTACAGAAGGGAGAAAAATTATGAAACACAGATTCGGTATCGTAAGCGACGGTTCCTGTGATCTGCCGGATGAAATCACAGCGGAATATAATATCAGTATCGTACATTTTCTTGTTTCTTTTGATGATAACACATATAAAAAAGAAGGCGTAGAGATCAGTCTGGATGATTTCTATAAACGTATGCTCACGGATCCGGACACATTTCCGAAAACTGCAGCGCCGTCTCCGGAAGATTTTCTCCGGGAGTTTACCAAATATGCAGCGGCCGGGCAGGATATCCTGTGCATCTGTATCTCGACAAAGCTGAGTTCAGCCATGCAGTCTGCTAAGATCGCAAAGGACATGCTTCATGACGAGTATCCGGATGTAAAAGTATATGTCATGGATTCCCTGTGCGCCACACTTATGCAGAGTGCCTTTGTCCTGGAGGCATGCAGTCTGCGGGATAAGGGATACACACTGGAGCAGGCCGTCCCGGTCCTGAAGGAGCTCCGCTCAACTGCCAGGATCTTTTTCACAGTGGGGAATCTGAACTACATTGAACACGGCGGCCGTATCGGCAAGATGACCAGTCTGGCCGGAAGCCTGCTGAACATCAAGCCGCTGATCACCCTTCAGGATGGAGAAATCCACTCCTCCGGCATCCGGCGGGGACGGCGCAGATCCGTAGATGGACTTGTGGACCTTCTGACAGCCTACCTGAAGGAAAATAACTGCACACCGGCAGACTGCCGCATCCTGATCGGATATGGGAGCAACTACGAAGAGGCATTCCGGCTGCGTGAACTGACCGATGACCGGCTGCATGAGGAATGGGGCATCTCAACAGGGATCCCGATCTGCCGCATCGGTGCTACCATCGGCGTGCATGCAGGTCCGACTTCTATCGGATACGGAGTCATCCGCCATGTCAACCCAGAAATAATGCCGACAGTTTAACTGTCGGCACCAAAACGAATCTGTATATAAGATCTTATCTCTTCCACACATTTCTCAAATCCCAGCTTTCCACTGTCCAGGCACAGATCATAGTTTCTTGCATCTGCCCATTCGTGGCCTGTGTGATAACGATAAAAGTCTCCTCTGTATTTATCTGTTTTCTCAATGTATTTCAGCATCTCTTTCTCGCTCATACTGTGGCGCTCCATAGACCGGTCCAGACAGAACTGTCTGTCCGCATGGACAAATACGCTGACAACATTGGGATGATCCCGAAGAATATAGTCCGCGCATCTTCCGATGATGACACAAGACTCATTTGCAGCCAGATCCTTGATGATCTTCGCCTGGTAATTGAAGAGGTTGTCATCTGAAACGAAGTCCCGGTCCTCCGGTGGAATCAGATTTCCTTCATAAGGACGGCTCAGAAGACGGAACCATCCCGCATGGCGGATCTTCTCGTCTGACATCCCAAACAGCCGCTCGTTGATACCGCTCTCCTCTGATGCCATACGGAGGATCTCCCTGCTGTAGCAGTTGATTCCCATTTCCTTCGCCAGCATGGCGCCAATGGTCTTTCCGCCGCTTCCGTACTGTCTCGCAATCGTAACAACAATATTATTCATAAAGCACACCTCCTGGTTTTCGTAAAGAGAATGTCCCACATTCCTTCCGCTGTTATCTTTTCAACGTCTGCTTTATTCACCGAGATAAGCTTTCTTGATGGAGTCATCCTCCAGAAGATCCTTTGCCTTTCCTTCCAGCACAATATTGCCCGTCTCGAGTACATATGCCCTGTCCGCAATGGATAGAGCCTTCTTTGCGTTCTGCTCGACCAGCAGGACTGTTGTCCCACTCTTACTCACCGCCTGGATGATATCAAATATTTCATTTACCAGGATGGGAGACAGTCCCATGGAAGGTTCATCCATCAGGATGATCTTCGGCCTGGACATAAGGGCGCGTCCCATGGCAAGCATCTGCTGCTCTCCGCCGCTCAGTGTTCCCGCCATCTGGTTTTTTCTCTCTTCCAGACGTGGGAATCTTTTATATACATTTTTCAGACTTTCTTCGATCTCAGATCTGTCTTTTCTCGTATAGGCGCCCATCTTCAGATTCTCATAGACGCTCAGCTCCGCGAAAACACGCCGTCCTTCCGGCACATGAGCCATCCCCATGGACACGATCTTATGGGCAGGCACCTTGGTGATATCCTTTCCTTCGAACATAATGTGTCCTTTCTTCGGGGAAAGCAGTCCCGTGACCGTATGAAGGATGGTCGTCTTGCCTGCTCCGTTCGCGCCGATCAGTGCAATGACCTCCCCCTGATCCACATGGAAGGACACACCTTTGATTGCCTGGATCACGCCATAATAAACCTCCAGGTCTTTCACTTCAAGCATTGCCATCGCTGTTTCCCTCCTATTCTCCAAGATACGCAGTGATGACCTGCGGATCGTTCAGCACATCAGAAGTCTTCCCGTGAGCAAGTACTTCACCGAAGTTCAGCACTGTCAGTCTCTCACAGATCCCGCTTACCAGTTTCATATCATGCTCGATCAGAAGGATCGTCATGTGGAAATTCTCCCGCACAAACCGGATCATATCCATCAATTCTCCGGTCTCATTGGGGTTCATTCCTGCTGCAGGCTCATCCAGCAGGAGCAGCTTCGGCTCAGTAGCCAGAGCTCTTGCGATCTCAAGTCTTCTCTGTTTTCCATATGGAAGGTTATCAGCTGTAAGATGAGCTTCCTGTTCCAGATCGAACACTTTCAGAAGCTCCATAGCCTTCTCATCCATTTCCTTCTCCACTCTCCGGAAACCGGGAAGTCGAAGGATTCCAGCAGCGGTAGAGTAATGATGCTTATTATGGAGTCCCGCCTTTACATTGTCCAGCACACTGAGCTGCTTGAACAGACGGATATTCTGAAAGGTACGGGCAATCCCCTCCTTGCTGATATCAATGGTCTTCTTCCCCGTGATATCCTGTCCATCCAGCAGGACCTTGCCGCTGTCCGGCTTATATACACCTGTCAGCAGATTGAACACTGTAGTCTTTCCTGCACCGTTTGGGCCGATCAGCCCGTACAGTTCTTCTTTTTCAATAGAGATATCAAATCCGTTTACTGCCCGGAGGCCGCCGAATGAGATCCCCAGATTCTTTACATCCAGTAATGCAGCCATTATTTCACAGCCTCCTTCTTCCTCTTTCCAAAGGAAAGGTACTTTTCTCTCCACTCAATAGCCTTGGGCGCCCAGTTGAAGAGCATCATGAGGATCAGCACGATCGCATAGATCAACATACGATAATCCGAGAATGAGTATCCTCTTAACAGCTCCGGAAGAAGGGTCAGGATCACTGCTGCGATCATAGAGCCCCTGATGCTTCCGATGCCTCCCAGCACAACGAATACGAGAATGGAAATTGACATATTGTATCCGAAGTTATTTGTATTCGCAGAAAGAGTTGACAGATTGTGTGAATAGAGCACACCTGCCGCTCCTGCCAGCGCCGCCGAGACGGTAAACGCCATCAGCTTGTATTTCGTCACATTGATCCCGATAGACTCAGCCGCGATCCTGTTGTCACGGATAGCCATGATCGCACGTCCGTCCCGGGAGTTGATAAGGTTGAGCACAATGAAAAGTGTGATCAATACCAGGATGGTTCCGATCAGGAAGGTAGAATCCTTGGGCGTACCTGTGATTCCCTGAGGTCCGTTTACGATGACCGTCCCGTCTGCTTCCATATTCAGATCCATAATGTCCTTGGTGGAAAAATGAAATCCGTTGGAATCAACTCCTATAAAAAGTACGTTGACCAGGTTCTTGATGATCTCTCCGAACGCCAGCGTGACAATGGCAAGATAATCACCCTTCAGACGGAGCACCGGAATACCGATGATAATTCCGAATATCGCCGCCACAATAATCCCGATCAGAAGCGCCAGGAAAAACCGGAGCGGCGCCACTGTGATCACATCTCTCATACACTTTGAAAAAAACGCACTTGAGAAAGCTCCCACACACATAAATCCCGCATGTCCCAGACTCAGTTCGCCAAGGATACCGACAACAAGGTTCAGAGAGACTGCCAGGATCACATAGGTACACAGCGGCACCAGAAGTCCCTGCAGCAGACTGGAAAGATTGCCGGTGTAAGTCAGCGTCTGCAGGATGATAAACGCAGCGATCACTATTCCGTAAGTGATCATATTGCTTCTTGTAGTTTTCTTCATTGTCTTTAACTTCTTTAACATTGCACCCACCTACACTTTCTCCTGAATCTTTTTGCCTAAGAGTCCCGTAGGCTTCACAAGAAGCACGATGATCAGAACCGCGAACACGATCGCGTCCGCCATCTGTGATGAAATGTATGCCCTTCCAAGAATCTCGATGATTCCAAGCAGAAGACCACCGATGAAAGCACCGGGGATGGAGCCGATTCCTCCGAACACAGCGGCCACGAAAGCCTTGATTCCCGGCATGGCTCCGGTGTAGGGATCCAGGGTCGGATATGCGGAACAGAGCAGCACGCCTGCCACTGCCGCCAGTGCTGATCCGATGGCAAATGTCATTGCGATGGTTCCATTTACATTGATTCCCATCAGCTGTGCGGCTCCTCTGTCCTCAGATACAGCCCTCATAGCCTGACCGGGCTTCGACTTCTGCACGAATAGTGTCAGGACGATCATGATCACAAGGCATGCAGCGATGGTCACGATAGTCACGCCTGAGATATTCAGCCTTCCTCCTGCAAGAGAAACTCCGCTCCATTTGATCACAGACGGAAATGACTGGGTGTTAGCTCCAAATACAAGCAGTGCAATGTTCTGCAGCAGGTAGCTGACACCGATAGCCGTGATCAGAACCGCCAGAGATGATGATGCGTTTCGAAGTGGTTTGTATGCAACACGCTCGATCACTACACCAAGTACCGTACATACAACTACAGCCACAAGGATTGCCGGCAGTACGGGAAGGCCCAGTTGAGTCAGACTGATCAGAGCCATGTAGGCACCGATCATGATGACGTCACCATGGGCGAAATTCAGCATCTTCGCGATACCGTATACCATGGTATATCCAAGAGCAATGATCGCATATACACTTCCCAGACTGAGTCCGTTTACCAGATACGATATAAAGCTCATTTTCATTCCCTCTCATCTTTTTTATCTTATGGTTTTTGAGTATCAGCTAATTATATCACAGGTCATAAAGGAATGGCAACTATAAAATCGAGTCCGCTCGGTTTTATAGCTGCCATTTATCCCTTTCACGGTAACCTTTTGTTCGTCTTACATTCCTTCATGAATAATCCGCAGGACCTGAGACAGTTTTTCCACTTCAAGCTGTCCGGGAGCAGATGCTTTTCCATATGCTCCGAATGTTACCGCCGAGCCGAAGACTTCACCACCAAGCCTGCTGATCACGCCGTCCCCGGCCATTGACATGGTGATAAATGGCCGGTCCGCATACTCTCGGTACATTTCTTCTGTTGCCGCAAGAAGAGTCAGCACATCCTTTTTCGAATGGGGCATCACTGCGATCTTGGGAATATCTGCTCCCATCTCCTGGATCCGCCTGAGCCGGAACAAGATCTCATCTTTCCCGGGTGTCTTCTGGAAATCATGATTGGAACCGATCACTCTGACACCTTTTTCATGTGCCGTACTGATTACTTTCTCTACTGCCTCATCTCCGGTAAATGCTTCCACATCGATCAGGTCCACCATTCCCGTGCCGCAGATCTTCCGATTCAGTTCCACATACTCATCCGCTTCAACAGCTCTGGCGCCGCCTTCCCCGGCAGTTCGAAAGGTAAACAGAAGCGGGATCTCCCCAAGAACGCTCCTGAGGTAAGCAAGTGTCTCCCTTGTACTGTCAAACCGGAAGATATCCTCATACCAGTCTGCCCGCCACTCTACAATGTCTGCAGCCGTCCCTGCAATATCTTCCGCCGCATCCAGGATCTCTTCCCCTGTTGTTCCCACGATCGGCACACAGATCTTCGGAATTCCTGCTCCGATCTCCACATTTCTGACTTTTACTGGTTCCATGTCTTTTCTCCTCCTGCTTGTCGGATGCCCGCTCGTGCAAGCACGGCGGTTGTCCTCCGGGCATATCGCGCAAAAGGGGGAAATGTGCCTTTTCCTGATCAAACACATTTCCCCGGTATTCTAATTTACTTTATATCTGAATTCCATCACAGTCGTGATTACAGAACCGTATACTCACCCTCTGTGATCTGAACGACCGTCGGCTCCTTGGAAGGCTCTCCGTCCTCTCCCCAGGAGATCTGCTTTCCTGTCACACCGTCATAGGTAACCTGTGTCATAGCAGTCTTCATGGCGTCACACATATCAGAGATACTCATATCTGGTGTAATATCAGCCTGCTCAATAGCTGCCTTGAGTACATACATACAATCATAAGCATCTGCCGCAAACTGAATCGGAGTGCTGCCGAATTCTTCCTCATAGCTTGCTACAAATGTCTGTACAGCCTCATCATCTGAAGTAGGTGTGAACGGTGTCAGGAACATCACGCCCTCTGCCAGTGTAGTATCAAATCCGTCTACTCCAAGGATTCCGTCCATTCCATCTACTCCAAACCAGATCGGATCAAATCCCGCTCTGTCTGCCTGTGCAAGGATCAGAGATGCATCAGAATAGTAAATCGGCAGGAAAACAAGCTCAGCGCCTGCGTCCTTTGCTTTCTGGATCTGTACAGAGAAGTCAGAGTTACTGTCAGATGTATATGCCTCTGCAGATACGATCTCAAGTCCTCTTGCCTGTGCCTCTGTAGCAAATGACTGATAGATTCCTGTTGAATATGTGTCAGAGCTGTTGTAGATAACAGCTACCTTTGACGCAAGGCTGTTATCAGCGATATAATCCGCTGAAACAGATCCCTGGCTCGGGTCTGAGAAACACATACGGAATGCATTGTCATACTGGATACTCTCAACAGATGTTGCTGAAGGTGTGAACTGGAACATATTGTCCGCATGTGTCTCCTCAACAACAGCTACACACGGAGCTGAAGTAACAGTTCCGACCAGCATCTGCATACCCCAGTCCTTCAGAGTATTGTATGCATTAACAGACTTCTCCGGATCACTCTGATCATCCTCGAACTGATAGGAAATCTGATATCCGTTGATTCCGCCTGCCGCGTTGATCTCATCAACCGCAAGCTGAATTCCGTTCATTACCGCTGTTCCATAAAGTGCGTTATCACCAGTAGTAGGTCCGATTCCGCCGATCATAAATGTATCAGATCCTGTAGAACCGGAATCACTGCCGTCGTTTCCGCCATTGCTTCCGCAGGCAGCCAGAGAAACGACAAGCGTAGATGCAAGCGCAAGACTTGCAGCCTTTTTCATCATTTTCATAATAAACTCCTCCTTTTTTAGCTGCTAATGGTTATGTTAACCTTGAAAGGAGGGTTTGTCAAGTAGAAAAACAGATTGCGCTCTTTTATTTCTGCAGGCATCGCTGCAGAAGGACGTTCATGCATCAGCGGCACAGCCTTTGCAACGATTTTTCCGGCATTGTGAAACATAAAAGAACAATAAACGAAGACCTCTAAACCTGATACCTGCTGAATACTTCAAATGCTCTTGTATCATCTGTAACAGCATTCAGAACAAGCGGTGAAGACAGGTCCAGGCTGAATATACCTAGAAATGACTTGGCATCGATCACCCTTCTCCCGGAAATCAGATCGAACTCTCCTTTCAAATCCGATATATCTTTTGAAAATTTTTCTATCATATCATAATTTTTAAACTGGATATTTATTGTTTTTTTCATATTATCTACCTCCTGAACAGAAAAAGAGACAATAAACATGTTGTCCGTCTCTGGACTTCCCATTTATTGTCTCTGATTTGCACCTGCTGCCGCAGACATTTTTAATACATACTTATACTATCAGATTTCCCTGCTGGATTCAAGCTTTTGTTTCATAACTTATTGCATCATCATGAAACATGGCTGTAATTCACTTTTTTCTTATGTCAGGCATGTCTTAAGTACTTCTTCCAGGCAGTCCGGATCCCCGTGCGCCGCACCGATCTCCAGACTCCAGTCCAGTCCCCTGTATTTTTCACATCTGGGATCTGTTTCTATAAAATCTACAAGCCGGTCCATCATATCGATACTCCATACGGAATTGTCTATTTCAGCTGTTGTATACACGCCCTGCTCCAGCATGGCAAATCCAAAGATATCTTTCGCATGGGTTTTCTCAGCGCAGTTGATCAGTTCCTCTGTCAGATGGCTTGGTATAAACAATACTCCGCTTTCTGTCCCCATAACCACATCCCCCGGCAGACATACTGCTTCACCGATATGGCACGCCCCATTCAGATCTGTAATCACACATTCCCGTATCGGCGTGGGATTGATTCCTCTGTAAAACACCTGGGTATCAATCTTTTTCATCTGTTCCACATCCCGGACCCCGCCCCATATAACGGCTCCTCCGGTTTCTGTTTTTACATGGATCGCTGTTGTGAGATTACCTCCCACAAATGTACCGTTCAGAATCTTGTCAAACATATCGGCCACAACGACATCCCCGGTTTCCAGATGGTCCACTACCCACTGATTGAAAAAGCCCTGCCAGCCTTTCTCTTCTCCCTGCTTCTTCACTACATTCGAGAGATCCGGGCGTGTAGGCATAAACGTACATGTAACCGCCCTTCCCACAAGTTTTTTGCCGCCATGAAGGCACTTCATTCTTCCTTCATATTGAAAATGATATCCCTTTACATACAAAGGAAGCCATATTTCTTCCAATGTCATTGTTCTGAGCTTCTCAAGATAACTGTCCGGGACCCGCGGCCGCCCGTCTGCAAACCGTTCTCCTTTCCATTCTTTTGTCAGTTCTACAATCTGTTCCTTTGTATTGATAATCACATTCTTTTCCTCCTGCCCTTGGGCAATTCAGATTTTATAATTCTATGACTCCGGGAGCTTTCCAGTAGCTTTCCGGCGCTTCTTTCCAGTCCGCCATGCCATAGGCCATGGGATTATAGACCAGTTCGCCGTCCCGTATTGTCAGAATGCACTCCAGCATCCTGTTTCCATCCATCCGCGCGTTTCCGCTGTCCGCAAAGCCGAATTTTCCTTCTCTGAGCTGCAGCACCGCAAGGTCTGCCGGACTTCCCACGCTGACAGAAGCCAGCTCTGCCCGCCCAAGTATTTCCGCCGGGCGCCTTGTCGTCCGGTACAGGATTTCCTCCAGAGGCATTCCGATATTCAGATATTTTGACATTACATTCAGAAGGCCGAACACCGGGCCATCGATATTATCCAGATAGAGGTCTGTTGACAACGTATCCGGATAAAATCCCTGCTCATATGCCGGTACCGCATTGCGGAACCAGAAGCTCCCTGCACCATGTCCCAGGTCGAACAGAACGCCTCTATTTCTTGCCTGATGCATGAACGACTGCACATTTCTGAATTGATCCAGTACCGGAAACTGCTGTGCATACACATGCGTATGTATGTCCCCCGGTCTGAGTCTTTCCAGAATCAGATCTTCATAACTCCTGCCCGGAAGATAGGGCTGCACATCCGCCATCACCGGCTTTCCGGCCAGTTCTCCCGCCTGAACAGCCGCGTCAACAGACGCCCATGCCGGATGCGCTTCGTCAAATGGTTTTCCCACATGATAATGAGCTGTCTTGATCCCCACAACCTCTGGAACTTCTCTTGCAATCGCCGCCGCTGTCTCCGGGAAGAAGTTCTCCGGTTCCAGTTCCGTGGGAAGCGATGCCATTCCCCCATAGGCAATATTGACGAACGCAAGGATCCTCAGCTTCGCCCGGTCAATGAATCTTTCTTTGAAGTCAAAGAAATCTCTGCACCCACAGGTTCCTGCATCAACCGCAGTCGTAACACCATTGCGGAACATATGGGCTTCGCCGTCGATCGTCGGCAGCGTCATGCTTTTATCTGCCACACCGCACATTGGATAAATATGGCAGTGCATATCGATCAGGCCGGGAGATACAACTGCCCCATCCACGTCAAAGACTGCTGTTCCAGGTTGATTCGCTATTTCAGCTGCATCCACTATTTTTCCTTCTGCAACAGCCAGATCCCGCTTCTCCAGAATCCCTGTCTGCGGATCATATACCAGGCCGTTGGTTATAATATAGTTTTTCATATAGTCTCTTTCCTTTCCTGCCGTCATGCCAGTCCCATAATACATGCTGCTCCCGGAAGAGCCAGACGGCCACAGATACAGAGGCCGCTTCCATTCCATCTCATGGAAACAATCTCTCCGCTTTTCTGGCACGCCGCAAACAGAAGTCCCTCCTCTGTCACCAGAATATGTCTGGGATAGACGCCTCCTGCATCCCATTCCCCGATCATCCTGCCGCTGTCTTCCAGGTCAAATGCTGCAATCGTATCCGCTCCTCTGTTAGCGGCAAACAGAATCCGCTCCTTCCAGACCTGCGCACCGCCCGGCCAGTTCTCTCCTGATTTTCCCGTGGTCTTTCTCGTATACAGTCTCTCAGGGATCCATCTGCTGCCCTCTCTGCTGATGCTCCACACGGAAAAGGTGTTGCCCTTCTCGTTGATGACCACAGCCCGGGATCCTGATTGAAAAGGAAGGAACTGCCGCGGTCCTTCTTCTGCTTTCACTTCGAGCCGGCACAGTTCTTCCCCCGGTATACCGTTCTTCAAACACAGACCTCTCACGTCAGACAGTCCGAGATCTGTCAGGAATACGGCCTGATCATCCATCAGGCTGATACAGTGGGCATGGGGTTCTCCTTCTGCTCTTTTGCCGGAGTCCATATCCTGTATTTTCTGTTTCCAGATCACTTTCTGCTGTTCTGTATCCAGAGCAAAGAAATCCCCGCTCCCATAACAGCTCCCATATATCAGGCTTCCCTGCTCTGCCACCGACAGATGACATAATCCCTGTCCGCATATGCGGATCCTGCTTTTCATCTGAACTTTTCGGTCAGACGGGCTCCACAGAAAGCCCGCCACTTCGGAGGAATACTCCAGAGATACATAGAGCTCTGCCGCACCTTTACCGGCAGATCCTGCTGCAGCAAGATAAGAGGGACCACCGCCGCAGTAGATCCGTTGTTCTGCCTTCATTTTTCCATTCTCACACTCCCGGAAGACAAGCATGTCCGGTACGCCCTCCCGGCTTCCATATCCGGATGCAATGTAATACTTGCCAGCTGCAGATTCCATATCCCTATACTGTTTCCACCTCCACGATCACTTCAATCTCAACCGGAATATTCTGGTTTGGAAGATTTCTCGTTCCCATTACTGTTCTTGTATGGTATCCCCGTTCCTCCAGTACATCTGCAATCGTATCCGAGAATCCGTCAAATACCTTTTCAACGTCTGTGAATCCTTCCCCGCAGTTCACCAGTCCAAATGCCTTGACAATCCGCTTAACCCGGTCTAAGCTTCCGAGGGTATCCTTCAGCGCTCCGAGAATGATAATGGCACATTCCCTGGCAGCCGCATATCCCTCTTCCAGAGTCAGGTCTTCACCGATCCTTCCCTTATAAAGCGGCACCCCTGTAATCTGATCCTCCGGTCCATGGCCGGACACAAAAATCAGATCATCTGTCTGGCGCAGCAATACAATACCGCGTTTCTTTTTATATACTGGCTCTGTTTCCAGGCCATCCCTGATAATCCTGTTGATGCTGTCCATATGCCATTCCTCCATCAGTTTCGAATCTTAACAATCGCTTCTACAGTCACCGGAACATTCTCCCACAGCGCATAGGCTCCCATAGCAGAACGTGCATGCTGTCCCCGTCTTCCGAACACTTCTGTCATCAGATCCGAAAAGCCATTGATAACGTAGGGCTGCTCACTGAAATCTGCAGCACTGTTCACAAGTCCCAGAACTTTTACAAAATAATCTACCCGATCCAGTTCACCGATATAATCTTTGATCGTAGCGATCATATTCAGACCGCATAATCTTGCCGCCTCGTATGCTGTATCTTTGTCCATATCTTTTCCCACTTTTCCATGATATACCGGCTTGCCTTCCTCATCTGTCGGGAAATGTGCTGACAGGAACAGCAGATCTCCTTTTATGCATGCATCCACTACCCCCTGTCCTTTCCTGTCTCTGACCGGAAGTGTTATTCCAAGTTTTTCAAGTCTCTTTCCTGTTTCACTCATGTTTCTTTCCTCCGTTTTCTATTTTTCCGGGATCTGCATATTGGAATCGTCCCGTAAATTCTCTTATCTGCTTTTAGCCTTTTACAGCCCCGCTTGCCAGTCCTTCCACGAACTGCTTCTGCACAAGCATAAATACAATGATGATGGGGATGGTTATGATCGTTGCCGCAGCCATCGTATCTCCCCAGTCTACACGATAGAAGGATGAAAACTCATTTAACGCCAGGGGCACGGTTCTGCTGGCCTCACTTCTTGTGAGTACATTGGCAATGGCAAATTCGTTCCATGATGAAATAAATGCGTAAATTCCTGTCGCTGCAAGAGCCGGTTTCAGAAGAGGAATCACAATCTTTGCCAGCATCTGCAGCGTGCTGCATCCGTCCATTACGGCAGCTTCCTCGATTTCTTTTGGGATTCCGTTAAAATACCCCTTGGACATCCATGTAACAAGCGGCATACTGATCGCAAGATGTGCGATTGCCAGGCCAAGCTTTGTATCGATCAATCCCACCGCATTCTCCATATAGTACATCGGTATCATAAGTACTGTCAGGGGAAGCATCTGGCTGATCAGCATAAAAAGGGAAAGTCCTTTTCTGCCCCGAAAGCGGAATCTTGAGAACGCATATCCTGCGCTTCCTCCCAGCAGCAGTGCCAGAAATGTTGATATTCCGCCTACGATCATACTGTTTAAAAATGCTCTCGGTATGGAACTTTCTGTCAGAACTGAGATATAATTTCCCAGTGTAGGCACCTTGGGAATCCAGTAAGGGGGATTGGCAAAGATCTCATTTCCCGGCTTTAATGATGTACTGATCACCCATGCCAGCGGCAGCAGTGTCACAATTGCTGCCAGAACAAGAATAAGATAAACAGCAGCCGTCCATACCTTGTCCAGTTTCTTTTTCTTATTTCTGCTGCCCATCATTCATCCTCCTTTATCACAAATTTCACATAAAGTACTGCAAATATCATCGTAATAATCAGCTGCATCACTGCACTTGCAGACGCGGAATTAATATTCAGCACCTCAAACTGATTGTATACAAGCAGAGAAAGCGTCGTCGTATTCTGTCCGCCGGATGTCATGATGAAGATCAGTGAGAATTCATTGATCGCCCAGACAAGAAGCATCAGAATACAGATAAAGCTTACGTCCTTCAGGAGCGGTATCGTGATATAACGCAGTTTTTTAAACCATCCGGCCCCATCAAGTTCCGCGCTTTCATACAGATCGCCCGGAAGCTGCTGCAGCCCTGCAGTCATCATCAGCATGACATATGGAGCACAGGCCCATACCTGCACGATGATAACCGACAGCATTGCATATTGGGGACTGGTCAGCCAGGGGATCTCCGTATCTATGATCCCCAGGCTCAGCAGGATATGGTTGACCATACCTCCGTTTGTTGTAAAAAGCCATTTCCATGCAGTAGCTTTCACCACTCCCGGGATAATCCAGGCTACAAAGATCAGGCTCCGGAATACCCCTTTCATCTTCAGTCCCTTTTTCTGGATCAGAAGGGCAAGAATGAATCCAATCAGGAAAGCCGGTATCACAGTGCCCAGTGTCCAGACCAGTGTATTCTCGATTGCGGAACCGAACATCGGGTTTCTGAACAGGCTGAAGTAGTTATCCAGTCCTGCGAATCCGCTCCGGTTGATCGCATTTTCGCTGAAGCTCATTGAGATAATATAGTATAGAGGATATACAATGAGCAGCGCCGTCACAATGAGTCCCGGAAGGATAAACGGTATTGCTTTCTTTTCATCTTTTGTCAAACGTAATCTGTTCATGCTCCTACCTCCGCCGCTGTCCGGCCGCATAAAGAAATCTTATATCATTGAGATGATATTAATTGCCCAGCAGCGCATTTATATCTGTTGCCATTGCCTTGCATGCTTCATCTACCGTCATTGTTCCCGCAATTGCATTCTGCATATACTGATAAATGATCGGCTCCATCTCAGCCCATCTCTCATAAGCAGGCTCCGGCCTGGAATTATCCAGCTGATCCATAAATGGCTGTAGCTCTTCTGTCGCAAACTGCTCATATTCCATGGCTGTTTTGCTTGCCGGGAATGAGTCTGTCAGTCTTGCCTGGTTTTCCGGATTTGTGATATATGCCATAAACTTCGCAGCTTCCTCTTTATGATCACTGTTTGCAGACAATATCACACCCCATCCGTTTGCTGTAGTCACACCCATGCCGCCATCGCCGGGGATTACAGTCGTTGCAAAATTAAGATCCGGATAATCTGTTTTCAGTGTTTCCACATCAAATGGACCTGTAAGCATAAACGCAAGCTGTTCCTGCCCAAACGCTTCTCTCATAGTTGTGTTGTCATATTCAGCGCTGCTCGGTGATGCGTATCCTTGTGAAATAGAATCAACGATATTCTGCAGAGCTGCCTTGGCCTCGTCACTGTCAAGCAGGCACTCCGTCTCATCCTCGTTCAGCACGTCTCCTCCATGTGTATAAATCTGCTGGACAAAGCGGGTCGCCGCATTTGCCTGATTACCAAGCGGCCATGCAAAAGCATATTTTCCGTCCGTAGACAGTGCTTTCGCCATCTCAACCATTTCATCCCATGTCTCCGGGAAGGAATCATATCCCGCTTCTTTAAGCATATCTACATTATAATAAATACCAGATCCGTCATACCGGAACGGAATTCCATATACAGTATCGTCAACCGTCGTGATATCCAGTGCAGGTTCCAGAATATCGTCAAAATTCACTCCGGCCTCAGCCCCCAGTTCGTCCAGAGGCTCCAGCAGTCCTTTCTTGGCAAACGGCGCTACATCTGTCAGCAGAACCGTACACAGTTCCGGTGCATTGTCCGTGCTGATGGCTGTCGTGATTTTACTCTTGTAGGTATCCCAGTCCGTAATCACGATCTCCACATGGATTCCCGGATTGTCCTTCTCAAATTCCTCTGCCATTTCCCGGCTTTCTGCTTCATCCCAGTTTGGCGTCCACCATTCAATCGTCACTTCATCTCCGTTACCGCCATCGTTGCTCTCTCCTCCCTGGCTGCATCCGACTGTCAGAGAAGCAAGCAGTGAAGCACTCAATGCTACAGCAAAAATCTTTTTCACCTTTCCGTTTTTCATTATTTTTCCTCCTGCCATTTTTCATTTAGATACATATTGTTCCACAGTGGATTGTTCTCATCCGCATTGACCTTTTCTTTTTTACTCTTCACCTCCTGATGTTTTCCGTCTGTCCGTATATTTTCCCGCGAGAAGCGATATTTCCATCAGACATCTGGGAATATGATAGGGCCCCTTAAGTTCAAATCCCTTCTTGTCGCATATAATATTTCCTTTCCGGTCTAAAATTGCATACCATTCACCGTATTGCGGATCCCGGAAATATCGCTCAGTGTATTCATAAAGCCTTTTGAAATATTGGAAATGTCTCTCGTCCTCGTTAAAAACTGCACTCATAAACAAGGCGTTCAGTCCTTCTGCCTGTACCCACCAGATCTTGCTGTCCCATGCTGCAGGGAAACCGCTGTAATCTACAATGCAGAATTCCTCTTCGGGCTTCCCCCCGTCAACATCAGCCGTCTGGATGAATCCTTCATTTTCTTCGTCATAGCATCTGTCAATTACCCAGTCCAGGATCTCCCCGGCACGGATACGATACTCATCCGTCCCAAGGACTTCTCCGGCATACATTGAAAACCAGAGTGACTCCATTGTATGCCCCGCATCGATCAGACGGCCTTCCTTCTGATAAACAGGCTTTCCATCTGTCCCCACATACTCAAGCGGAGCCTTTTTCCCGTCATCTGTGAACTCATACAATGATTTGCGGATACATTCTTTCAGCTGCCTGTCATAGTAATCGCCAAAAAGTTCTCTTCCCTCCAGAAGTACGATCAATGTCATAAAGTTCACCGCATGTTTCTGCATTCCATCGGGAATTCCCTCCGTGCGGAGTATTGCCTCATCCTTTACATTTTTCAGCAGAGTATCTGTCAGATATTCTGCAAACGAAATATCTTGTTTATTGGTCTTACCGCAGGCCTTTATATATTCATAAAGTCCCTTTACAGCAAAATGATCGGTAAATATAGAAGTCGTCCCCTCAATTACCTGTCCATCTCCGGAGAGCATATGCTGGAAACGCCCGTTTCCTGCGTAAAATCCGGTTTCCATGTACTTTCTTCCAAGCTCCGCAAGGTCTAGCCATCGCTGGTTCCGGCTGATCTTTCTGTACAAAGCTGAAAAAGTATACATATTCCTGCCCACAAACCAGCCCGGTTTTTTGTTACTATATTGGCTGCCGGTCCGGTCAAAGCAGTTAAAATATCCCCCGTTTTCCCAGTCGCCTGCTCTTTTCTCCCAGAATGGAACGATATCCTCCAGGAGCTGTTTCTCCATCGATTTCCCGGTTTTCTCAATCTCTTCCCCGTATCTGCTATAGAATATATCGTTCATTTTCTCACCCTGTAAACGTTTACTTTGAATCGTAAAAAAATATGTGGATACCTTTCACCGACTAAAATGGCTGGATTTAATTTCCATCGGATATATCAGCCAACGCCTCTGCCACCACTAACGCCTCTTCTTCTGTCAGATTCAGCGGGCTGATGTAAATTGCGTTCTTCTCTTCTTCATACCCAATATAAATACGCCGTTCTCTCATCTTGCGTACAATCTCTTCCGCCCTTTTCTCCTTTCTGATATAACAGAACAGGCGGGAATATGTCTGTCCGACAGGTCCTCTCTCAACAATTTCCATGTCCATTATATCGGAACATCCACAGATCCTGCCTTCTATCAAAGCAATGATTTTCCGTCTCTTTTCATCCTCTTCTCTTTCGTCCGCCGCCATATAATTCTCCAGCGCCGTATACAGTCCTGCCATTGCTTCACGGGATGTTTTCGATACACGGCAGACGCCATGTTCCGGAGCTCCGAATCGGATACATCTGTCGATCCATTTCTTCTTTCCAACGATTATCCCGCTGTCCTGGGGACCGCAGAGCGTCTTGCCCCCGCTGAAGATAACCATATCAGCTCCTGCCTCTGTAAATCTCCAGAGATTTTCTCTGGGAGGAAGCTGCGCCGCCGCATCAACAACAACCGGTACTCCATGTTTTCCCGCAATTTCAATTGTCTGCTCCAAAGACAGCGAGCCTCTCCGGTATAATGAGGAAGCAAAGTAGAACACAGCCGCTGTCTGTTCACTGATCCTGCCTTCCAGTTCTGACTCAAGAGTCTCGTCTGCGTCCCCGATCTCAATGATCTGAGCTCCACTTACACGGACAGCCGTGTCGTATGCATTTCTCTGCGGGCGCATCAGAATGATCTCTTTCTTCTGCCCCGGAGTCTCCGGCAGTCTCCTGTACAGATATTCGCTGTCCTCTGCCATACATACACATGCGCACAGCAGCAGCGCCCCGGCAGCTCCATTTGTAAAGAATGCCGCTTCATTGTGAGTCATACGGGCAGCCTTTTCTCCAAGGACCACCTGCATCTGTCTGATGTCTACAAAGCTTTCTGCCGCTTCTCTCATCGCCTGCAAAGTATTATCCGCCATGCGGCTGCCCCCATAGACGGTATACGTATCATGGGCGTTAATATATGGAATAATCCCGTTTCTCTCATAAAAACTCATGTCCACTCACCTCCCTTAAATCCCTGCTTATCTATCCGTGTGCCTTAATACTGGCTCCTCCGTCCAGCATCAGCACCTGCCCTGTCATGTAAGAAGACATACTGCTGGCAAGATAAAGTGCTGCGTCTGCCACATCCTCCATCGTTCCGGGTTTCAGCGGCTGCATATGATACAGCAGATCCATAAACTTATCTCTCTCTTCCCCTTCCGGATAAGTCCTTATCTCATCCTCCATATTGTCACTCATGATAAGCCCGGGGCATATCGTATTCACCCGGATCCCATCGTCCGCATAGTCCAGCGCCATAGCCCGTGCCGTTGCATTGACAGCCCCTTTCGTTCCTGCATAGATACCGAAACCGGGCATCGTCTGTATACTGTGGATCGAAGAGATATTAATGATATTTCCCTGCTTTCTCTGTCTCATACCGGGTACAAATATCCGTGCAAACCGTATTCCGCTTTTATAATTTACAGATATTGTTTTCTCCAGAAGTTCCTCGTCGCATTCATCCACTCTCATATGCTTGTTGATTCCAACTGTATTTACAAGAATATCAATCCCACCGAAGTCAGCGAGAATCTGCTCTCCTGTGCGGAGCACTTCTTCTTTCTCTCCCAGATCCAGAATATAGCCCCGGCTCTCGGGGGATATCTTTTGAATCTCTTCCATTGTTTTCTCCAGGCACGGTATGTTCTTCCCTCCAACGGCAACTCTGGCCCCCTGCTCTGCAAACAGTAAAGCAATCTCTCTGCCGATTCCCCTGGCTCCTGTTGTAATAAACGCCCGTTTCCCTTTTAACAGCTGATTGTAGTCTTTTAACATCGCTTCTGTCCTTTCTGCCTGATACAGACTTCATTTTTTTCTATATTCACACACCGTTTCTTTTTCGACTATTTTTGTCTCATACGTCCTTACAACCGGCTCCTCCGTCTGTCCTGCTTTAAGCCTTTCACTTACCAGTCGTATGCTGTCCATCCCGATGGTATACAAAGGCTGCTCTACAGATGTGATCTCCGGCCCTCTGTATCGGTCCGGAAGGATCGTCTGATTATCAAATCCCATAACCGACACATCCTCCGGCACTCTGAGTCCCCGTGCTAGTGCAGCCCTGACAGCATAACTTGCGATTGCATCATCCGAACAGAATACTGCGGTCGGCGGCTCCGGCAGATCCAGAAGTGCATTCATCCGGTCATATCCGCTTTTATAGTCTGTGGAGGAGTACTGGATAAATCCGTCCATCACCTCCAGGTGTGCTTCCTGCATTGCTGCTATGTATCCGTTGAACCGTTCTATAGTTACCTTTTTATTCGGATTGCCACAGATATGTGCGATCCTGGTATGGCCTTTGCCGATCAGGAACTTCACCGCGTTTTTCGCGCCGCCATAATTGTTGATCAGTAACTTATTGCATGACAGATCAGGAACATCATTCTCGATCATGACATATTCAATCTTCCTGTTTTCCTGCAGATATTTGACAACACTTTCATCACTGAAATATGAGCCGTACAGGATTACTGCATCTACTACCCCGTTCGAAAGATATTTTACATATGCTTCTTTACTCTTGATATCTCCGCCAAGAGCGCTGCAGAACACGACAGAATAACTGGTCTGCTGCGCCGCCATCTCGAATCCTTTAATCAAATCGTGAAAAAAGGGATCATGCAGGTTGTTTACCACAATGCCGATTGCATTGGTCCGCTGCTTCACAAGAGAACGCGCGGCAGTATTGGGCGAATATCCAAGTTCATTAATTGCATCCATCACTCTCTCATAGATCTGTGGAGTAACATGATCCGTTTTGTTCACCACTCTGGATACCGTAGCTATCGATACCTCCGCTTTTTTTGCAACATCTTTAATACTTACTCTTTTCTGCGTCATAATGCCCGCACCCTCTCTTATCCTTTTCACATAAATCGTTCAGGTTTGAAAACGTTTATTTCAAAAAATCTTAATATTCTTCAATAAAACTCACTATTTTCGAATAAATCCTATATATTTTTGATATTTTCTTTTGTAAACGTTTTCTTAATTATAGTCTCTTATCATATTTTTGTCAATAATATCTTATTATTTTTTTATACTATAGCTATTTTCTAAATATTCTGACTTTTAAGCCCTGTATATCCCCTAAAACAAAAGGGGGAGCCTTCCTGCTCCCCTCACAAAACTATATCAACCCTATATAATCCATAAGCTTACAGATACCATAAACAGCCAGAAATGCAATCGCAGAACTTCCGATCACATAAAAAACGGTTTGGTAAGGCCTTTTTCCTCCCTCACGGGCTTTCTCAATCTCATCAAGCCGTTTCCCATCCATAAAAGCCTGTATCTCCCTGTAAGTCTGAACATCATATTTCTTCTTTTGCTTCTCCAGCCGAATCGAATAATAAACCGCGGCAGCATACAGCAGAATCTCTGCAGCAATCCCCGGGATTCCAAAAAGGAAATAAAGCGGCGCAAACAATACAACACATGCAATAAGTAGCACAGCAAATATCCCGCTTTCCCTTTTCATCCTTGTAACGTCTTCTGATTTGATCTTTTCTTCCATTTCTTTTAAATCTCCTTTCACCAGAATGTCCAGAGAAATATTGAAAACGGTACTAAGCAGCACCAGACTGTTTATATCCGGATAACTTTTATCATTCTCCCAGTTCGACACGGTCTGCCGTGTGACATATACTTTTTCCGCCAGTTCTTCCTGGGATAAATGTAACTCGAGTCTGTGTTTTCTGATCTGTCTGCCTATTTCCATCTCAATCTTCCTCCTGAGCGCATTCTAGCCCGAAGATCCGGCAAAGCGCAATCAAAAACCCCTGACATACAGCTGTTTTGGTATGTCAAAGGGCTTTTGCATCATTTTTTCGTAACGAACGAAATATATTTATTTCCTCTAATTATTTTCTGCAATATTCAACGCAATTATATCAAAATTAACCGGCAAATACCATAGAAGATATTTATTTCAATAATTTCTGGTAACAGTTCAGCCATGGGGCTGTACGGGAGAGAAAATCATGCTTGCATGATTTTTCGAGCGGGCAGTTCCATGAGCTGAGCGCCCGTATATGAGGAAAACAGCAGCGTAGCCGCAATAAGCACGTCAGTGCGGTTTTCCGAATGGCGCGGGCTGAACTGTTACAATTTCCGTGATTTCTTCCTCCAGGCAATCTGCGAGAGAAATTCCTGTATGATTCCCGCGGCTGCTATCGAGGTGATTCCGCTTCCATCAAACGCCGGCGCAACCTCCACCAGATCATATCCTACAATATCCAGTTCTTTCAGACCGCGTATTATTTCCAGCGCCTCCCAGGTGGAAAATCCCCCAGGAACAGGAGTGCCGGTGCCCGGAGCAAATGCGGGATCAAGGAAATCGATATCAAATGTCAGAAAGACTTTACGTCCTTTTGTACGCTGGCGTATCTTTTCCACAACGGCATCCAGATCCATCCTGTGCATCGTATCAGCTGTCAGAGATTCATAGCCAAGCCTTGCGGAATTATTTTTATCTTCTGCTCCATATAACCCTTCCCGGATCCCTATCTGAATAGAACAGGATGTATCTACAAGACATTCTTTCGCCGCATGATAAAATGGTGTTCCATGGCTGTATGGTTTTCCGAAATATTCTGCAATCGTATCATAGTGTGCATCAAAATGAACGAGAGCGACCGGACCATGGACTGAGCAGCATGCCCGCAGTTCCGGCAGCGTCACACTATGATCTCCGCCAATGGCAACGGGAATCACGCCTCCTGCAAACAGTTTCTGCATTTCTTCCTGAATCAGATCAAACGATTCTTTGACATAGCCTGGAATGGAATCCAGATCTCCATAATCCACTCCTGAACACTCTTCGAATATATCTACATCCAGTATCGGATGATATGGCTTGGCCGCCAGGCAGGACATCTCGCGGACTGATGCCGGGCCGAATCTGGCTCCGGCCCGATATGTCGCGCATGTATCAAAAGGAATCCCGACTACTGCAAAGTCAATATCTTCCACTGTTCTGACCTGCTGCATCCTCATAAAGGTTTTGACCCCTGCGAATCTTGGAGATTTCAATGAATTTACAGCACCGTATTTCATAATCTGCATCCTTCCTTTCTGGTCTCATCCTCTGGATCATTTCTATTGAGCATAAGCCATAACCTGTTCATTCCAGAGTACCGGAAGCTGCTGTACAGTCTCTGACCAGGCTTCCTGATCCTCCACCATATGTACATTTTGGTACTGTTCATCCGGAATCATCTTAGCCTGAAGCTCTTCCGGCAGTTCTACATCCCGCACAGTTCTCGCATATCCTTCCGCCAGATTGAGCTGGCCTTCATCGCTCAGAATATACTCTCTCGTCAATGCAGCTGCATACGGTCTCTTTGTGTAAGTATTTATGATCGTAGAATATCCGCTCTGAACAGAACCTTCCTCCGGAATACAGATGTAGAATTCCGCATTCGGATTATTCTCGATGATCTGTTCTCTATAGCCGATTCCGACGAAGTCCCAGATGATCGCTACTCCTATCTCTCCCTTTTCCAGGCGGCTCAAGTTGAATTCTCCCTTATCAAGCCTTCCCTGCTCTGCCAGCTGTCTGAAAAAATCCAGTCCCGGCTGGATATTCGACTCGTCGCCTCCCATCGCATACGCAGCAGCCAGGACTGCATACTGAGCCCTCGTTGACCTTGCAACATCGCCGATGGATACTACATAATCTCCTTCAAGGATATCCTGGAAGGACGTCGGAGCGTCTTCTACCAGTCTTGTATTGGTCAGCAGCGCCATGGTTCCGTAATATGCGATGATCCAGTCTCCGTCATCATCCTTTGCCCAGTCCGGTATTTCATCCCAGTAGCTTGTCTTGTATTTCAGAGTCAGCCCCTGCTCTTCCGCTATTGCCGCATAAGTCTCCCCCACATCGCCGATATCTTTTGTCGCGTCATCTTTCTCTGTTTCAAACAGTGAAAGTTCTTCTGCCGACGAAAGATCTGTATCAATATGCTCCAGTCCGTATTTCTGCTGGATATCATCCCATGTATCTTTCCAGTTTGCCCATTCATCCGGCATTCCCGCGGAATTCACTTCTCCTTCTTCCTGCGCCTTGGCAGTAATCTCTTCTACACTCATACTGTTAAGGTCAAGATTTTCGTTCGGGTTTGTCTCATTTCCCCCTGAACATCCTGTCAGCATTGCAGCTGCAAGCAGCGCTGCGGTCAATTTTGCATATTTTGTTTTCATAAAAACAGCCTCCTCATTTTGCTTTTACATTATTTTTGTTTCTTCTTTGTTGCTTTGTTTTCGTTCCTTCTTAACCTTAAAACTTTGTGTAACAAAAACTTCAATGCAAAATGAGCAAAAGCTATGTAAAATGCGCGTTAATTATCACTCGACCGGTATCTGGATCTCCAATACGGTCTCTGCAGGATCACTGGTAAGTGTTACATCTATTTTATAAATCTGGAGGATTCTTCCATTGATATGATATCCCTTATCCCTGATATAACCCTTTATGATTTCAAAAGATGAGTCATACTTTTCAAGAATCCCATTTCTGTAATACATGCACACATATTTTCCCGCAGCAATCTTCTGCAGATAAGGCTCCTCTGCATTCTTCGGCGCAACAAGCAGCATCGGAACAGCCGGGATCAGATCATCTCCCGGCAAAAGCAGCCTTTCATCCGCCAGAACTCCCACTCTGTCACTTGCAATAATCGGAATTTTTTCATTTATGTAATTTTCGAGACGTGTAAATGCCATCGCATGCTCTTCCCGATCACCTGATTCTTTTCCAAATGTGATCATATGACGGATTGGATAGTCTTTCTCAAACACAACATTCATTTCCGGAAGTTCTGACAGACTCTGCAGAAATTGCAGCTTGTGTTTCAGAACTTCATTGAGCTGTATCTTCTCCTGAAGATCTGCTTCAAACTTCTCCTGAAATTCTTTCAGCATAGCAAATGATTTGTGTAGATTCCTGTTGTCAAAATACTCTTCTATTTCCTTAAGCGACATGCCGATCTCTTTCAGTTCCAGGATCGTTCCAAGCCGTTCATACTGACGTATCGAATAATAGCGGTGACCGCTTTCAGATATGTGGTCCGGTTTCAGAAGGCCGATCCGGTCGTAATACCTGAGAGTTTCACTTGTAATATTTTTCAGTTTTGCCAGTTCCGTAATTGTCAGAATATATCTTCGCTTTATCATTTTTCTTCTCCCTGCTCTTTCTCCTGTTAAGAGCCTCTAGTAAACGAATTCATATTCCATGATATTCTACTGAGAAAAAATATCAACCTTTCCAATATAGATTTAACTTTACTGAACATACCCTTTACATTGCATACATTTTCAAATTTTCCAGGTAAACGAAACGTCGGTTGCCAACTTTGCATAACCATGTTACGTTATGTGTAGTCTCGGAAACTTAATAGAATAAGAGTAACCAGTGAGAAGAATCGACACATATTCGATTCCAGAAGGAGAAAAATTATGGAGATCAGAGACAAAAAATCTGGTGGATAGAAAAAAGGGCATAGC
>DXCZ01000059.1 GCA_019115765.1 Candidatus Mediterraneibacter stercoripullorum | reverse complement strand
ACAGACGCCTTGGACTGTACGGTTTCCTTTACCGGTTCACCCGCACAGATTCTTCTATTCCTCCCATTTGTCAGCCAGATTATTGATCTGACTCTCGAATTTTGCTTTGTCTTTATTAGACAGTCCCTCATTTCTGTAAATGATATCAAGCAGTCTTTTCCCTGCAGCAACAAGGCGGTCGAAAGCTGTGTCCGCCTTTCTCTGCGCCGCCTTCTTTGCTTTAACAGGGATCCTGACCCCTTCATTGACAATCTCATTTGCCAGCAGATCAACCTCGCAGCAGGGATAAGGCGCCCATGTCCGATATCCGAATTTCTCCTCTATCGTTCCTGCAAATTCCTCTGTGACTGTATCCTCGCCATGTACTACGAACACCCTCTCTATAGGTGTACGGAACTCGCTGATCCACTTGAGCAGCCCGTTCATATCCGCATGTCCACTGACGCCATGGAGACTTTCTATCCGTGCATGGACTTCTATAGGCTCTCCGAACAGCTTGATATCCTTCTCCCCTTCAAGAAGTCTTCTTCCCAGTGTTCCTGCTGCCTGATACCCCACGAACAGGATTGTACACTCCGGTCTCCACAAATTATGTTTCAGATGATGACGAATCCTTCCCGCATCACACATACCAGAAGCTGAAATAATGACCTTGGGTTTTTCAATAAAATTGATCATTTTCGAGTCGTCACTGGTAGTAGATGTATGCAGCCCCGGAAAAACAAGTGGATTCACCCCCGATTTCACCAGCGCCATCGCTTCCTCATCAAAGCAGTCTCGCATATTCATCGTAAACACCTTCGTCGCTTCAATAGCAAGCGGACTGTCCAGATACACATCAAAATCCGGATATTCTTTTATTAGGTTCTTTTCTTTAATCTCACGGATAAAGTAAAGAACTTCCTGGGTCCTGCCCACTGCGAAGGAGGGGATCACCACATTCCCGCCCCTGTCGAAGGTCTCCTTAAGGATCTTTGTAAATTCTCCGATAAAATCAGGTTTTTCCTGAGAATGAACCCGATTGCCATAGGTGGATTCTACGACCACATAATCGGCCGCAGCTGTATATGTGGGATCTTTAATGATCGGCTGATCTGTATTCCCCACATCTCCGGAAAATACAATCTTTTTCGTCACATTATCTTCAGTCGCCCACACTTCTATGCTGGCCGACCCGAGCAGATGCCCCACATCAGTAAAACGGATCTCCACACCTTCACAGATCCGGATCCGCTCACCGTACTGGCAGGGAACAATCTGTTCAATCGCGTCAAGAGCATCCTGCATCACATAGATTGGCTCATATTCCGGCTTACCTGCCCTTTTTCCTTTTCTATTTCTCCATTCCGCCTCAAATTCCTGGATATGGGCACTGTCACGGAGCATGATATTGCACAGATCTGCTGTTGCAAATGTGGTAAAGATCTGTCCCTTAAACCCTTCCTTTACAAGCCTGGGAAGCATTCCTGAGTGATCGATGTGGGCATGTGTCAGGAATACATAATCCACGTCCCCTGCCGGGATTGGAAGGCCCGGATTCTCATACAGATCCGGTCCCTGTTCCATTCCATAATCCACAAGGATATTTTTCCCCGCTGTCTGTAGAAAATGACAGCTTCCCGTAACTTCATGGGCTGCACCGATAAATGTAAGTTTCATAAGTCTGTCACCCCTGCTTTCGCTTTTCTTTTATTGTACCATCTTCGGACAGTTCTTACACCCGTTTTTTCTAAGGAAGCGGATCATTTTCAGGCAGGATCACTGTTCGTACCGTATCATTTCCCGCTTCAGCCTCTGCATGATCTTCTTTTCCAGACGTGAGATATAAGACTGTGAAATCCCAAGGATATCAGCCACTTCTTTCTGGGTCTTTTCTTTTCCTTCAGGATCATCCAGACCAAAGCGCATCCGGACGATCAGCATCTCACGGCTGGACAGCTTTCCCAGCGCCCGTATGAGCATTTTTCGTTCCGCTTCATTCTCCAGGTCCCTGTATATGGTATCCTCCTCTGTCCCTAGAATATCAGACAGAAGCAGCTCATTTCCATCCCAGTCCACATTGAGTGGCTCATCGATCGATACTTCCATCTTAGTCTTGCTGTTCCGCCTCAGATACATCAGTATTTCATTTTCAATACACCTGGAGGCATAAGTAGCAAGTTTTATTTTCTTATGAGGATTAAATGTATTGATTGCCTTGATAAGTCCGATCGTTCCGATAGAGATCAGATCTTCCACTCCCACACCGGTATTATCAAATTTCTTTGCTATATATACAACCAGGCGAAGATTATGCTCGATCAGAGTTTTTTTCGCCTCATTGTCCGCTTCTGTCCCGAGTCTCTGTATTACCTCCGTCTCCCTGGCTCCTTCCAGAGGAGGCGGAAGCACATCCGTTCCTCCGATATAGTGGATCTCCTTTTTCCCGCCGAATATCAGGCTTCTGATATCCGGTATGATACGCAGCCTGATCTGCTGCGGTACTGCTGCTTTTACAATCATCCTGTTCTCCTTCCGGTTTCTTTATTGTTTTAATGTATCAGGATTCAAAATCAACTGATACTCCTCATTTTCTGTCAGCTTTACCTGACTGACCCCCAGCAGGGGGCTCTCGACCCAGCGGTCATCATCGGCATGAATGCACATTCTTTCTATCCGGAAAACCAGCATGACTCCTTCTGTTCCTATACAGCGGTATGGGATATAACGGATAAGCTTTTGATCTGGCATTTTTTGAAAAAGAGCCGGATCAAGAATACTCACCGGCGCTGCACTGACCGGATCTTCCAGCATATTACCGGTATCCTGCAAGGCTTTCACCTGAATTTCCCGCCCGTCTGTATACAGTGTTACATCTATCAGTCTCTGCCTGTCCGTTGTCATCCGGATCAGCAGCCGCCACAGCTTCTGGAAGATCAGCCATGATACTGCCGCCACTGCAAAAAAAATACTGGCCGCACGGATGTACGGCCGTAATGCCGACATTATCCCGCCCGCAAAAAGGGCAGAAATATATAACAGAACATAGGCTTTCACAAATGTTCCCAGCTTTTTTAACCCTAATCCTGCTGTTAGCATCAGGCTGTTTATAAAGACATGATAAAAGACCAGCTTTATAACGGCAGGCAGAGGAATCGCCACTGTAAGACAAGTAAGCACACTTCCAAGAGCGCCTCCCAGAATCATCCTGCCATACTTTTGTCCGCAGTTTAAGATCCGATTTACCGACAGAAGGAGCAGACTGTCCATCATAAAATTTTCCAGAAAAAACAGATCTATGTACAGTTCATAATACATGCCTCACCTTCTTTCTCCTTTGTATCACTGCAAATATATTATATAGAACCCTTTGTTTGAAATTTGTCAGATACTGACATGAGAAACAAAATGTTTTCGACATAACAGAAAAAAGGAGAGCGCCCTCGCTCTCCTCTTGTAGTCACATTACTTATCTTTTAAAGAAATCCGGTATTTTAATCTGCTGCTCTTTCACATGACCGGCAGATGTTCTCGGCTGAAGTGTCGGCATCGTACCGCCCTGTGTTCTTGCAGCGCCTGTTCTTGACTCGTTATCAAGTCTGCTCCTTACCGGTGATTCTCCCGATGGCAGGACGGATCCGACTTTCTGCTGTCCTTCCAGTCTTGCCTTCAGCTTAGAAGCACTTCCGCCTACGTTATGTAAGCCGGTCGCAATAACAGTAATTGTACATTCATCAGACTTCGTATCATCATACATAGCACCGAAGATAATACTTGCACCTTCACCTGCAAGCTCCTGAACATAATCAGCTGCATCAGAAGCATCCATCAGTGTAATATCACCAGATACATTGACAATGACATTGGAAGCACCCTGGATCGTAGTCTCAAGGAGCGGGCTGGCAACAGCTTCCTTGGTAGCCTCAAGAGCCTTGTCATCTCCGCGTCCGGATCCGATTCCGATATGAGCAATACCCTTGTCCTTCATAACAGTCTGGATATCTGCAAAGTCCAGATTGATCAGTGACGGAACATTGATCAGGTCCGTAATACCCTGGATACCCTGCTGGAGAACCTCATCCGCTTTCTTCAACGCCTCCGGCATGGTAGTACGTCTGTCAACAACTTCCAGAAGCTTGTCATTCGGAATGACGATGATAGTATCTACATTTTCCTTTAATTTATCAATACCCGTAAGAGCATTCTGCATTCTCGTCTTGGACTCAAAACGGAAAGGCTTCGTCACAACGCCGACTGTAAGAGCTCCCTGCTCCTTTGCAATACGAGCGATAACAGGTGCCGCACCTGTTCCTGTTCCACCACCCATACCGCAGGTTACGAAAACCATATCCGCACCCTTGAGCGCTGCCGAAATCTCTTCTGAGCTCTCCTCAGCTGCTTTTTCTCCTACTTCCGGCTGAGCACCAGCGCCAAGTCCTTTTGTAAGTTTCTCGCCGATCTGCATCAGAGTCGGCGCTTTGCACAACTGCAGTGCCTGTTTATCTGTATTCACTGCGATAAATTCCACACCCGCGATCTGTTCATCGATCATCCGGTTTACAGCATTATTTCCGCCTCCGCCGACTCCGACAACAATTATTCTTGCGGCCGCTTCTGATTCGTTGGTTTTAATTTCTAACAAGAGTATTTCCTCCTTTGTCGTCTTATTAATTTCTTATACATCCCTTTTTAGATTGAACGCTATAATTCAATAAGTATATAATATAGTCTTTTTGGCAAATAATCAATAGATTTTTTCTGTTTTTTGCCGGTTTTTACAAACAATTTATAACTGTTTATTCCTCATCCGGCACAAATCTGACCGAAGAGGCGGATGAATCGTAGTTCTCCAGATGAAGGGTTCCAGCCGCATCAGGGTACTGTTTCAGCAGAGATTCCAGAATAGGTTCGATCTGCGCCACACGCTCCTCGTAATCCGTATTCCCAAGCAGCACCTTCACACTGCCGAAATAGACCTGGACGCTGTCGTTCTCGCAGGACATGCGGTCCGGCTTAAGTCCGTATGCATTCAGATACCTGGAAGCCTCCACGATCCTGTCAAAGATACTGTCATCCTCCACCGGCATGGCTTTCCCGAGCTCTACGCTGTTCGTATCAAATGAAAGCCCTTCGATATAGGGCACCCCTTCTATCTGCTGGGTTGTTCTTATCGAGGCAATCCCCTCTCCGTCAAAATACAGATAGGCATCATCATAGTCCACATAACCTGCCAGTTCCTTTTCCTTAACTGTCACCCGGACAGTCCATGGATTTTTCAGAGAAACTTTTATATCTTCCACTCCGGAAGGCAGCTCCGGATCCAGGAAATCATACTTCAGCAGTATATACAGAGAATTCACTGACAGACGGTCATTCTGGATCCAGGTAGTGATTGTTGTATCACCATAGTAATCATTCCCCTCTACCTCGAAGTTCCTTGCCCGGAACAGAAAGACGACCGTAACCCCTGCCAGGATCAGTATCCCCACGACCGAAAGTACGATCCGCAGGACTATATTCTTTCGTTTCTTTGCTTTTTTCATCAGATCAACTCCTCACGCCCTATTCTATCAGATTGGATACGCTCAGTACAAGCCCCATTTCCAGAAGAAGAAAGACGACAGACGTCCCCCCGTAACTGATAAAGGGCAGGGTAATACCCGTATTCGGAATCGTATTTGTCACCACAGCAATATTCAGGATGACCTGTATCATCATATGGGCCAGTGCTCCTGCTGCGATCAGAGCCCCCAACAGATCCTTTGCCCGTGTTGCAATGACAAAGAAACGCCAGATCAGGATCAAAAAGAGCAGGATAATGACTGAGGCTCCCACAAGTCCCAATTCCTCACATATGATAGAAAAAATCATATCATTCTGGGCCTCCGGCAGAAATCCGAGCTTCTGAACGCTCTCACCCAGCCCTCTGCCAAAGAGCCCTCCGCTGCCGATAGCGTATAGCCCCTGCAAAGTCTGATATCCTTTTTCATATTTTTCCGGATTCCGCCAGACCGCCAGCCTTTCCAGCCTGTAGCTTTCCAGGGCGAGAAAAACAGCAAGAAATGCTACCGCAGCAGCTCCCATCCAGACGAACTGAGAATATTTGGGGCTGGCAGCAAATATAAGGACCGCCGCTATTCCAAGGATAATCACCGCCGTACTCAGATTGCTGGCTCCGACCAGGACCACAACAGGAACTACGGGGAGCATCATCTTTACAAGGGTCCTGAACTTCCCCATTTCTTTCACATTTCTGCTCACCAGCCAGGCAAGGAAGAATATAAGCGCAACCTTTGCATACTCAGAAGGCTGAAATGAAAACGGGCCCAAAGAAAGCCATCTTCTGGACCCGTTATATTCATCTCCGAAAAGCATGACCGCAACAGAAAGCACGATTGCGCCAATATAGGCGGGAACAGCCAGTGGAACCCACCTGTGATAGTCAATCTTCGCCACCACCGCCATTCCGACCAGGCCGAGCGCTGTTGCAAATCCCTGCTTCTTTAAATAATAAAGGGAATCATGGAACTTCACTCTACCGTTGTACGCGCTGGTGCTGTACAGCAAGATCAGTCCGATAAATACAAGGATCAGAACGGTAACCAGCAGCGTATCGTCAAATGTCCTCTTCTTCCCGGAACGCTTCAATATACATTCACTCCCTATAACAGGTTTACAAGCTCTTTGAATTTATCTCCGCGTTCTTCATAATTTTTAAACATCCCCCAGCTTGCACATGCAGGCGACAGAAGGACTGCATCTCCCGGCCGGGCATACTTCACACAATCGTCAAATGCTTCCTCGAAAGTATCTGCCATCACGATATCATGAAATCCATGTTTTCTCGCCGTCTCCGCGATCTTATCCCGGGTAGCCCCGAGGAGGACCAGCTTCGTTACCTTTCCTTCAAATGCCTCGATCCACTCATCATAAGAGGATTCCTTGTCATATCCTCCGCCGATCAGAACCGTCGGCCGGTTCATAGCCCGTATTCCGCGGATCGCCGCGTCCGGGTTCGTTCCTTTCGAATCATTATAATATGCTACCCCATTTTTCTCTGCCACAAATTCGATGCGGTGCTCCACACCTTTAAAAGCTCTGACCGTATTCCGGATTATATCAACAGGCACCCCGTAAGCGGCAGCCATTGCTGAGGCAGCCATCACATTTTCGTAATTATGTGTACCAAGGATCTGAAGTTCATCTGTAGAACATATCATACACTTTTCCCCCAGATTGCACACGATATTCCCATCCTCCAGATAAACCCCTCTTTCCAGTTTACGCCGGCTGCTGAAATATAGAACCTGTGCCTTTACGTTCTCCGCAAATTTTCTCAGAACGTCATCCTCATAATTCAGAACACAGGTATCTTCTTCTGTCTGATTTTCAGCAATCCGCTCTTTTGCCGAAATATATGCTTCCATCGTATGATGACGGTTTAGATGATCCGGCGTAATATTCAGGATTGCACTCACCCTCGGACGGAAAGCATGAATGGTCTCCAGCTGAAAACTGCTGACCTCTGCCACGATCACCGAGTCTTCTTTCGTCTCCGACACGATTCCTGTGTAAGGAGTGCCGATATTTCCCACAACAAAGGCACTCTCCCTGTAGTTCTTCATAATCTCTCCCAGAAGCGTTGTCGTCGTAGTCTTGCCATTTGTACCTGTAATGGCAAGTACATCACCTTTTCCGCAGGCATAGGCCAGTTCAATCTCGCCCCAGACAGGAATTCCCAGTGTTTTCATATGATCTACAATGGGAAGATCTGTGGGAACGCCCGGACTCAAAACCGCAAGAGAGATGCCGTTCAGCAGTGCATCTTCCTGTTCTCTTTCAAGTCCGCCGAGAACGATATGAACCGGGATGTCCTTTCCGTCTGTGATCCTGCTTTTTATTTCATCTGCGTTCAGATTCCCGTTCCCGTCATACAGCACCACTTCTGCTCCTCTTGAAAGAAGCAGGCGGCTTGCTGATTCCCCACTGAGTCCAGAACCAAATACAAGTACCTTTTTTTCTCTTATGTCCATTTTTATACCCCCATTAATGCAACGAGACAGAGAAGTGCCGTGATCACCGAGAACACGGTAACCACTCTCGTCTCTGACCATCCGCACAGTTCAAAATGATGGTGGATCGGAGCCATCTTAAAGATCCGCTTTCCGCCCGTCTTTTTAAAATAAGTAACCTGGATGATAACCGATGCTACTTCAACAAGATAAATAAAGCCGACGATAATAATAAACAGAGGCATCTGCATCATATATGCGGTTCCAGCCACAAATCCTCCAAGCGCCAGAGATCCCGTATCTCCCATGAAAACGCTTGCCGGGTATACATTAAAGAGCAGGAAGCCGAGCAGAGCACCGACAACTGCACATGTAACAGGCTCAATACCGCTCTCGGTTCCAATCGCCACAACCGTAAAGAAAGTGGCTACAAGCACAGTAACGCTGGATGCCAGGCCATCCAGACCATCTGTAAAGTTTGTCCCGTTGACAGTTCCGATAACAGCGAAAAACAGAACCGGAACAGCCAGCCAGCCAATATCCAGGTAAAAGCCGCCCGAAAACGGAACAAGCATAGTCAGAGGTATATCCGCGATCTCAACAATGTAATACGCAAATATTGCCGTAACTACAATCTGAAGCGCCATCTTCTGCATCGGCAGCAGACCATCGGACCGCTTCAGGACAACCTTCAGGTAATCGTCCAGGAACCCGATCAGACCGAAGGCAACGGTCAGGAACAGAACCGGTATGATCTTCGGATAATCTCTCACATAAAACAGTGAAGTAATAATAACTGCGGCAAGAATGATAATACCGCCCATGGTCGGGGTACCCGCCTTCTTCAGATGGGACTGCACGCCGTCCACGCGCTCTGTCTGCTTCATTTTCAGCTTTCTCAGGAAAGGAATGACAACCGGACCAAGCACTACACTTATGGCAAATGCTATCAACACCGGAAACACTACATGACTGCTCATAAATCCACCTCTTCATCTCTTTTGTTTCATACGGGAGGCCGTCACCTCACTTTCCTGCACTCCGCGAAAAGCTGTCGATCCCCCTCCCGGAACATCTTATACAGTATAACCCATCCCCTATTTTTTTTCAATCCCGAGATAAGGCAGAACATTATCATAAATATCCCTGAGAACAGGAGCAGCAATAGTCCCTCCGTAATATATCCCCTGTGGATCATGAATCACCACCAACCCGAGGATCTGAGGATCTTCTGCCGGGGCAAATCCAAGGAAAGATGAAATATACCTGTTGGCGCTTCTGGGCAGTGTCTGAGAAGTAGCTGTCTTCCCGCCGATCGAATACCCTTCAATATATGCATTTTTCCCAGATCCTTCTGAAACCACACTTTCCAGGAGCATGCGCATAGTCTCTGACGTTTCTTCCGACACAATGCCGTCTTTTTCTTCATATTGAAATTCCTTGATCACACTGCCATCGTCAGCAAGTACAGCCACACCAAGATGAGGCGTTATTCTTGTTCCCCCGTTTATTATGGAACTGACAGTAGCCGCAAGCTGAACAGGCGTGATCTGGAAGGACTGTCCAAAGGAAATCGTCGCCAGCTCCACCGTACCGATATCTTCCTTTTTATGCATGATCGTCCCTGCTTCTCCGGGCAGATCGATCCCGGTCAGAGAAAATAATCCAAACTGCTCGAAATAATCATAGAACCGGTCTGCTCCAAGCCTCAGACCGATATCGATAAATACCGGATTGCAGGAATTCTGGATTCCCTGAACAAACGTCTCTGTACCATGGCCTCCCACTTTGTGGCAGCGTATCTTCCTGTCTTCTACGATCCGATAGCCGGGGCATACAAAAGTATCTTCCAGATCAACAACGCCTTCTTCCAGCGAAGCTGCCGCCGTGATGATCTTGAAGGTAGATCCCGGTTCATAGGTGTCATTGATGCATCCGTTTCTCCACATCTGGTTCAGTTCTTCCATCAGTTCCTCGTCACTGAGAGACTCTGCATCCACTCCTGTATTCAGTTCATAGGGATCGTTAAGATTAAATTCGGGGACATTTACCATCGCATAGATTTCTCCGTTCTGCGGATTCATAAGCAGGACAGAGACACTGTCCGCCTGTTTTTCTGTCATAACTTTCATGGCGGCCTGCTCACAGTATGACTGTATATTATAATCAAGGGAAATCCGCAGTGTCTCACCTGCAACCGGCTCAATTCTGTCTTCTGCCACTCCTTCCAGCTCGATACCCCGGGCGTCTGTCACAGTCAGTATAGTCCCGTTCTGTCCCTTCAGATATTCTTCATACTTTACTTCCAGTCCGATAATTCCCTGATTATCCCCTCCAGTAAATCCCAGCACTCTGGAAGCCAGCTGATCATATGGGTAGTATCGCTTATAATCTTCATCCACCTTTACCCCCGCCAGGTCATAGCTGCGGATCCGGTCGCCAGTCGCTTTATCTACATTTGTCCGGATTTTTTCCATGGATGAAACTTTCTCAACTCGTTCCCGCACATCTGCCTGTTCCATATCCAGTTCATCTGAAAGGATACGGATCACTTCCTCCGGCTCTTCAATCTGGCTGTGGATCACGGAAATCGTACATACGGTACGGTTGGTTGCAAGAACAACTCCATTCCGGTCCACGATTTCTCCTCTTGCAGCTTTGATCTCCCTTTCCCTCTCATGCAGATCCTGAGCAAGCTGCTGATAGTAATCAGCCTCAAAGATCATCAGGTACACAAGTCTTCCAATCAGCCCCAGAATGATCAGAACAGCGCAGAGAAACACAACCAGGATTTTCTTCTTATTATATGTTTTATTCTTCATTATAATAAACAGCCCCGCAGAAGACTTTTTTACAATTTATTGCAGCTTCTGCGGGGTTATTCCTGTTTTCTTATTCAATATTGTCTCCGGTGGCCCAGTCATCCAGATCCGGATCATAATTCTCATCAATGTATTCTCCTGCCGGATTATCATATGTATCCTCATATTCTTCATCATAATCCGAATACTCAGTATCACCAAGATCCTGTCCGCTGGCGGATGAATCTGTTCCGCTTTCTGCTATGGTCGTTATATCCATATACGGGAAAGCCTCTTTCATAATATTGTTCGCCAGTTCAAGGACAAGAGAACTGTTGGCTTGTGCCTCTACATTGGGCTCGTCGATCACTACGTAAATGAGTACCTCCGGATTATCCTGCGGAGCATAGCCGATATAAGAAAGAAGATACTTTCCGTTTCCTCTCGGCAGCTTCTCTGCTGTTCCGGTCTTTCCGCCAATATCATACCCATCAACGGCCGCCTTTTTTCCTGTACCGTAGTCCATAACAGCCTGCAGATATTCTTTGATCTGAGCAGATGTTTCTGAGGACACGGTCTTCCTCAGAAGAACCGGATCTTTCGTCTCTATTACATTGCCGTCCTCATCCTGGATCTGTTTGACCACATGAGGCTCATAATAGTATCCTCCATTGATCAGAGATGCAAAAGCAGATACCATCTGGGTCATCGTCACATTAAAGCTCTGTCCGAAGGAATTCGTGGCAAGGTCAGTAACAGTCATATTATCAGCAGTATACAGCAGAGCGGATGTCGACGCTTCCGCAGGAAGATCAATGCCGGTATATTCACCGAACCCGAATATATGCTGATACCGTACAAAATTGTCAATCCCGATCTTTTCAGCCATTCCCATCAGAGCCACATTGCAGGAATAGGCAAGCGCATCCTGAACCGTCTCTGTACCATGACCAGAACGCAGATGGCAGCCAATGTCATAACCGCCCACGTGAAGCGATCCGGAACAGTAAAAAGTCTCATCTCCGGTCAGCGTTCCCGTCTCCAGGCCGGCCGCTATTGTAAAGGGTTTAAAAGTCGAACCAGGTTCATATGCATCACTGACGCAGAAGTTTCTCCAGACCTCACTCATAGCGTTCAGCTGGTCCTCTTCTGACATCGCTTCCCATTCTTCATCCGAATAAAGAATTGACAGATCTCTCGGATTATTCAGATCAAAATTAGGATAAGATGCCTCTGCCAGGATCTCACCTGTATTGGGATTCATGATTATAACTGCTGTATTTTTACTCCCCGGTTCTCCTTCTCTTGCTTCGCCCGCATGTGCTTCATTAAAATCAAGAATACACTTCTCTACAATACTCTGGAGTGTAACATCAATCGTTGACACAACTGTATTCCCGTTTCTTGCAGCTTTAACTGTACGTTCAATGTTGGAATTATCATCAAAATATCCGTACTCCCTTCCATCTGTACCGTTAAGCACATCGTTGTACGCACTTTCAATCCCTATCGCCCCAACATTACCCGAGTAAGTAAAGCCTATGACATCACTCGCAAGACTGCTGTAGGGATATGTTCTGTTATAGTCTTCCTCCAGCCATACGCCCTGGACATCCGGATGATTCTTGCTATCCTCATCAATCTCCATGAATCTGCTTGCCGTAGTATAATCTACATCACGTTCCAGGATCACATACCGGCTGTCAGGCCTCTCTTCAACAGCCTCATCTATGACGTCTCCCGAGATTCCAAAGCACTCTTCCACCGCCTTTTTCGTTGGTTCCAGATAGGAGTCCTTCTCGGTAATGGCGACGACGTCCAGGATTACATTATAAACACGTTCGCTGGTAGCCAGCTTTGTACCGTTTCTGTCAACAATGTCCCCCCTTTTATAGGGAATCACCCGGCTGCTGTAATTCTGCTGATCGAGTACGATCTTCGTATATCTGCTGCCGCTTGTAATATCAATATAGGCGATTCTGCCGACAAGAATGGCAAAAGCCAGTAAAACTGCGATAAACAGCATTACCAGCTTTCGCTGCATCCTCAGCGGGAATCTTTTTGTAAGAAATTCAAACCTGTTTTTCTTTTTTCTTCCTGCCATTTTTCTGTTCCTTTTTTACAATAACTGTTTTCACCTATATTATCCCTGATTCGCTCCGCGGGAATATGCAGGCTTCCATCTAATCCGAAACTCCTTTTGACTGTGCCAGCACGCCGTCTTCCGGAATATCATAATACTGTCTTACATAATCGCTGGTCGGACTGTTGTATTCGATCACAGTTCCTTCAGCTTCGTAGACCAGTCCCATCTCTTCCATAGCACGCGTACGCACTTCTTCAAGATTCACAGAATCCAGAGCAGCGTTGTATTCTGTCGTATTGACTTCTTTCATGTCTGCAAGCTGCTGCTGAAGTGATGTGATATTCTCCGAACGATTTACAACTTCAGATTGCAGATGAAGATACAGTACGCATACGATTACGGCAAATACAGCCGCCGCGCTCAGGAATACTGCATATGCCGGACTGATGCTCATGGCACGGTTTCTGTTTCTCCGAACCTGGCTGCTTGTCCTTCTTGTCCGCTCCGGCCGTACCTGCGTTCTCCTCTGCGGAGGTACCGCCGTCCTTCTCTGCGGCCGCGCTTCTGCCTGGCGGACAGCACTGCCGTATACATAATATTCTCTTCGGCCTGCACCTGATACATTTCTCTGTCTGTAATTCATCGATGTCCTTCTGTCTGCCATAACGCAAAAGCTCCTTTCTAATCCGGCCCGCGGGGGCTCTCCCCTTCCCCCGCGGGCCTCTTCCGCTCCGTACATGATACATTCCCGGACTACAATACAGCCCGTCCATCTCGTGTACAGAATATGATTTAAAATACTCCCTTTCTCATGAACGTTCAAAGATCCTCAGTTTTGCACTCTTCGAACGTGGATTTGCCTCCATCTCTTCCTCCGAAGGAAGGATAGGCTTTCTTGTGATCACTTTCCCTTTTGATACTTTTCCGCACACACATACAGGAAAATGACTTGGACAGGTACATGGATTCTCGTTCTTGCGGAATGCACTCTTTACAATCCTGTCCTCCAGTGAATGAAATGTGATAATACAGATCCGACCGCCCGGATTCAACATCTCGATCATATCATCCAGAGAAGCTTTCAGCACATCCAGCTCATGATTCAATTCAATGCGTATAGCCTGAAAAGTTCTTTTCGACGGATGTCCTGATGTCTTCTGGATCTTCATCGGGATCGCATGCCTTATGATCTCATTCAACTGCCCTGTTGTCTCGATCGGTTCCTTTTCGCGCGCCGCCACAATATGCTTTGCAATATTTCTGGCGAATCTGTCTTCTCCGTAATCACGGATCACGCGGTAAAGTTCTGCTTCACTGTACCCATTGACGATATCCCTGGCCGTCATCTTCTGCCGCTGATCCATCCTCATATCAAGCGGAGCATCCGTCCGGTATGAGAATCCCCTTTCAGCTGTGTCAAGTTGATAAGAAGACACCCCCAGATCCACCGTAATACCGTCAACTTTGTCAATACCGATCTCATGGAGCCGTGGCTTCATATCACAATAATTGCTCCGTATTATCGTGACCTTCTCCCCGAAGCCTTCCAGATGCTTTCCAGCCGCTTCTATGGCGTCAGCATCCTGATCTATACCTATTAATCTCCCCTTTTCGTTCAGCCGGCTGCAGACTTCATAAGCATGTCCGCCGCCTCCAAGAGTGGCGTCCACATAAATACCGTCCGGCCTGACGTTAAGTCCGTCCACTGTCTCATACAGCAGAACAGAAATGTGTGAGAATGCCATAACTTCCTCCTTCTCAGATTCTGATACCGATTGCTTCCATTCTTTCCGCAATTGCATCCAGATCTTCCTCGCTGACCTGGCTTCTCTCCTCCCAGAGAGCCTTATCCCAGATTTCAACACGATCCTGGACTCCCACCAGGACTACATCCTTCTCCAGATGCGCTGCCTTCCGAAGGGACGGCGGGACAAGAACTCTCCCCTGCTTGTCGAAGCTGCCCTCAGAAGCGCTTCCAAAGAAGTAACGCTTAAAAATTCTGGCATCCTTGTTCATCCGTGGTAAGGTTTCAAGTTCGGCAACGAATTTGTTCCATTCTTCCTGAGAGTAGACAAAAAGACATCCTTCCAGCCCGTTACAGATCACGAAGCTGTCACCCAGATCATCTCTCAGCTTTGCCGGGATGATCAGTCTGCCCTTTTCATCTATGCTGTGATTAAACTCTCCTAAAAGCATCCGGAACCCTTTCTCTTAATGTGAGCCTCCACATCGCTCCCCACTTTGCACCACTGTCCACCACTTCTCACCACTTGACTCCATTGTAAACCACACTCCCCCCTTTTTCAACCCCTTTTTTTGCTTTTTGACTCTCTTAGGAATTCCCGTTTTTCATCCCCGCAACCGATTTTCAGACATAAAACAAAAGATGTGGGGTACAGCCTCCCGGCTGTACCCCACATCTAGTGATAAAAACTAATATTCTATTTACTCCGACTGATTTATACTGTTCAGATAATCTGTTACCGCACTGTAATCCACTTCTGCAACTTCTCTCACTCTGTTCGATTCATGAATATCATATGCAGAATAAGCGATCCATGCAACAAATGCAACTGCGATCACAGAAACGACCGAGCGGCGTACATACTTTAAAACTTTCTGTTTCCGCATGATCTGCTTTCTATTTGCCTTCTCTTTCTTATAGCGGTCAACCTTTTCCTGACTCATGTTACTCGCTCCTTTCAACACGCTATGGACAGTTTAACACATTTCACAGGCCGTTGACAAGCTATTCTTTCTATAATATAGACTGTAGAACCATTACATTACAAAACCACTATGATCCCGCCATCACTGGCATACATGGTGCTGATCCCCGCCGTATCAATAACAAAGCTGGATTTAACCGGCATCCGTTCGAGAAGCATCTGTTCCACCACTCTTGCCCGTTCCGGACAGTTACAGTGCGAAACAGCAAGAATCTTATTTTCCACGTCCTGCGCTTCCTGGACAATCCTCTCCACCATTTTGACAAGCGCCTTTTTCATTCCTCTCGCCTGCCCCAGCTGACAGATCGTCCCCTGAGGAGTGGATCCAAGAACCGGCTTGATATTCAATGCGCTCGCCACAAATGACTTTATTCCCGTAAGCCTTCCGTTCTTCCGGAGGACATCCAGATTTTCCAGAACAAAATATGTGTGCTGTTCTTCTATATAGCTCTCAACGCAGCGTACAACTTCTTCAAAACTCATCTTCTTTTCTTCACATTCTCTGATCTTAAGAGCGATCAATGTCTCACCGACCGATGCTGATCTGGAATTAAAAACATGAATCTTTTTTTCCGGATTTTCTTCCCGGAACAAACGACTGCCAAGCTCTGCGCTGTTATAAGAGCCGCTCAGCTCCGAAGAAAGTGTCACTGCATAAACCCGCCTCGCGTCACATTCGTACAGACTCATATATTCTTCGGGTGAGGGGCAGGAGGATTTCGGACATTCCGGGCTCTCAGCCACTCTCTTCAGAAAATCCGCCTGGTCAAACGTCTGGTCATCTACAATATTTACCCCGTTAACCTGCATGCTCAGTGAAGCTGTTACAAAAACCCCGCTTTCCTTCATTTCACGGGTGAGTTCCCCACAGCTGTCAACAACAATTTTATAATCCATAGTTTTTCCTCCAGACTACGAAATACATTTTAAATTCCTATAATATATAGTTTTAAATACCACATCTAAATATACCACACTTTGACACACATGTGAAGTCTGAATTGAATAGTTTTGTCCATATACTTTACATTTACACGCGGACGGATAACTGCTCCTACGACAACAAAATGCTGGCAGCAGTCAAAGCATATTCGACTGCCGCCAGCACCCTTCCTTAATATATATGAGTTTTATACTAAATACTAATTCTTGTTTTCATCCCCATCCAGCCGGATCCGCCTGGAAATGCCAAGCGCAACCCCCATTTCTGCAAGCAGGAACAGGATCGACGTCCCACCGTAACTGATAAACGGCAATGTGATTCCTGTTGTCGGAAGCAGTCCGGTAACAACTGCAATATTAAGGATCACCTGAAGCGCTATATGCGAGAAAATGCCGGTTGCGATCAGTGACCCATACAGATCCGGGGCATTTCTTGCAATGAACATCAGCCGGTACAGCATCAGTCCAAACAGGAGCAGGATGATAAGTACTCCGAATATTCCAAGCTCTTCACAGATCACAACAAGGATCATATCATTCTGAGCCTCCGGGATGACCATCTTCTGAGTGCTGTTTCCAAGACCCTTTCCGAAAAAGCCTCCTGCGCCAATTGCATACAGGCCCTGCATGAGCTGGTAGCTTCCATCTGATGCAGTCGCCTCTGGATTAAGCCATGAAACGATTCGTCTCAGACGGAAATTGCTGAGATTCTCCGTATCAGAAACCATAACTGCCAAAACAGCGATCGCTATGGCAAGTATCACAACACCCACTCCAACGACCAGCATGAACGGCTTTGTCTTGGGATGGTTCACGAATATCAGAATACAGGTGATCGCCATCACAATGACTGCTGTACTCAGATTATCCGTCAGTATCAGCACACCGCCTGCCGCAATCGCACCAAAGAGAAAAACTCTTGCTATTCCTGCCAGGGGATAAGCCTTCCTTCCCAACCGGCACAGCTCATAAGAAATAAACAATATTACCGCTATCTTCGTAACCTCCGCAGGCTGCAGCGTGAGATTTCCCGGCAGCCGGATCCATCTTGCAGCCCCGTTAAATTCCGCTCCAAGCGGGGTCCGGACCAGCGCCATCAGAACAAGTGATATGCCGAATATCTCTACTGCGAAAGCCCCATACAAGTGATAATCAATCCTGGACACAACAAACATGACCACAACTCCGGCCACTCCGATCAGCGCCTGCTTGGAAAAATAGTACATGTCATTTTCCAGCTCCGTCTGAGCGGTATAGGCACTGGTACTGTAAAGCATCACAAGACCGAAACAGAGGAGAAAAATAATAACGAACAGCATATCATAATCAAAATACTGCGCCTTCTCCGCCGGCCGGCGTCTCATTCTGATGATCAGCTCAGCCAGAGCAGACCTCTTCGGTGGTCTGGATCTTCGCGCAGCATCTCTTTCATAAGATGGCCTTGGTCTGTTCAGCGCCTCACGCCTGCGGTCGATCACACCCTGATAACCGCCGCGGCTGCCTGACGACTGTCCCCTGTCATCGCTCATCCGCTGCCGGCCGGCGCGGTATACATCGTCCCCATACTCCGAACGACGCATATTCCGGCCACTCTGCATTCTATTATCCCGCTCGCGCTGTCTTACCGTACGAACTGTTCTGCTCTTCATACTGATCACCTTATCTGTAAATAATATATAAGGAACCAGCCTTCGGCCGCAGCCTGGTCTGATTCCTTATGTACTCTCAAATCTGATATTAAACAACACCTTTCTCAAATCGGGGTGACAGGATTCGAACCTGCGACCTCACGGCCCCCAGCCGTGCGCTCTAACCAAACTGAGCCACACCCCGCTGACCTACATAGTATACACGATTTTATTTCAAATGTAAAGCAGAACATTTTATTTTTTTAGTCATACTATAATTTTGTAGGAATATAGAAAGGAGAATGCCCAATGGCAAACTGTCAGAACAGCTGTCAGAACTTTATGCGTTACAACCGCCGGCCGATACCGTCACCCGCCTCCGGCAGCATATCATGTCCCTGCAGGGCAGACAGCCGGATCAATTCAAGAGAGTCTTTTCCATCTGATACTCCTGTGGCAATGGCATATGTGCCATGGCAGAAATGGGAAAATATTTATGAGCCCTGCAAAGGTCTGGAACAGGGAACGATCTTCCGGGATCTCGACAAGCCATTCATGTGGAAAGGAGGCCGTTGTCGATGAATCAGACCAGAAGCCGCAGAGAACTGCTGAATCATATCAATCAGGTCAGCTTTGCTGTCGATGATGTAAAGCTTTACCTGGACACACATCCTGACGACCAGGAAGCTCTTGCCTTCTTTGATAATTACAGCCGGCAGCGCAATATGGCCCTGAAGGAATATGCCGCTGCATATGGCCCCCTCACCGTAGATACTGCTGACTGTTCGCGCAGCAGGAACTGGAACTGGATCAATGAGCCATGGCCTTGGCAGGAAGGAGGCTGCTGATTTATGTGGATTTATGAAAAGAGACTGCAATATCCGGTCAAGATCACACAGACCAATCCGAAAATCGCCCAGATCATCATTACGCAATTCGGCGGACCCGATGGCGAGCTGGGTGCTTCCATGCGCTATATGTCACAAAGATACACCATGCCCTACAAAGAAGTAACCGGCGTTCTTACAGACATTGCAACCGAGGAGCTGGCTCATCTGGAGATGATCTGCGCGATCGTCTATCAGCTCACAAAAAACCTGACGCCGGAAGAGATTGAACGTTCCGGTTTCGCTCCATATTATGTAGACCACACGCTCGCGCTCTGGCCGCAGTCAGCCGCCGGAGTGCCATGGAGCGCCACCACCTTCCAGTCCAAAGGCGATCCTCTCACAGATCTTCATGAGGATATGGCCGCAGAACAGAAAGCGCGAACAACTTACGATAATATTCTCCGTCTTGTAAAAGACCCGGAAGTCTGCGAACCTATCCGGTTTCTAAGGGAAAGAGAAATCGTACACTACCAGCGTTTCGGGGAAAGCCTCAGAATCGTACAGGATAACCTGGACAGCCGAAACTTCTATGCCTTTAATCCGGAATTTGACACACAGACAAAATAGGCTGCAGTCATCTGAAACTGCTCTGTATCTTTAGTGTACCCTGCTTCAATGTTCTCCACAGGAAAAGGAGTTCCGGTCGGATTTCCGGAACTCCTTTTCTTCTCTTCGTTCCACTCAGGAACCTGTAAGTTTAATTCTGTTTTTCACCGAGCGTCACATCCAATGTCTGCTCACTGTATTCTCCGTTAGTCTGTGGGATTTCAATCGTCAGCGTCACCGTATCTCCTACAGCGTAATACTGCAGCTGCTCCTGAAGAGCATCCATGCTTGTCACTGTAGTTCCGTTGATTCCGGTGATAATACATCCTTTCGTCATCCCAGCGCGTTCAGCTCCGCCGCCAGGAATTACATTCGACACGTAAACACCTGCAGGAATGTCAATCTGCTGAGAAAATGCGTCTGATACACTGATTCCTTCAATTCCGATGGCGCCCTGATCTTCTTCTGCCACTCTCGTTTTCGTCTCCTGATTCATCAGATTCTCGATCAGACTGGATATATCACTGATCGGGATCGCATAACCTACCCCCTCTACACTTTCTCCTACAAGTTTAGAAGAGTTGATACCGATGACTTCTCCGTTGATATTGACAAGGGCGCCGCCACTGTTGCCCGGATTAATAGCTGCATCTGTCTGGATCAGACGTGCATCACTATTCAATGCCTCTCCTGTCTCTCCGTCAACCCCCGAAGCAGTGCGATTAACCGCACTGATAACACCAGTCGTCACTGACTGACCATAACCAAGAGCATTACCAATAGCTATGGCAGGCTCTCCTACCTTTAATGTCGTAGAATCTCCCAATGTAGCAATCGATATTGCGTTCAGGGTCTCGTCAGATATATCATCTAATGATACTGCAATAACTGCTACGTCATAGGAAGAATCTGTTCCTTTGATATTAGCTTCCACACTTGCTTCATCATTAAATGTCACTGTCAGAGTATCGCTGTTCTCTACCACGTGATTATTTGTCACGATAAGAAGCTCTGTATCCGTTTGTCCGATAATAATACCGGTACCAGCCCCTTCACTCTGCTGCTCATAAACCTGTCCAAAGAAATTCTGAACCTGTTCCACACTCATATTTGTAATTGAAACAATTGAAGGCATCACACTTTCAACAATATCGGAGACATCTGATGTAACAGCACTGGACGAAGTGGATAATGTAGTATTATTCCCAACATTTCTTGATGTACCGGATCCAGAAGACGAAGAAGTTTCATCCAGCCCGAGTATCCTGCTTCCGATTATGTTGGAAGTCAGAAATGTTGCGCTGGATACAATTCCAAATAGAAGCGCAAGCCCTGTTACCGCAACCGCCTTCGGCATTATTTTATGTTGTTTCTTCTTATTCCCTGAAAACTGATGTTCCGGATCCGGTCCAGACTGATAACCATTCTGGTTTCCCGACGATCCGCTATACTGATAGTTTCCCGGATTCATTCCATCCTGATTATAATAATTATACTGATTATCCATATTAAGCTTACCTGCTTTCTCCTTTGATCTTATGTCTATATCATAATCATCCATTGTGATAATTGTGTGTTCAATCCATTAATAAATGTTGAAAAAGCGGGACAGTTGCCGCTTCTTCCAATGCAGCCTGACTGCCCCGCTCTGAAAACAAACGATTACAGATCTATGAAATCGATATCGTAATCATCATCGTCATCTCTTGATGCTTTTTTTGTCTTTCTGATATTCTTTGTCTTTCCCTGACGGCTCACCTCTTCGTCATCATCGTCATATTCATCCTCATCGTCATCGTAGTCGTCATCATCATAATCATCGTATTCATCCTCATCGTCGTAATCGTCATAATCGTCATCATCATCGTAATCTTCTTCGTCTTCTTCGTCTTCCTCATCTTTCTTACGTCCGAAGAATCTTTTCTTTGGTTTTGCTGCCGGCTGTTCTTCCTCTTCCTCTTCATCATCGTCAAAAGGAATATCGTATTCATCATAAAGATCATCCAGTTCCTGATTTCTGTGCACCAGCTTTACTGCAAAGATGATCATAAGTACAAGAAGTACAAGCATAACAACAGCCATCGCCGCAAGAAGGATCACTGCATTATCACCAATGAGTGATCCGAGCGCACCAGGCAACGTTATTCCTGAGGACTCGTTCTCATTGGATACCGAGAAACTCTGATAAGTACCGTCTTCCGTGTCGTACTGATACAATCCCTTTTCCCCGGTTCTTGTATTCAGAGCATAAAGTACGCAGAATCTCCCCCCCTGTTCTGCATTTGACCATGAAGGATACTGCTGATCAAGTACTGTCAGGTTTACTTCCTGATATCCGTCAGGAAGGCTGACTGCCTCAGGTTCATTCAACAGAATAAGAGAAGTTGTATTGGAAATACCGAGCTCAACATACGGAGAAAACGAAGACGTCTCCGTATCATAGAGGAAAAAGCTGCCGCTGCCCGAAGAATCTACCAGATATCCCAGATAAATCCCGGCATCATTTGCTACAAACCGATGCTCGGCGCCTTCAAAAGTCTGTGTTGTCTCTGCATATCCGCTTGGTATATCTGACGTTGTAAAAGCTTCTGAAAAATTATAAGTCGTACCATTTACATCAACCGTAATATCGGTCGTCTCTCCTGCTGCAGTTGTCCCGGTCCCGGTAGGTTCTGCTGTTGTACTGCCATCGTCTGCGGCATCGATCGTAACTGCTGACGATCCCTCCTGCAGGTTCAGCGTATCGCCGGACTCCATTGACGCTGTGCTGTCAACTACTGAAATCGTGGTACTTCCGGTCTTTAGTGCGCGGAACACCATTGTTGCACGCAGTTCCCCATCTCCATCTCCGGTTCCGCTGTAAGTCAGATTTCCTGATCCGTCGGCTTCAAAGCCATCTCCGCTTACAAATTCAAGAGATTCTGTATCATAACTCAGTGTGACGCTTACATCCCCGATATTGCCTTCCCCGCTTCTGACCGCAAGATCTACATTTACATTTTCTCCAACCTTAGTCTGCGGATCAGAAAAGGACAGTCGTCCATCGGCTGCAAAAACAAGAACGCCGGACATCGGAGCCATAAGGCAGATTGTTAATAAAACCGCTGCTAATTTCTTCATTACTTTCATGCAACTACCCCTTCTTCTGTGAATTTATTGCGTAAATTATAGAAACGCCGACAGAACGACGGCGTACTGACTCGTCTATTATCATACACGTTTTGACAAGAAATGTCCAGAATATTGTCAAAATGTTTTACAAAGGTGTGATCAGCGTTTTTTCGTCTCTGCAAATCAATCCTGTCAGCAGCTCTGAATCATCTTTTGCTGTCGCCATCTCGTAACATTACAATCTTGCAATAACAGGTCTCTTCGTATATAATGTTACAAGTATATTAAATTTGGTGGTGTAATTATGAAGAAAAATCTACACAAATTTGAATCAACCCTCTGGCTTATAATAAAGACTTTGTTATACTTTCTGCTGCTTCTTGTTTTTATCCTGACTCTTGGAAGGGAAAACATCGGACTGACAAGACCTTCAAGAACACTTGGTATTACCGTATCAACGTTCATCGTTGTAGGCCTCCTGTTTCTGTCTGTTTACGGAACATATGATGTTGGAAGAAAGAAAAGCAAGCCTCTGGCCTATTCACTTTCACTTGCTGTCATATGTACAGATATCATTACCTACCTTCAGATCATGATCATGAGGGCTAATACGAATATTCACGAATTCCGTTTCCGTGGCGTCAAGTATCTTATCTTTGCCATTATCATCCAGATCGTGATCATTATCATATTCTCATATGGCGGCAACGGCCTCTTTTTCACGATCCATGAGCCGGAAAAGTGCTGTATCATAACATCCTCTCAGAAAAGTCTGGATGAGATAGCCTGTGCCATGCAGCGTTATAAGAAGCAGTATAAAATTGTCTGCGTACTTGATTACAGAAGTCCCGATATACAAGAAGAGGTCCGGCATGTTGATACAATTTTTATTTATGACGTTCCTGCTGAAAAGAGAACCTCGATCATGCGCATGTGCTATAAATATAAAGTAAATGTTTATTTCAATCCAGAAGTTGAGGATATCATGGAGGTAAATGCAAAGCATTATGTTCTGGATGATGTCTACTTATTTAATAAAAACATAAAATCTCTCACAATGGAACAGCGCATTGCCAAACGGCTGCTTGATATCTGTCTTTCCCTGTTTCTGGGGATCATCACCTCCCCATTCTGGCTGTTAGGTGCTCTCGCTGTCAAGCTTTATGACGGAGGTTCGGTTCTTTTCAGGCAGGAAAGAGCCACTATTCACGGCAGACGTTTTGAGATTTTAAAGCTCAGGACAATGAAACAGGGAGCAGAAGCCCGTTCGGCAACAACAGATGATGACCGGATCACAAAGCCAGGCAAATTTCTCCGCCGCACAAGAATTGATGAGCTGCCGCAGCTCCTGAATGTATTAAAAGGAGATATGACCTTTGTCGGACCAAGACCTGAGATGAATAAAAACGTAAAGGAATTTACCGAAGAACTTCCGGAATTTGAATACCGGCTCCGCGTGAAAGCCGGACTTACCGGCTATGCACAGATTGCCGGCAAATATAATACCACACCAAAAGACAAGCTGATCATGGACATGATGTATATCGAACAGTTCAGTATATTAAGAGATATTCAGATCATTTTTCAGACCGTGATCGTCTTATTAAAATCAGACAGTACAGAGGGCTTCGGAAAGGCCAAAGAATCCGGGCTGAAATTTGTTCCTTATACTGAGAAAGGCACAGACAAACCTTCCACAAACAACACAGACAAACGATAAGCTCTATGTCGTTGACAACCATAATCTGAGTTGATAAAATATAAGAAATTCAGATTATAAATGAGGAGGGATACAGTTTTATCGTAAAATAGCACATAGTTCTATTTCTGTAAAATGACAGTAAAAAGGAGGGTACATTTAATATGAAGAGAAAGAAAATCGGCGTGATCGTGACCAGTCTTATCCTCTCAGGTATTCTTGCTCTCAGCCCGGCAGTCTCTCTGTATGCAGAAGACGGCACCGTAAGTGTTTATGAAGCAGAAGCTGACGAAAATCTTTCCGGACAGCAGACCAGAGAGGATGAAAGTTCTAACCAGCCATCCGATACGGGAAATAGTGATATTCCATCTGATGAGACCGGAGATACCGGGAATCAGGAAGATAATTCGGATACCGGCTCCCAGGATGACGCTGATACATCGGAAGATCCTCAGACTCCGGCAGAGGATGGCTCAGACGAAGGGCAGCCAGGGGATGACACACAAACCGGAGAAGACAGCAATCCGGGTGATGATCAGACTGGAAATGATGATTCCGATGAAGAACAGCCGGGTGAAAGCAATCCGGGTGATGAAACACCGGAAGAACCGGAAGAGCCATTTACCGGCCTTCAGGAACAGCCGGACGGCTCCTGGTATTATCTGATTGAAGGAATACTTCAGGATACATACACCGGACTGGTAAAAGACACTGATGGTACATGGTATTATGTTGAAAACGGTATCGTTAATTTTGATGCTACAGGGCTGATCAAACATGTCAGCGGTACATGGTATTACGTAAAAAACGGTGTGATGCAAAGTGATTATACAGGACTTGCACAGCACGTTACAGGATCATGGTATTATGTTGAAAACGGCAGGATCCAGCGTGACACAGGACTTATCAAAAACATTGACGGCATCTGGTATTATATAAAAGACGGCAGAATGCAGAGCAATTATACCGGGCTTGCCAGACACAGTACAGGTTCCTGGTACTACATCAAGAACGGTGTAGTACAGCATGGCGTCACTGGTCTTGTAAAGCATGTCAGCGGTTCCTGGTATTATGTCAAGGACGGCAGAATGCAGAGTAATTTTAACGGACTTGTCAAGCATACCACAGGATCATGGTATTATGTCAAAGCCGGGAAAGTACAGCACAACTATACTGGTATGGCGAAGCACACGACCGGTTCCTGGTATTATATCAAGAACGGCAGAATGCAGAATAACTATACCGGACTGGCAAAGCATACAAGCGGCACATGGTATTATGTTGTTAAAGGCAAATGGAACAGCTCATATAACGGGGTCGTTACTTATAACGGTAAATACTATACTGTTAAAAACGGGAAAAAAGTCGGAACCGGAATGGAAGTAAGTCAGGTTTCCATGTATAACAAGGCTCAGCAGTACAGCAGCCAGACCAAATGGCTCATCCTTGTTGATACAAAAGCAAACAGAGTAGGAATCTACAATGGTTCCAAGGGCAACTGGACGCAGAAATATTTCTGGGTATGCACTACAGGAAAATCTTCTACTCCAACAGTAAAAGGGCAGTTTACAGTAGGAAGCAAAGGAAAAGCCTTCGGTCACGGCTATACATGCTGGTATTATACGCAGTTCTACGGCAATTATTTATTCCATTCCGTACTGTACGAGCCGGGAAGCATGACCGATATCCAGGACGGGCGTCTCGGAATCAACGCTTCCGCCGGATGTGTACGGCTCAGTATCGGGAATGCAAAATGGATTTATGACAACATTCCAAGTTCTACAAAGGTTGTAGTATACTAATCACATTAACTGTCATCAGAAATAAAACAGAAATCGGGAAATGGACACAAATTCCATTTCCCGATTTTCTAATATCATAAATAATTTCCAGGCTTTTTATGCGTATGGGTATTCTCCTACGCCAGCTTCTCCGATCTGACCGTCTGCCCAGCCCTTCACGCCATTAATAGTTATATTGCACCACTGATGTGTCCATTGATTTGCATTTGCGTGGGTCCAGGATATCCCCAGATAATCCAGTACCATTCCTGTTGCACGGGTAGCTCCTGCACAGGAATATTCTCCTACGACAAATGGTCCCCATGCTTCCCTGTAGTACTTGCCTTCTGTTGTATATTCACTGTACTCACAGAAAACTGAAACCACTGCGGCAGCGTAAGCAGCCTGCTCCCATTTATCAGAGGAATAATCCTTTGCATCTGCCGCGATCCATTTCGCTATGGTCTGCGCAGCCTCCCGTAATTCACTTGTTGACATCTGGCTGACAGTCTTTCCGCTGCCGGCTTTCTTTCCATTTCTTACCGGATAATATTTCTCGTTATATTCCACCATACCGCTGAAATTCGGAATCCATCGTCCAAGTTCCACATAGTACCAGGTACCTGTCGTATGCTTTGCCAGGCCCGTATAATCACCCTGCATCTTACCTTTTACTGTATAATACCATGTACCAGTTGTGTGTTTACCCAGTCCGGTGTAATTGCTCTGCATCTTACCGCCTTCGATATAATACCATGTGCCACTGGTATGCTTTACAAAGCCCCTGAAGCTGCTCTGCATTCTGCCGGCCTTCACATAGTACCATGAACCACTGACATGCTTTACAAGCCCTGTCGTATTAAAGCGAACCATTCCCTTTTCCACATAGTACCAGGTACCTGTCGTATGCTTTACAAGCCCCGTATAGCTGCTATGCATCCTGCCGTCTTTTACATAGTACCAGCTTCCGCTGACGTGCTTGATCAGACCTGTTACATGGAACTGAATAATTCCATTTTCTACATAATACCAAGTACCTGTCGTATGCTTTACAAGTCCTGTATATGTATCCTGGAAAACTCCATCGACAAGATAATACCATTCTCCGTTCTCCTGCTTCTGAAGTCCTGTGAAGCTCTCTTCCGGATCTTCTGTTTCCTCTCCGGCCGGATCTTCATTTCCATCTTCTGACGGATCTTCGCTTCCATCCTCTGATGGATCCTCACTTCCATCTCCTGACGGATCCTCACTTCCGTCTCCTGACGGATCCTCACTTCCATCCCCTGATGGATCTTCGTTCCCGTCTCCTGACGGATCCTGACTTCCATCACCTGATGGGTCTTCGCTTCCGTCTCCCGCAGGATTCTCACCGCTGTCCTCACCAGGCGTCTGCTCTTCACCAGATCCATCGGTTCCCTCTTCACTGTCAGTTGTCTGATCTGTATCGCCTGTCCCAGCATCATCCTGACTCAGGTTATCATCTTCCTGATCATCCTGAATAACATTTTCCCCGACTCCGGTTGCCTGATCCTCCGTCTGATAAGCCACTGTCTCATCAGCTTCAGCCGCACACAGGGAAATTGCAGGATTGGCCGCCAATGCCCCCGCCAGAATCAACCCTACAGCTACTTTTCCTTTTCTCAGTTTTCTTTTCATTGCTTGAACCCTCCTCTGTTCTGCTTTTTAATACATTTTTCCATTTGTGGTTTGTTATGCTCTATACAGTCTTGTTAGCCACCTCCTCCAATTTCGTAATATTGGATACTATTAATCCATTATCCACATTGCAAAATTCCCCAGATTCGATCATACCGCCGCAACTTCAGATCATCATCAGTAATTTCTATCTGCTCCGGGCTATTATTTCTTTAGCATCTGGATTTTCTGCTTCTTCTTTCAATACATCTGAGGCATATTTTCCAAAACTCCTGTTTCACAGGTATCTCTCCTCTTTCTCCATAAATATATTAAAAGTATATTGCAAATCAGCACATTTTTCTATACCATAAATGTAACATGATGTACCAATATTTTAACATTTCCAGATATAATGCCTTCCTGAACCTCCCCGCAGATTCTCTTAGAGTTTTAAGACAGACTTTACAAAAGCCAAATCTTTGTCACACACCTTCTCCTCCTGCAGAACTTTTTTTGACTGCGCATCCTTCAAGAATCATTCGAGATGAATTACCAGAATTATAGTGTACATATGCAGAATTGACCATGTATCCTTTTCTGCATACTATATTTTGCAGTTCGATAAATACAGGCAATGTCAGTTCTTTCGAAAGAAGTCTTTTTTCAACATCTACGGCAATACATAAATATTGATCATCACTTATCGGATAATCTAAATGAATCGAATAATAACATTCCATCTGCTCCACCACCGGCCTATCCTTTCCGGCCCCAGCCTTATATTTAGAACATGTCAAGTATCTCAATAGAATCTAAAATATCTTTCAGCTTCTTATCTTCCATCTTTGTACCCAACAGTTCTTCTACGCTGGCATACTCCCTTATGTCTTTCTTGTCCGCATTCGGAGGATAAAAGCAATACACAACGTGCCCCTTTAATGAGAAAAAACCATTTTTCTCCCAATATCTTCCAACCATGTAGTGTTCATCATTATATTGAAATTCAATCTCGCTAATATCTCCATTTATTAGCATAATAAATTCTTCAGCTGTCATTTTTACCACCTCAACCACAACGGATTAGAACTTACACAACATTTGAACCAAACCAATTAACAATCTTTCACTCTATAACCAACGGACACATTTCCCATTTTAATCTTTCTTTATTCACTATATCCAGATTATAATTTCCCCGTTTTATCAACTTAATTTGTGTTTTTGTCGAAAGTGTAGTAAAAACTGATAATTTTTTTTTGTAAAATTCCAAGACAAAGTTTTTGTCCAATAAAGCCGGCAGAAGTTTTTTAATGTTTAAATCCAGTTGT
>DXCZ01000058.1 GCA_019115765.1 Candidatus Mediterraneibacter stercoripullorum | reverse complement strand
ATAATACATCTCCGAATCCCTGCGCAGCCTCGCGGAGCGTATATCAGATGGGGGATTGACACCCGCCACTGATACTGATTTGTCACTCACCGCCTATAGAGGCGGGAGTCATCCCACATCTGATATAATGCTTTTATTTATATTAACACAGATAAGCAAAAAGTGCCAGTAAATTTTCTCTCAATATCCCTTCCACAGGACAGCCGCCAGCCGTCTGCGTATCTTTACCCCCCTAAGCGCCGCAGGAACATATTTCTGATAGCATCTCCGCGCCTGCTCTATATCCTTTTCGCCGCATGTTTTCCCTCCATAGACAGCTTCCAGAACCATTCCGTAAAAGGCTCTGATCTCACTTTGTTTCACCCCTCTGCAGATCCGGGAAGCTTCCTTTGCAAACTCCGGATCATCAGAGGATACCGCCGGATCCATTCCGGCATACACGAGCACTTCATAAAAGGCCCGGAATATCTCTCGGATATTCTCATTTGCCGACAGTTTTCTCTGTCTGCCGAGATGCCGTCTGTGCTTCCAGATACGGCGGACGATCAGTCCGATCACAACAAATAGAATTACAGCTGCCTCAAGGCAGAGAATAACCGAATCAAGGCTTCCATCCATCAGGCGTGCCAGAAGTTCTGACAACCAGCTGGCAGAACCGGTATCTGATTCCGCGTCCTGGTCATTTCCGCTGCTTTTATCCGTATCATCATCCTCCGGCATGGCCACCTGCTCTTCTGTTCCCAGTGCTCCCGGTGTAGCCTCTACCGGGATCCAGCCGATACCCGACTGATACACTTCCACCCATGCATGCGTATTATCCGCCTGCGCAACCGCCGTATAAGTTCCATCCGGCTGGGCTGCAAACAGATTCTCCGGCACCGCGTATCCTGCTACATATCTGGCCGGCATTCCGCACATGCGGAACATCATCACCGCCGCCGTAGCAAAATGCGTGCTGTATCCCGTCCCGGACTCCTCCAGAAACCAGGTCAGGAAGTCTTCTCCCTCAGGAACAGCCTCTGCATTCATATCATATGTATAGTTTTCCGTCAGATAGGAAACGACAAACTCCGCGACATCATCCACACTGTCTGCCGGCAGATCCCCTTCTCCCTCTACATTAAAGTCCTGCTCTTCACAGAGCTGCTTCAGATCATCAAATCCATCGGGTACATCCAGATACCATTGCTTTGCATAGGCTTCATAAGAAGCTTCTACACGGTCCAGCACACTGCTGCTGTCCTCATCGGAATCCCATGCCTCCAGTATCTCCCTGCATTTTTCCATCGGATAATAGGAGAATATATCATCCTGAACGGACTGGCCTTCTACCGCTCCGTCTCCTGCCGACACTTCATAGTATTCATTCAGATAGGCATTGTAGGGCAGGTAGGTGTAAGTAGACACAGCATTGAGCCGCTCCACTGTCATTTCTTCCATGCCGCTCTGTGCGCTGTCGCCCGTCCCTTCCGCATTCTCAGCATACATCGCCCGCAGGAACGGAAGATTCTGTATGTAAAGGGATGGATCACCCTCTGTTCTCCAGTTTGTAGCCGCACTGTCAAAGGTCTCTTCCGCCGGCGGCAGCCATCGGTTTCCTTCGTATGTGCTTCCGATAAAGCCTTTCAGGTATACTGTCTCTGTAGGTTCCGCCGAGCTGGTCAGCTTCAGATCTTCCAATGTTCCCACAGAGAATCCGTCTGTCTCTCCAAGCACACCGTCCTGTACACCGCCGCCTTCCGTCTCTGCGGTCATTGTCAGACTTCCTGCCGCAGACTGGGGCAGCAGAGAGATCAGCGCCTCCATGACCCGGTTCTCCACCTGGGCAGTCAGATGCTCTGCCCGTTCCAGCTGAACATCAAGCCCCGGCCGCACCAGATAAAAGGCAAATATGGACAGGAGTACCCCCGCTGCTCCGACCAGGATCAGTATCTTCTTCTGCACATTTTCAAAGCAGGCCAGGTTCCGCTTTCTCTGCTCACTTCCTTCGTCTCCCCACAACTGCTTTCTGCGGAAAGAACGGGATAAAGCAAACACGCCGACTGCTGCAAACAAGAGTGCAAACAATGACGGCATAGAGGGATCCGCACTGCACAGAAACAGCACAACAAGGAACGGGAACTCCGCCAGTGCAAGAATCAGCGCGTCCGGCCGCCATATAACTACAGCCCCCAGGAGAAATGTCAGCAGGAGCATGATCTCTGTCAGAAACACCGTCATATTTCCCGCATCCATTGATATGGCAAATGTAGCGATCGAGCTGTTATACTGCCGGTTCACAGCAGAGACTACTCCGTTGACAAACTGCTTCGCTCCGCTGACAAAGGCTCCCTGTGTCACAAAAAGGAGCACCGCATACGCAAGAACAAGTACAAATACAAGATACCTGCGCTTTCCCTCCAGCCGCTCTTCGTAGAAGAAGACGGCGGCAAGGAGTACAAAAACAGCGGTCGCAAGAAAGACCACCCAGCCTTCTGCGGCCAGGTTCCACCCGGTCATAACTGCACCGAAGACCCCTTCCATCTCCAGCAGAAGAAGCAGAACGCTCACTGCGAACCAGATACGAGGATGGCTTTTCCCGGTATCGATCTGGATCAGTTCCTTACCGACGACCTGGATGTCTGCTTTCCTTTCTCCGTCGCCGGATATGCCACTTTTCGTTTCTCTTTTTCCTGTTTTCCTACTTTCTGTTCTTCTGCTTTCTGTCTTTCTGCTTTCTATCCTGCGATCTTCCGTCTTCCTGTTTTCTATATTCTTCTGTTTTACCTCTTTTCCGGCCTTCTGCCGCTGTGACAGAGAGCCGGCCTGCTTCCCTGAATGCTTCATCAGCATATTGCTCCTTATAAAGTATATCCAGATCCGTCCGCTGTTCATGGAGCGGCGCATGGATCAGTGCCAGCAGCATCGCCCGGAATGAAGCTTCATCCCGGACGCAGTAACGAACAATCCCTGCCTTTCCTTCCATGACTCTGTCCGACTCTTCAAGGTCTGCCCATACCACATAGTGACGGACTCCGGCAGTCATCATCTTCCAGGAAAGAGACGCCGCCCTTTCATAGAATCGATCCAGTACATCTCTGTCCATATTTTCCCGGTCTCTGACATACAGATCAAGAAAAATCAGTACTGCAGTCTCTGTCGTATCCCCTGCTTCACGCACCATGATGTCATCCATCTTGGCAGAAAGTTTCCAGTGAATACTGTGTTTTGCATCGCCTTTCCGATAAGGACGGATATCGTGGATTTCCGAATAATCCTCTCCCTTATGCTCCGTATCGGTCTCCCGGTCTCCGTCAAACTTCTGCCAGACTTTCTCTCTGTCAGCTTCTTCCCCGGTCCAGTCCGGCAGCACCGTATACTCCTGTTGGATCTGAGACATCGGGCATCTCCTCTGAAACAGACCCAGGTAGTCCTTTACCCACGCTTCTCCCGGAATAATACGTATCACGCCGCAATGTTCCGCACTCAGACGGAAACGGACGATTGCCCTGCCTCTTCCGTCTATCATGACCGGCGCGCTTACGGCCTGTCTGTTTCCCGAAAACAGATCCTCATATTCAAACTCTACTTTCATATCTGCCACAGGAAACATGCTGTCATTGACAGCCTCCGCCTCTACTTCAATCATCTCACTGCGTTTATCCGCGGGAACCGGAAGCTGAAACTTTACATTGACCCGGCTGCCAAGTGTTCTCGCACATACATAAAGCGCTGCCGCAAGAACTAATTCGAATCCCAGCAGAAAGCGCGGAAAATCTCCGTCATGTGTCAGCGCGATGACCAGCGTTACAAGAAACACAGCAACATAGCCCATTTTTCCTGACAGCACAGACCTCACTTTCGTCCATACTTTCATTCCTGTTTCCCTCCGCTTACTGCTGCCTTTTCTCCGGCCTCGGCTTCTTCACAGAGGAAAGAATATCATCCAGTACATCATCCACGGATGAATGCCCTGCTTTTCCCTGCGCATTCAAGAGAATACGATGTCTTGCGATATCATGAAATGTTCCTGACACATCATCCGGTATCACAAAACTCCGTCCTGCCATGTATGCGGATGCTTTTGCCATCTGGACCGCCGCCAGAGAACCACGGGGGCTCAGGCCAAGAGCAGCCAGCGGATGCTCTCTTGTAGCCTCTGCAAGAGAGACAATATAGTCATAAACTGCTCGATGGACAAATACTTTCTCTGTCTCCCGCTGCATCCTTATCAGATCTTCCCGGGTGATCACCGGCTCCAGTTCTGAAAGCGGCCCGTATCCGGCCTCTCCCATAAGAATCTGGATCTCCTCTTCTCTGCCGGGGTACCCCATTACAACACAGATCGTAAAGCGGTCCAGCTGTGACTCCGGCAGCATCTGGGTTCCTACCGAACCGACCGGGTTCTCCGTCGCAAATACATGGAACGGGCGTGGAACCGGATGCGGTTCACCATCTACCGTCACATTGCCCTCCTCCATAACCTCCAGAAGGGCGGACTGTGTCTTTGCTGAAGTACGGTTGATCTCATCTGCCAGAAACAGGTTGCACATTACCGCGCCGGGATAATATACAAACTCTCCCTGCGCCTTATCATACATAGAAAATCCTGTGATATCCGACGGCATAACATCCGGGGTAAACTGAACACGTCCCTGACTCAGATTCATCGCCCGCGCGAAAGCCACGGCCAGGGTGGTCTTCCCCACCCCCGGGATATCCTCGATCAGCACATGACCTCCCGCCAGGACAGCCATCATGATCTTCTCCACACATTCATTCTTGCCAACGATGACCTTCTCCACCTCATCCGTCACCATCCTGGCTTTTGCCGCATATTTCAATGCATTCATTATCTTCTCTTCCTCCTGCGTTTATTCTTCCTTCTCTCTGTGCTCTTCCTTCTGCCTGTGAGCAGAACAGCTGTCGCAACGATAATCACCATCACTGCAAATGCGATCCATATGCCATAAGTCTCCAGCCAGATCTGCAGATTGGAATACCCGGCCCCTGAAACTTCAGTTCCTTCCAGTATCGACGGACTGATCTCTGACGGATCCACAAGCACAGTCTCTCCATTCTCATCCTCAACCTGACGGGGAGACTCGTCATAGGTAATCCCCGCCTCAGCCAGATCTTCTTCCTCTGTCTGCGGCTCCTCATCAGATCGCTCCGCCACTACCAGATATCTCTGATAATTCTTCGTATATGGATGGCAGGTCAGAAGAGTCACCAGATCCCGTCCCTCCTGGATCAGTACCTCTTCCGTATCCTCCGGTGATATGATCTTGAGATCACACACACGGTAGATAAGCGTATCCCACGGCGTTGTAATCTGAATCTTGTCTCCAATCTGAAGAGACTGAATATTCCGGAACATGGGGATCCCCTTCCATCCTCTGTGAGCCGCAATAGCCACATTGGAATTTTTTTCACCCAGGGGCATGGAAGTCTGTCCCATCAGACCTGCGCCCTTCGCCATATTTTCATGATTTGCCCCAAGATAAACAGGCAGCTTCTCCTGCATCCGCGGGATCCACAGCACTCCGATCACATTCTGGCTGAAGCCGTAACGGGTCAGATCAAACGACGAATTCTCATAATCAAAAGGATCTCTCAGACCGGACTGACCGCTCTCATAGAGCTGCTGATTATAAGCTTCAAGCTCACTGCGCAGCGCCACAAGGCTTTCCGCAGATACCTCGTCAAAATACTGTTCAGCGCCGTCCGCGTCGCTTTCTCCTTCTTCTGAACCTTCTGAAGTATCCCCGTCAGCTGCCTTTCCGCTGTCTTCTTCGCCGGAAGACGCCACGCCTGTCGGCAATTCTGCTTCAAAAATATCGATCGCACTGTCACTGTTTCTCTGGCCCAGCCATCCGTTCACCTGAGGTCCCAGGAAGAGAACCAGGCCCGCCAGAAACACAACAGCTGCCAATATCTGTACTACTCTTCTCATATTCTCTTTCTCTTATCTCTGCTTC
>DXCZ01000057.1 GCA_019115765.1 Candidatus Mediterraneibacter stercoripullorum | reverse complement strand
CATAATACATCTCCGAATCCCTGCGCAGCCTCGCGGAGCGTATATCAGATGGGGGATTGACACCCGCCACTGATACTGATTTGTCACTCACCGCCTATAGAGGCGGGAGTCATCCCACATCTGATATACATACAATCCGCATTTCCCGTTTTCAGACTGCCTGCCCGGCTGCTTATTTTATACGATACTGATATTCCGGTATATCCTGGATCCCGTCATCCAGGATCTTATTTCCCTCGTACTGAAAGCTTCCGTCTTCTCCGGGACAGATCGTCAGCTCATGAGTGATCACCGCGTCATTATAGGATATCTTCTCGTTCACAGCATCTATGGTCAATGTCAGAGTCCCATCCTCATTCTCTCGGACAGCTGTCACTTCCGGAAGAGACGCGCTGAAAGTTGATGGTGTATAACTACATACTATACTGGCCCAGGCATATGTTCCTTTATCAGAATCATAGGCCGCCCATTCTCTGAGCTGCTCCGCAGTGACCGGCAGATACCCGGTGATCAGGCTTTCAAAATCCGCTGCCGGGATCTCGGTCCTGTCCTCGTCCGGATCATACCGTTCTCCGTATTTCACAGCATACAGATACTCATATATACCGTTATAATCCAATACTTCCATGTTATCCTCGTCCCAGTTGGAACAGAGAAGATTATTCCCCTGATATCCGATGGCCGAAACGTACTTTACAGAAAGCTCTCTGTTCTCTTCCGACATGGGTATAACACGCATCAGCCTGCTGCCATCCACAATCTCGCTTACCTCCGGCGGTTCTGGAACGCACAGCTCATAGCCGAACCATCCCTTCTCCGTATAGTCCCACTGTCGTATCCTGCTGTAGGAAATATAAGAAATAGCCGGCTGGCCACTGCTGTTCCAGACACCATCTACAGAAAGAAGATACATCTCTTCTCCATCAAATGTATACTCTCTTCTCCCCACGCTTCCTCCGGATGAAATCTCATACAGCACAGCCGTTCCTTCTTGCCCTTCGATGCAGTCCTTCAGAAAACGGTCCATCTGCCCGTAATTTTCCATAGCAGAATAGGATTCCGACGTAAGGACTGGAACTCCTGTTTTTCCAATGACTTCTTTCATCTGTCCCAGTATTTCATCCGGCAGAACGACGCCTGATCCTGCTTCCACGCCCGCTGCAGCCCGCTGATATATATATGAAAGAGATCCCATCACCGCTTTGCAGTCCGATTCCGCCTCTGCTCTGTCTGCATCGCTGATCGGAAGATCATATCCCTTTTCCCACTGATCTTCTGTTTCTCCATCCTCGGCTGCTTCGTTTGCATATGGTTCTCCGTTCTCTGACGATGTATTGCCATCTCCTCCACTGCTATCCAGTTCTTCCTCCAAAATAGCTTTTCCCTCATTCTGATCCGTTTCAATCCATTCTCTCAGACTGTGTATGCCATAGACAGTCATGCCGGCCAGAAGTACGATCATAGCAGCAGCGGCAGCTCTTTTTCTTTTCATAACAGACCTCCTGGTGAAACCATTCTAGCATAATTGACTGTTTAGCGCACTAACTTCATGACTATTTCCGATTTGGACAGTGCAGGAACGCGGGGCGGACGGCGGAATAAGTCTTTCTAAGAGCGGAGACGTGTCGCCAATCATCTGCTCCGCTTCCGGACACACTTTAACGGGAAATGCTATTATCCAAACAGCGGTGTGGAGTAATACCTGTCTCCAGAATCGGGCAGGACCGCCACGATGACCTTTTCTCTGTTTTCAGGCCGTTTTGCCAGCTCGATCGCGCCGTGGAGAGCGGCTCCGGAGGATATTCCCACCAGCACACCTTCTTTCCGCGCCAGCAGCCTTGCCGCCGCATAGGCTTCGTCTTCTTTTACTCTGAGCACTTCATTATATATGGAAGTATTCAGCACATCCGGTACGAATCCGGCCCCAATCCCCTGGATGCCGTGCTTTCCGGCCTTTCCCTCGGACAGCACAGGGGACCCTTCAGGCTCTACTGCAAAGATCTGTACTGCTGGGTTCATCTCTTTCAGGTATTCGCCTGCTCCGGTAATGGTACCTCCGGTTCCTACTCCAGCTACAAGGATATCCACTTTTCCATCCGTATCCTTCCAGATCTCCGGCCCGGTTGTCGCTCTGTGGGCAGCCGGGTTTGCCGGATTGACAAACTGCCCGGGGATAAAGCTGTCCGGAATCTTCCTGGCAAGTTCCTCGGCTTTCTCGATCGCGCCTTTCATCCCCTTGGCACCGTCTGTCAGTACCAGCTCAGCTCCATACGCTTTCAGGATGTTCCGCCGTTCCATACTCATAGTTTCGGGCATAGTAAGGATGATCCGGTAGCCCTTGACCGCAGCGATCGCCGCCAGTCCGATTCCCGTATTTCCTGATGTAGGCTCTATGATCACCGAGCCTTCCTTTAAGAATCCCTTTTCTTCCGCATCTTCGATCATTGCTTTCGCTGCGCGGTCTTTTATGCTTCCCGCAGGATTAAGATACTCCAGTTTTATCAGCACGGTTGCCTGCAGATTTTCACTCTTTTCAATATTTGCAGCCTCCACCAGGGGAGTATTCCCGATCAGTTCCAGTGCGCTGTTATAATAATGTGACATTTTTCTTCCTCCTTCTGTTCCTGTATATTCTGCCTTATCCGGCAGTATACCACTTCTGAAATATTATGATGCCAGAGTCAAAAGGTCTAACGCTATATGAGATTGTGGGACTACGAAGCACGGAACAATCCGCAGACATCGTAGTTGCAGACTTTTGCCCCCAACATCATTTTATTATTCTATCATAAGAATACTCTGTAGCGAGCACTTTCGCAACAGTTCATCTCTTGGTATCCACAAAATCATGCCAGTCCGCTCACCGCAGATACGTCGCTCTAAACGCTGTATCCAGTGCAGAGATCAGATCCTCTGCCTTCTCAATCCCAATGGAAAGTCGAATCGTATTCGGCCTGATTCCCTGTCCCTCCAGCTCTTCCGGCGTGCACTGACTATGTGTAGTCGTAGCCGGATGGATCACCAGTGATTTGACATCGGCTACATTTGCCAGCAGGGAGAAGATAGGCAGGTGATCGATAAACCGCTTTGCCGTCTCAGCATCTCCCTTGATTTCAAATGTAAAGATCGATCCGCCGCCCTGAGGCAGATATTTCTCATACAACAAATGAGTGGGCTCTGTCTTCAGAGACGGATGATGGACCGCCTCTACCTGCGGATGGCCCTCCAGATATCTTACGATCTTCACGGCATTTTCCACATGCCGCTCTACCCGCAGCGAGAGAGTTTCCAGTCCCTGGAGCAGAAGAAATGCATGGAACGGTGACAGCGTAGCCCCTGTATCTCTCAGAAGCACCGCACGGATATAAGTAACAAAAGCCGCCCCCGGCGCCGCCTCTGTAAATGAAACGCCATGATAACTGGGATTCGCTTCTGAAATCCAGGGATACGTTCCGGCATCCTTCCAGTCAAATTTCCCGCTGTCAATGATGACGCCTCCCAGAGCCGTCCCATGTCCGCCGATAAATTTGGTAGCGGAGTGGACCACGATATCTGCTCCATATTCAATAGGCCGGATCAGGTACGGCGTAGCAAAGGTAGAATCCACTACCAGCGGAATCTTGTGTCTGTGAGCGATCTGTGCAAGTTTTTCCAGATCTGCCACATTGGAGTTGGGATTTCCCAGGGTCTCTACAAACAGAGCTTTCGTATTATCCTGGATCGCAGCCTCAAAGGCGCCCTCTTCCTCCGGATCTACAAAGGTTGCCGTAATCCCGCTGGTAAGCGGAAGCGTATGGGCAAGGAGATTATATGTACCTCCATAAATCGTCTTCGATGCTACGATATGCTCTCCAGCTTTCGCAAGGGCCTGGAAGGTATAGGTAATGGCCGCTGCTCCCGATGCAGTCGCCAGAGCCGCCGTACCGCCCTCCAGGGCTGCGATGCGCTGTTCAAATACATCTTCTGTCGGATTGGTCAGCCTGCCGTAAATATTCCCCGCATCCCGGAGTGCAAAGCGGTCCGCCGCATGGCGGCAGTCGTCAAAGACAAAGGACGCGGATGCATATATCGGCACTGCGCGGGCACCTGTAGCAGGATCCGGCTCTTCCTGACCGATATGGACTTGTTTCGTTTCAAAGCTCCAGTTTTCAGAATTACTTATATCTTTTCTTATATCTGTCATTGTTGTTTCCTCCATGATTTCCACTGATGTTATAAAACTGTTGTCTTCCGATTACTTTCTTATCCTACCATGACAGATATGTTTTGGCTAATGCATATAAAAGATAGCCGGCTATAGAATGGATCTATAACCGACCGTTATTATTTCCTATATTATTTCCGCCTTCTGCTGAACACGGCAATTATACTTTTTCTTCTTTATTCTGCTCCACGATAGTGCTTACCACTTCCGTTCCGGATATCTTCTCATAAAACAGCCGCCTGTGCATGGCCATCCTGATCAGCTCAAACAAAAGAAAGAGAAACCATGCGCCGAGTAACATTCCCTGAACTGCCAGCCTCTCAGCTATATCATACCCTGTCAGGACATTTACAACTATAAGGATCAGCGCCGGAAACAGATACAGAGCCGCCCAGAGACAGCAGTACCGGATCACATACTGATACCAGTGCGGTTCGGTTCCCTGTGTCCCTCTGGCACCTCCCACCCGGATCCTCATCAGCCTCTTTCCCACAGTGGCTCCCTTCAGAAATACTGATGTCAGAATATAGTAGGACAGCCAGATCAATTTCCCTTCACCTTTCTCTGTAAAGGGGATCAATGCCGACAGCACAGCCGTATATATTCCTGCTGCAGGAAGATCGATCACAAATGCCAGCAGCCGCCTTACGGTAGAGACTTCCCGGCCTCTGCGGAAACTCGCCCTGTCCATCTCCTCTCTCGTGGGAAGTATCCCGAGGAACGGGTTTACTGCGAAATACCCCGCGGCTCCTCCCAGTGTATTTGCCATCAGATCATCCACGTCAAAGATCCTGTATCCACGGGGATAGATAAAATACAGCCCGGAAAGCTGTGTCAGTTCAAAAAACAGCGACAGCAGAAACGAGAAAAGAACTGTCTTCCTCAGGCCGCACTGGAAATAGTAACGCAGGTACACCCCGAACGGAAGGGTCATGATAATGTTAAAGACTACCTGAAACAGCGCCTTATTATTGATCAGCGACAGCAAGCTCCCCGGATCGGAAAGGCTGGCATGGGACTCCTTCACAATATCCCGGACAAACTGAAATGGGATCAGCTGAACTCCCGGTCCGGTCATCGCCTCCACTTCTTCTCTGGACGGAAGAGGCAGGATCACCAGAAAGTACGCACAGATCAGGTAAAGGATAAAGGAATATACGATCAGGATCCGTATGCTCAGCACAGATCCGTATTTATGATAGTTGTACAGCACATAAGGCAGGGTAATGATGCAGGCGATGACAGGAAAAACGATCACGGCCTGCAGGATAACATCTTTATAAATTCCCACAGCAGTCACCTCGTTTTCTTTTGTATACACCTATCTTATCACCGCACTGCCGAAAATACCTGACATCTGCCTTGCATTCGGCTTACATTTTTGTCATATCACACTCTGGCTTTTCTCTTTTATCAGCGGATTTATAAAAATTTTTGATTCAGACTATCTTTTCCCCCTCTTCATTTGTTATACCTGATAGAAAGGGATAAACGTTTTGAACTTCTCTTGACGGGAAAGGAGGATTTTGTGGACATAGATTTTCTCTTGATCAGAAAAATGAAACAGGGCGATGATGACGCCTTTGATACTTTTGTCCGTAAATACTACGATGATATTCTCAGGTATTGCGGCTATCATTGCTCTGATGCGGAATATGCCGAAGACCTGACGCAGGAGACTTTCGCCAACTTTTTCGCAAAATTATCTGATTATCGTCATAAAGGAAAAACAAAGAATTATCTGTACACCATAGCAGGAAATCTCTGCAAAAACTATTATAAGCAGAAAAAGCCATTGTCTATTGATGAAGAACAACTGTCAGAGATGGAATCATCATCTGATAACCCGGAAGAAAAAGTTACAGATAAGATCATGCTGGAATGGGCTTTAGAACAGCTGCCGGATGAATTCCGGCAAGTGATCGACCTGTATTATTTTCAGGAAATAAAGCTGACGGAAATTGCGGGTGTCCTTGGCATTGGCCTGCCGCTTGTGAAATACCGTCTAAAGCAGGCAAGAAACCGTTTACAGTCTTTATTAAGAAAGGAGGGAGCGGTCAATGAACCTGGATGAACAGATCAAAAAATATAAGGAGAAAAAAGAAATACATCCCAGAGAAGAAAAGATACAGGAAACGATTGAGACTTCTAAAGAAAGCTTTCTTCTTGCTGAAGCCGGGAAGATCTTATCCTATCGTTCCTTCCTGTATATACAGTTTCGACTGATCAAAAAAAGATGGTGGCTGTTCCAGATTTTGATCCTTATTGCCTTATGGGCAGTATTCCCTCTGGCCGATGATGCTTTATACGCTTACAGGAGTATGGGAGTTGCGGCCGCACTGTTTATTATTCTTATCATTCCTGAACTTTGGAAAAACAGGACCAACCAATGTATGGAAGTTGAATCCGCAACCTACTATTCCCTCAGACAGGTATATTCCGCGAGAATGCTGCTGTTTGGCATTGTGGATGTCTCCATTATTACCGTGTTTTGTGGTATAGCATCTGTCTCGCTAAAACTGTCCCTGACGGATTTATTAATACAGTTTTTATTTCCGCTGGTGGTTACTGCCTGCATTTGTTTTGGCATTTTATGCAGCAAACGAGCGTTTAATGAAACGGTTGCTGTGGGGATGTGCATTATATGGAGTGCGGTCTGGTGGTTTATCCTGTTGGATGAACGGATCTATACTGCCATTACGATTCCTGTATGGGTTGCTCTTTTTGGTATTGCATTAATATTTATGGCTTTTACAGTCTATCGTTCCATTCATCAATGTGAAAGAATATGGGAGGAGAAATCAGATGGAACTAAAAATGATTAAGCTTACAAAACAATTTGGTGATTTCACAGCAGTAGACCACATGAATCTTACTATGACAAATGGAGTCTATGGATTACTGGGCGTGAACGGCGCCGGGAAGACAACGCTTATGAGGATGATCTGTACACTGCTGCAGCCCAGCAGCGGGAAAATCCTCTGTAACGGAAAAGATATTTTTAAAATGGGAGCGGATTACCGTAAATTACTGGGATATCTGCCCCAGGATTTCGGCTTTTATCCGGAGTTTACGGTCAAGGACTATCTTCTTTATATTGCGGCCCTGAAAGGAATCCGTCCGGCTGTCGCAAGGAAACGTGTAAAGGATCTGATCTCGAAAGTCGGTCTTTCAAAAGCATCTAATAAAAAAATGAAAAAATTATCCGGCGGCATGAAACGCAGAGCCGGAATCGCGCAGGCAGTGCTGAACGACCCGAAAATCCTTATCCTTGACGAGCCTACGGCCGGCCTGGACCCAAATGAAAGGATCCGTTTCCGGAATCTTATCAGCGAGCTTTCCGAGGACAGACTTGTGCTGCTCTCCACTCACATTGTGTCGGATGTGGAGTATATCGCCAATGAAATCTGGCTGATGAATGACGGACAGCTTCTCCAGCAGGGAACCGCGGACGAATTGATCCGCTCCATGGACGAAAATGTCTGGAAGTGTTATGCAGATAAATCCGATGTCCCGGCATTGATGAAGCAGTATAAGATTTCAAACATTAAATCAGAACCACATGGCGTGGAATTAAGAATTATATCCAAAGAAAAACCTTTCCCTGACGCAGTCATGGAAGAAGCGAATCTGGAAGATGTATTTCTGTACTATTTTGGTGAAAAGGCAGGTGTTGATGATGCTGTTATTTGAAGTAAAAAAGGTTCTGTCAAAGCCTCTGAATAAAGCTGCTCTTTTGATCCTGGCGGCTGTTCTCATTATAGGAAGTTTTCTGACCATACGAGATGTGCATTATATTGACGCAGACGGGAACACATCGACAGGCATATCCGCCGCCTGTCATCTGCGGGAAGAGAAGAATCAGTGGAAAGGATATTTGACAGAGGATATTCTAAAGAGAGTGATCCAGGAGAATAGAACCGTTAGCGCTTCTCCGGAAGCGCAGTCGGATGATATTCAGGAAATCAATAAAGCCGCGTCAATGGAGCAGGGATTCTCAATATCTTCCGACGCTGATGATGATCACCGTATTGATCATCGGATTTCTGGTATCAGGTATTTTTTCTGATGAGTTTACATGGAAAGCTGATTCCATCTTCTTCTCTGCCAGATTAGGACGAGGGAAAGCCATCCTTTCCAAAATGGGGGCCGGTTTTCTGATTACAACGATTCTCTATTGGAGCGTTGTCCTCCTGTTTGGCCTGATCGTGTTGGCAGTATTGGGATTCGGCGGCGGAGGCTGTGCCGTCCAGACCGGCGTCAGCAACTGGAACAGCATCTATAACATAACCTATTTTCAGGACTATCTGCTCAGCACCTTTGGCGGATACATTGGAAGTCTGTTTATTGTAACGTTGGCTATGCTGGTTTCCGCCAAAACACATTCTACTGTATTTGCGATCACGATTCCGTTTATTTTGACCTGCATCCCGCCTTTTGTGGGACGGCTTGAATCATTTGCGAGAATTATGACTCTTTTCCCGGACCAGCTGCTCTCGATCAATAAGAATCTGGAAGATTTCAGCCTGTACCACATTGGAGGAAGCATTTTCGGCGGAGTGACCGTCATTATCCCTCTATATTTGATCCTGTTCTGCCTTGTATTTCCAATCCTGTTTGTCGTGTACCGCAGAACACAGATTAAGTAGAAAAAGCCGGAGGATTTTCTCTCAACGAAAACCTTCCGGCTTTATTTACCATTAGCTCTTTTTATCCGATATATTCCGTTTGAGTTCTTCCAGTCTTTTGCAGAACATCTCCGCCTCTTTTTTTCTGCTGCCAAACGAACTCATATCCATTTCCCTTACCTGTCTCAGCCCGATCTGCCTGACAGCTTCAACTGCCGCCTCTCTCTGTGTCATCCTCTCCGGCAACACAGTCTGACAATTTGCACCGTCAAGATCATCATAAGACAGGAAACACTGATTGAAATCCATAACCGGATACAGCGATATATATCTATTTGTGGCATTATCAATGAGAAATCCCCAATTTTCGGGATGGCGATCTGTATTACCCGTAAGATAATCCAGTATATTCATACCATAATAAGTCTCTGGATCAAGCGCCTTACATACCTCAACTGTGTTCAGATCATGATTACATGCATAGACATCAAAGGCCATTTTGGAAACCATCGAATACTTTTTTGAAGTAACCAGACTGCTCTGGGTCACAAGCTCACCTTCAAAATAGTACTCCTCATATTTGACCTGTCGTATATCAAAGCACTGACAGATCCGGCTTGCAAGCAGCTCCCTTCCTACTACATCTTTATCCCCGTCTTTCAACAAACGAAAACCTTCTTCATCTCTGATCCAAGCCTTCGGAAAACATCCTTTTGTCGACAGATCTGGAGCTAATTCCTGATTAGTCACTGTCATCTGACGGCCTTTTAATGATATTTCCACCACCGCTTCATTCAGTGAATTGTCATACAGATTCAATTGTTGAAAAGTCACATTTTCTCCTGCTCTTTTCACCCAGAATACATCCGTGAGAGAAACGCAGTGGTAAGACAAAGAAATATCTGCGCGGTCTCTGTCAGTTACTGCCTGTGCTGCCCCTATACTGTTTAATATCTCTTTCGCGTATTTCCTGTCCAGGGACAAAACACGTGAAGCACACCAATGATAAAAATTATTCAGATTGTTCAGTCTTGTATCTATATCAAAGTCTGCTTCTTCCTCATCCAAATACAGATCATATGGCATGAACTGTTCGTTAATAATCTTTGCTTCTCCAGTATCAGATATTTCCGCCACAGTTTTTTCCATATGCATAATCTGATATACTGTACCAGAACTTTTATCTGGAGAAGAAATATTAGAATCCAGTTCAAATCTAAAATCTGTATTCAGCTGATTCATATACATTTACTCCTTTTCACTTTTTTCAGCAAAGATTGTATATTTTACACTCCTTGATGCTTTTCCTTCCAGATAAGACCAAAAAACGAAATACAGACCCCTACCGTCAATCTCCGCCAGTTTAACAGGTTCTTTTAATCCGGCGCCCGTATTCTCAAAATTAAGGCATGTCAGCACAATTTCGTTCTCATGAGTTTTTACCTGCATATCTCGTTTAACGGATTCATCTTCAACAAAATTCAGTGTGAGCGAGAAAGTGAACCCTTTATCCGCCTGTATATCGATTCTGAAGTCATCTTCTTTTGAAAACAGAAACGCCTGACCGCTGGCAACAATGTCATAATTGCCGGAACTCAAAGAAATCAGCATCTGTTACACCCCTTATATCATTTTTGTTTTAGCACTTAAATCCTATCATAGATTCCCTGGAAGAACACTGTTAAAAGTGTCCTCTGCAACTTTTTTAGATATTCTCTTGCTGTGTTAAGCCAGTTACATTATAAAATCCATCTGTAAACTTTATCTTTTTGTACGGAAAATCCTTTTGGAGTTTCTTAATATAATCAAATGGATTTTCTATCGGTTCAATCTCCAAATTAGAGGAAATGTTTTGAAGTATGCTTTGCACTGGCTCGCTGCTTGTATATCTAACTTCATCAGGATCATTCATAAAGTTTTCAAAAGCCTCTTTATCCATCCGCACTACTTGTTGGATTGCATTTGTTGTTTTCAGAGAAATAAGCAACCTCAAAAAATCTGTAAAATTTTTAGCAAGTGGATAAACATAATAATCACAGCATGTTTCTGGATTCACGCAAAAAACAATCTCCTTAAATCCCTCTATAAAGCAATAATGTATTTCATTATCCCAACCAATTATTTGGGCTCCAATGGGCGTGCAAAAAATGGTTCTCTCAATTCGACTGATAGACCTATGGGTGAGGTATCTAAATTTAATTGCTTGAACTTGTCAAATATATTCTCCATAACCATATTGCCCACCTTTGCTTTCTATTTTTCTTTCTGCTCCTGTTTAATTATACCACATAATCATTTTTAGAGCACTGGAACATGAACTATAAGATGAAATTAACAGAACACCATACATACTATAGCGAAGCGCCGGGTGCGGGGGCTGTATGGCCTCTGCGTCCGGCGCTATTTTTCAGAATTTCAAAGCGAAATCTGCATTACATGTTCATCTGTTTAGCTACTTCCTCAGCAAAGTTCTCTTCTTTCTTCTCGATTCCTTCGCCTGTCTCGAAGCGTACGAACTTCTTAACTGTTACATTAGCATTATTCTCTTTTGCAACCTTATCTACATATTTTGCAACTGTCAGGTCGCTGTCCTGTACATATACCTGATCAAGCAGGCAGTACTCTTTCATCTCTTTGTTGAGACGTCCGATGATCATCTTCTCGATGATGTTGTCCGGCTTCTCCGGATTCTCTTTCTTAGCCTGAGCGAGAAGGATCTCTTTCTCATGATCAAGGAACTCCTGAGAAACTTCGTCACGGGATACATACTTCGGAGACATAGCTGCTACCTGCATAGCTACGTTCTTCAGGCATGTCTTGATCTCGTCGTTCACAACATCTGTATCAGCCACTACAAGAACACCGATACGTCCGCCGCCGTGAATGTAGGAAACAACGCATCCGTTCTCAGCTACTACTCTTTCAAATCTTCTGATGTTCAGGTTCTCTCCGATAACTGCGATCTTCTCTACGAGAGCATCCTTTACAGTCTTGGAAGTGTCTGCTGCCCACGGCTCAGCCATGAAAGCATCCATATCAGCCGGATCGTTGTCAGCAACCTGATTTACAACAGCCTCTACAAATCCCTGGAACTCATCGTTCTTTGCAACGAAGTCTGTCTCAGAGTTAACCTCTACGATAGCTGCAACTTTGTCATCTCTGACAACAGTCTTAACGATACCCTCTGCTGCGATTCTACCGGCTTTCTTCTCAGCCTTAGCCTGTCCGTTCTTTCTCAGGTACTCAACGGCTGCATCCATATCTCCGTTTGTCTCGTTGAGAGCTTTCTTGCAGTCCATCATTCCTGCACCTGTCATTTCTCTTAATTCTTTTACCATTCCCGCTGTGATTGCCATGATAAATTCCTCCATTTCAGATATTAGCTTGCTTCTTCAAAAAATGCTTCAACCTGTTATACTACAGGCTGAAGCATCTCTGTCCGGCTCTTACTCTTCTACAGCCTCTTCAGCTTCTGCTGCTTCTACTTCTTCAGCTGCCTCATCGTAATATTCTTCTTCGCCTGTCGCGCCCTGATTCGCCTCGATAACAGCGTCTGCCATCTTGGAAACGATCAGCTTGACAGCTCTGATAGCGTCATCGTTACCCGGAATTACATAATCCAGCTCTTCCGGATCACAGTTTGTATCGCAGATACCGATCAGAGTGATTCCAAGAGCATGTGCTTCCTGTACGCAGATTCTCTCTTTCTTCGGATCCACTACGAAGATTGCATCCGGCAGTCTCTTCATCTCTTTGATTCCGCCGAGGTTCTTCTCCAGCTTAGCCCACTCTTTTTTCAGAGCGATAACTTCTTTCTTCGGCAGAACATCAAATGTTCCGTCCTCTGACATAGCCTCGATCTCTTTCAGACGTTTTACACGGCTCTGGATCGTCTTAAAGTTTGTGAGCATACCGCCCAGCCATCTCTCGTTAACATAGAACATACCGCAGCGCTCTGCCTCAGTCTTGATTGCATCCTGAGCCTGCTTCTTTGTTCCAACGAAAAGGATCGTGCCGCCGTCAGCAGCAATGTCAGATACTGCTTTATATGCGTCATCAACCATTCCTACAGATTTCTGCAGGTCGATGATGTAGATACCATTTCTCTCCGTGTAGATGTACGGAGCCATTTTCGGGTTCCATCTTCTTGTCTGATGTCCAAAGTGAACACCTGCTTCGAGAAGCTGTTTCATTGAAATAACACTCATGTTTCTTTCCTCCATTTGGTTTTTTTACTTCCGCATGCCTCATCCTCTTTTGAGACCGTCCGGCACGGCCGGCTTAGGCACCTTCAAAATGATCCGCATACGTGTTTTTTTGCAACGTGTGTAGTATATCACAGAAATGTTTTGATTGCAACAGGTTTTTGCTTCTGTTATGCTGTATATACGGTCGTTTTCTTGCAGAGCACTTCAGCCGGATGATAGGGAGAATAACAGCCTGATTACTTATCTGACGTATGTTTTATTTTCACACATGGCAGAAATCAATCTCATCGGACACGATCGGCCGTAAATCAATAATATTAGATGGAGGAAATATTCATGAAGTTCATTTTTGCTCACAACAACCTGAACGTCTATGACCTGGAAAAGTCACTTACGTTTTACAAAGAAGCACTGGGGCTGACCGTCACACATACAAAGGACGCTTCTGACGAAAGTTTTAAACTGGTATATCTTGGAGACGGCACGACATCTCATCTGTTGGAACTTACATGGCTGAGAGATATGGACCGGCCTTATAATCTGGGTGACAATGAAATTCATCTGGCGTTTACCGTTGATGATTATGAAGCCGCCCACAAAAAACATGAAGAAATGGGATGTATCTGCTTTGAGAATCCATCCATGGGCATTTATTTCATTTCTGATCCAGACGGCTACTGGCTTGAGATCGTTCCCGCAAAATAAGTGCCTCAGCATTTCGTTAATTGTAGAAAGGGGAATAAAATCCAGATTATACTTGCAAGTGCTGACAGCTTGCCCCCCTTCTCTGAACACACGCACACCGAAGTACGCATAAGACAAGCCGGTACAGTAAAACTGCACCGGCTTGTCTTATGTTGACTAATATCTGATATAATATGTAACTCGTACATTTGCAACTCGTACGACTGCTCCTGTATGCGGAGCCTCGATCATCTTTCCATTTCCAATATAAATAGCTACATGACCAGGTTTCCAGCAGATATCTCCGGGCTGAGGATTGCTTACGATCGTACCACTTGACATGATCGCACCGCTTGTCCTCGGAATCGAGATGCCCGCCTGTCTGTAGCACCACTGCACAAGACCTGAACAGTCAAGACCTACATACGGTGTGGACCCGCCCCATACATACGGAACGCCAAGCTGTGAATATGCGGCATCTACAATAATCTCACCCTTACTCTGGTTATAATCCGGAACATAGGTCTGTCCGCCTCCACCGCTGCTTCCATTATCCTCTTCGCTGTCTGAATTGCTGTTAGATGCAGCATCTTGTCTTGCAGCTTCCTCTTCTGCCGCCCTGCGTGCAGCCTCTTCTGCTGCTTTTCTTCTGGCTTCTTCTTCAGCTTTCTTCCTGGCAGCTTCCTCTGCCTTTTTTGCTGCTTCTTCTATCTGGACATCAAGATCATCAATCTCACTACTCTTCTCACTGATCGTCGTGTTCAGCTCGTCCTGTTTTGCTTCAAACTCAGCCTGAGAATCCTCCAGCTGTGCCTGCTTTTCTTCTAGTGATGTTTTGAGATCTTCAACCTTCTGAACTGTAGCGGCATATTCCTCAAGTTTCTGACGGTCGTAAGTATGTACCTGCTCTGAGTACTCTGCCTGGGTCAGGACACTTGTCATATCTCCAGATGCGAGGACCTTCTCTACCGTAGCAGATCCGCTGCCGGCTTCATACATATATTTGATCCGCAGCTTCATAGCTTCATACTGCTGCTCTTCCTCTTCCTGAGCCTGCTCCAGGTCTGCCTGGGTCTGCGTAATCTCTTCGCCGGTTGCGATCAGATCATTCTCCAGTTCCGAAAGTCTGGTCATGATATTTTCCAACTCAGTCTGAAGGCTATTGACCTCTCCCTCAACCTGTTCTTTCTGATCCTTCAGATCATTTACCTTGTCCTGCAGATCACTTACTTCATCGGCCATAACAGGCGTTACTGCCAGTGAGAAAGAAAGCGCTGCTGTCAAAAACAAACCCCAAAATTTTTTAAACTTCATCTTTCCACCAATCCTTATATTATTCGGAATCCATATCCGGCCGAAACCGCCGAAAACAATCTGGAATCCCTGCTCTCCCCGCATATACGCATTATGATACAGGATTCAACATCCTTTTTCAATAGCATTTTAAAAAAAGCTCGACATATGCGGACGTACTTATCATATTTCTAAACCATGTAATAGATTATAATAAAAATCCGCTCGAATTTCAATATATTTTTAATATTTTCGTAACATTTTTCTTAAATTCAGGAAATTTGAGCAGTTTCCTGTGATGGATTCGGAGCAGATCCAGCCGAAATAATGCATTTTGCCACCTACTGCCGTGCTGAGATCCCGCCGTCCACCAGATAGATCTGTCCGGTAAGGAACTGTGAAGCGTCAGATGCATGCGATCTGTTTCGTCAGCATGTTGATCGCGCCTTTCGATGCGCAGTAGGCAGAATATCCCATATCAGATACGCCAAACACACTTTTCATTGATGACAGGTTCACGATCTTCCCATACTTCTGCTTTTTCATTATTTTAAGAACTTCACGGATCACAACGAAATTTGCTTTCAGATTCAGATCCAGTACAGCGTCCCATGATGCGTCGTCCATATCTTCCGTCATTTTTATAATATTTCTTCCTGCGGAATTGATCAGAATATCAATCCGGCCCATAGTCTCCTCCGCGTACTGAACCATCTTTACCACATCTTCCGTATTCAGAATATCGCAGGAATACAGATAAAACTTTACGCCAAGCTCTTCTGCGTATGCAGCCGTTTCTTCATTTCCATCTGTCTTCCGGCTTACAGCCATCACATCACAGCCATTTTCAAGAAGGCATATGCTCATTTCCTTTCCTATTCCTCTTGTTCCTCCTATGACAAGCGCTTTTTTGCCTTTGATATCAAACAGTGCCGATATGGTGTAATCATTCATGTTATCACATTCCTTTCCCTTATACTCTGCGGGGTCTGCCGCTTTTCCTAACTATCAAATTACGACAGATCTTTCTTTTTTACAACTGATTTCGGCCTTTTAATGCTTTTTTAATATCTGAGTGCAGAATGCCTGATCTATGCAAGCACGGCGTCCTCTTGACGGGCTTATCGCACAAAAGAGTGCTCTGAACCAGGATAGGATCAGAGCACTCTTTATTCCATTTCAGTTATCTAATAATATCGTGGGCGGATAAGTAAAATCCGCTTTCTCTATTTGTCGTGATACTTCTACTGTACTGACAGATTGGTATATCCCATGAGGCTCTCATCCACCTCACGGGCAGCCTCCCGTCCTTCCCGGATGGCCCATACTACCAGAGACTGTCCTCTGTGCATATCTCCTGCCACGAAGACATGTTTCACGTTTGTAGCGTATTTTCCAGGCTCGGTCTGAACGTTTGTCCTGCCATTTACTTCTACGCCGAAGGCTTTGGTCACATAGTTCTCGCTGCCAAGGAATCCTGCTGCGATGAGTACCAGATCCGCGTCCACAGTATATTCACTGCCGGGGATTTCCGCCATTACCATACGTCCTGTATTCTCATCTTTTTTGCTCTCCAGCTTCACCAGGACAGCTTTGCAGAGCTTGCCTTTTTTATCTTTGATAAATTCCTTGACCGTAGTGGTGTAGACACGGGGATCACTGCCGAATACCGCGATAGCTTCCTGCTGACCGTAATCTGTCTTGCAGACCTTCGGCCATTCCGGCCAGGGATTATTCTCTGCTCTCACATCAGGAGCCTTGGGCATCATCTCAAGCTGGAGCACGGATTTCGCTCCGTGACGGATGGCAGTTCCCACACAGTCATTTCCTGTATCGCCGCCTCCGATGACGATCACATGCTTTCCTTTTGCCGAGATATAAGTGCCGTCCTTGAGCTGCATATCATTGGCCCAGAGGGCTTTTGTAGTTGACTTCAGGAAATCCACTGCGAAATAGATCCCCTGTGCGTCTCTTCCGGGCACCTTGATATCTCTGGGGTTGGAAGCTCCGCAGGCAAGGATCACCCTGTCGTACTCCTTGAACAGTTCCGCCGGCTTTACATCCTTCCCCACATTTACTCCCGTCTGGAACTCTACGCCTTCCTCTTCCATAACTGCAATTTTCCGATCGATATACTGCTTCTCCAGCTTCATATTGGGGATTCCGTACCGGAGCAGTCCGCCTGGCTTATCCTCCCGTTCGAAGACGGTTACCGAGTGTCCTCGCCGGTTCAGCTGATCCGCAGCCGCCAGTCCCGCGGGACCAGAGCCGATGACTGCAACCTTTTTGCCGGTTCGAACCTTCGGGGGCTTTGCCTTCGCATACCCCATCTCATATGCATTCTCAATGATCGCATACTCATTGCCTTTTGTGGCCACAGCCTCCTGATTCAGACCGCATGTACAGGCGTTCTCGCAGAGCGCCGGGCATACCCGGGCGGTAAATTCCGGGAAATTATTGGTCTTCACCAGACGGTAGTAGGCTTCTTCCCAGTTTCCGTTATAGATCAGATCGTTCCATTCAGGAACAAGATTATGCAGCGGACAGCCGCTGGCCATCCCCATCAGGTTCTGGCCGGACTGGCAGAACGGCACGCCGCACGACATGCACCGCGCCCCCTGCAGTTCCTGCTCATCCTTCGGAAGAGGCGTATAGAATTCATTGAAATGTCTGATCCTGTCCTGCGGTCTTTCCGCAGTCTTGTCCTGTCTTTTATAATCCATAAATCCTGTCGGTTTTCCCATCTCTTTTCGCGCCTCCTATCTTCCGTTTTTGATCTTGTTGAATGCTTCGATCTGCGCTTTTTCTCTGCTCAGGCCCTTTTCTTCCATCTGAAGGATAGCTGCCATCATCTTCTCATAGTCTTCCGGAATGATCTTCTTGAACTTCGGAAGATATTCTTCGAAATGATCCAGTATCTTCTTTCCGACCTCAGAGTTGGTATAGGCAACATGCTCCTGGATCATCTCCTTGAGCTCCTGCACATCATATTTATCTGTTACACGCTCAATATTGATCATAGCTTTGTTTACTGTCTTGTACAGTGTACTGTCTGTATCCAGCACATAGGCGATACCGCCGCTCATACCGGCGGCAAAGTTCTTGCCCACTTTGCCCAGTACGACAACGCAGCCGCCTGTCATATATTCGCAGCCGTGGTCTCCCACACCTTCTACTACCGCGCGGACGCCGGAGTTACGCACGCAGAATCTCTCTCCTGCCACTCCTCCGATAAATGCCTTACCGCTTGTAGCTCCATAGAAGGCAACGTTTCCTATGATAATATTCTCATCGGATTTGAATCTGGTTCCTTTGGGCGGGCATACAACAAGCTTTCCGCCGGAAAGACCTTTTCCAAAGTAGTCGTTGCTGTCACCGGTCAGCTCCAGGGTCAACCCCCTCGGGATAAATGCTCCGAAGCTCTGTCCGCCGGCGCCTTTACACTTGATCACGAAGGTATCTTCCTCCAGTCCGTCCGGATATCTGCGTGTGATCTCTGAACCGAAGATAGTTCCGAAGGTACGGTCCGTGTTGGTCACATCAACCTCCAGGCTTCTCTTCTGACCTTTCTCAAGAGCCGGAAGGAGCTGTTTCATGAGCACTCTTTCATCCAGAGTCTTGCCCAGCTCAAAGTCATAGACTTTCTTCGGATCGAAGATCCTGCCCTTCTTCTCCTTTGCATAAGGATTGTAGAGCACACTGCCAAGATCCAGCGCTGCCGCACGGTCTGATGTGGGCACGTCTTTCACTTTCAGGAGATCCGTACGTCCCACCAGTTCATCTACGGTGCGCACGCCAAGGGCTGCCATATATTCTCTCAGTTCTTCTGCGATGAAACGCATGAAGTTGATCACGTATTCCGGTTTTCCGGTAAATCTCTTTCTCAGCTCCGGATTCTGTGTCGCCACACCTACCGGGCAGGTATCCAGGTTGCAGACTCTCATCATAACACATCCCATAGTCACAAGGGGAGCTGTGGCAAAGCCGAACTCCTCGGCTCCCAGAAGTGCTGCGATGGCAACATCACGGCCGCTCATCAGCTTTCCGTCTGTCTCGATGCGTACCCTCTCTCTCAGGCCGTTCTGAATCAGAGTCTGATGTGTCTCAGCAAGTCCCAGCTCCCACGGAAGTCCTGCATTCTGGATGGAACTTCTCGGAGCTGCTCCCGTACCTCCGTCATAACCGGAGATCAGGATGACTCCCGCGCCTGCCTTGGCCACACCGGCAGCAACGGTTCCAACACCTGCCTCAGACACGAGCTTCACAGAGATCCTTGCGTTTTTATTCGCATTCTTGCAGTCATAGATCAGCTGTGCCAGGTCCTCGATGGAGTAGATGTCATGGTGAGGCGGCGGTGAGATCAGGCTCACTCCCGGAGTGGAATGACGGGTCTTCGCGATCCACGGATATACCTTTCCTCCCGGAAGATGTCCACCTTCGCCGGGCTTAGCACCCTGAGCCATCTTGATCTGGATCTCCTGGGCGCTGACCAGATATCTGGATGTCACGCCGAAACGTCCGGAAGCCACCTGCTTGATAGCGGAGCATCGGTTTGTATCGAGACGCTCGATATCCTCACCACCTTCACCGGAGTTGGACTTTCCATGAAGTGTGTTCATAGCGATGGCCAGTGTCTCATGTGCCTCCTGGGAAATAGATCCGTAGGACATAGCTCCTGTCTTGAATCTGGTAACGATGGAATCCACGCTTTCCACTTCCTCAAGCGGTACACCCTTCTTCGGATAGTTGAAATCAAGCTGACCTCTCAGGTTGATCTTCTCACCCTCAGCGTCTACCATCTTCGTATATTCCTTGAACATCTGGTAGTCGCCGCGTCTGGTGGACTGTTGGAGCATGTGGATCGTCTGCGGATTGTAGAGATGTTCCTCTCCGCCGCTCTTGTACTCATGACGTCCCACGCTGTCCAGGGTCATGTCAACCTCCAGTCCAAGGGGATCAAATGCCTCAGAGTGGAACGCGGTATAATCTGCTGCAATCTCCTTGATACCGATACCGCCCACACGGCTTACTGTATCTGTAAAATATCTGCTGATAAACTCTTCTTTAAGTCCGATGGCCTCGAAGATCTTCGCCCCCTGATAGGACTGGATCGTGGAGATACCCATCTTGGAAGCAATCTTGATAATGCCATGGATGATCGCAGAGTTGTAATCATTTACAGCCGCATAATAATCCTTGTGAAGGAGCCGTGACTCAATCAGGTGTCGGATTGATTCATGAGCCAGATACGGATTGATCGCACATGCACCGTAACCTAACAGCGTAGCAAAATGATGTACCTCCCTTGGCTCGCCACTCTCAAGGATCATGGCCACGGATGTTCTCTTCTTCGTGCGGACCAGATGCTGCTGCAGTCCGGATACAGCCAGAAGTGACGGAATGGCCACATGATACTCATCTACATCCCTGTCTGTCAGGATAAGGATGTTCGCGCCCTCACGGATCACACGGTCTACTTCAATAAACAAATACTCAATAGCCTTCTCCAGGCTTGTATTCTTATAATAAGTGATCGGGATCTCAGCTACCTTGAATCCTTCCACATCCATGTTCTTGATCTTCAGAAGGTCTGTGTTGGTAAGAATCGGGTTGTTCACCCGCAGCATCTTACAGTTCTCTTCTTTCTTCTCAAGCAGATTTCCGTCTTTTCCTATATATATGGTCGTAGATGTGACGATTTCCTCACGGATCGCATCGATAGGCGGATTTGTCACCTGTGCAAACAGCTGCTTGAAATATCCGAACAGCGGCTGGTGCTTCTGTGAAAGTACTGCAAGAGGACTGTCGATTCCCATTGCCGCAATACCTTCTCCGCCGTTTTTCGCCATGGTAAGGATCGAAGTCTTCACATCTTCATATGTGTATCCGAAAGCCTTCTGGAGACGTGTGCACTCTTCTTTTGTATATTTCGGGATATCCTTGTTGGGTATCTTCAGATCCTTGAGTTCGATCAGATTTCTGTCAAGCCACTCTCCGTAAGGCTCCTCATTTGCATACTTCTCTTTCAGCTCTTCGTCGTCGATCACCCTTCCCGCAACCGTATCCACAAGGAGCATCTTGCCCGGGTGAAGTCTTTCCTTGACCAGGATCTTGGACGGATCGATGTCCAGTACACCAACCTCGGATGAAAGGATCAGGTTGTCGTCATCTGTAATATAATATCTGGACGGACGAAGACCGTTGCGGTCCAGAACTGCTCCCATCACATCTCCATCAGAAAACAGGATGGACGCCGGGCCGTCCCAGGGCTCCATCATAGTCGCATAATACTGATAGAAATCCTTCTTGTTCTGTGACATGCTCCGGTTGTTTACCCAGGGCTCCGGGATAGCGATCATGACAGCCAGCGGAAGCTCCATACCGCTCATGACCATGAATTCCAATGCATTGTCCAGCATAGCCGAGTCGGATCCGGATGTATTGATGGCCGGAAGGACTTTGTGCAGTTCGCCTTTCAGGCAGCCGGCTTCCATCGTCTCTTCACGTGCACGCATCTTATCTGCATTTCCGCGGATGGTGTTGATCTCTCCGTTGTGTACGATGAAACGGTTCGGATGAGCTCTCTGCCAGCTGGGAGCCGTATTGGTACTGAATCTGGAGTGTACCATGGCGATAGCTGACTCATAGTCTTCATCCTGCAGATCTCCGAAGAACTGTCTCAACTGTCCCACCAGGAACATCCCCTTGTATACGATCGTCCTGCTGGAAAGTGATACTACATAAGTATCGTCGCTGCTCTGTTCAAAGATCCTGCGTACAACATAGAGGCGGCGGTCAAAGGGCAGTCCCTTCTCCACTCTCTTCGGCCTCTCGATAAATGCCTGCATGATACACGGCATACAGTCAACCGCTGTCTTACCGAGGATCTCCGGATGAATCGGCACTTCTCTCCATCCAAGGAAGTTCAGGCCCTCTTTCTTAACAATCACTTCGAAAATATTCTTGGCCTGGTTTCTCTTCAGTTCGTCCTGAGGAAGGAAGAACATTCCCACACCGTAATCTCTCTCTCCTCCAATATTGATGCCAAGAGGTTTACAGACTTTTGAAAAAAATCTGTGGGAGACCTGCAGCAGAATACCTACTCCGTCTCCGGTCTTGCCTTCCGCGTCCTTACCGGCTCTATGCTCCAGATGCTCTACGATCTCAAGGGCGCCCGCAACTGTGCTGTGGCTCTTGACACCCTTGATATTAACAATGGCGCCGATTCCACAGTTGTCATGTTCAAAACTTTCACGATATAAACCCTGGGGGCCTGTTCTTTCTTTTCTCATAATCGCTGTCCTTTCTCTGAATGTTTTAGACCATGCGCAGTGTTTGCCATAATCCCTTGTTAATACAAATAGTCTTTTCCCGCGCATCGGATGTTCTCAGAAAAATATACACGATTTTTTCCCGTTTGTAAACAAAAAATATTTTTTAATTGTCAGATAATTTGAGTATTTATTATTATTTTTATTATTTTCTGATAATTTAACATCTTCAAAAACAATAATAATTTTTATTGATATTTCTATTTTCCTTTAATATTTCTTACTTTATTTCTTAATTAAAAGCAAAAAAACACGGCAGATTTTGTTTCTGCCGTGTACAATTCCACTTATGTTTTTTTCTCAAAACAAATCATTTATTCAGAAGAAATCCATTGACCCATTCCCATTTCCCGGCCTCGTATGGTCATCCATTTCCTTCTTTTCCTGAGCTCCTTCCATTTTCTGGATAATCACAAACATAATAGAGCACACAAACGCACTCACAATTGCTCCTGCGGCAATACGTACAAAACCAGATGCCAGCCAGTCAAACAGTCCAAGCTCCGTAAATACCACCGATCCTGTATTCAGCAAGACATGAAGAAGAACCGGCGCCTTCACTGAACCGAACTTCTCATAAATATAGGCAAGCAGTATACCGAGCAGGAAAGAATATACCATCTGGATGGAATTGGTGTGCATCAGGGAAAAGAATAGGGACGACCACAATGCAGAATACATCAGGCTTCTGTTCTCTCTGTATCTGCGGAACATTACTCCCCGGAACATCATTTCCTCCGCTATCGGGATCACAATTCCCAAAGCAGCCAACTGCACCAGAAACGGTGCGGAATACATCTCAGCCGCCGTCTGCTGGTACTCAACATCCAGAAACGCAGCCTGAGCGAGAGTCGACAGACAGGTAACACCAATACATCCCACAATCCCGAACACCCCAATGGTCCAGTACTACCCTGCCGGAGCCTTCTTCCACACAGGCATCCCGGAGTTCTGCTCCAGTTTCCTGTCTCTCGAAAAAAGTATGCCTGTCATAATAAGCGTACATAACGCAGCCGCACCCGTGATCTCTACCTGCATACTGAGCACCTTTTCCAGTGCGGGAGTCATGATATTCCAGTATTCTGACATAATTTCGTCAAATGTGGTCATCTCTCCCGCCATCACACTGGCATAGGCACGCATGATATATGGCATTTCAATCACAAGCTGCAGAACAAACTGAACTGCGATCTGGATCCCCCAGTACCCCAGAAGAGGGCCTGCCAGACTCCAGAACGGACTTCTTCTGCGAATCTTCCGTTCCATTACACAACCTCCGCTTTACCAACAAACCACCGGTGTATCTCAGAAGCTGCTCCCCTGGCAGTTCCCTGAACCATCTCCGCTTTGCCGCCTCCTCTGCCGGAAAACGCAGCATTAAACTCTTTTACCAGTGCTCTCATGTCTGCGCTTCGGCTTCCGATCACATACCGATATCCATCTGTTTCATTTCCATGGAACACTCCGCATATCCGATGGCCGTTCTCCAGCACCCGGTTCATAACCATCCTCATAGAATCTCCTCCGATCACATCAGAGAACAGGCACACAATATCCTCTTCCGCCGGAACGCTGTCCGCAAGCTGGAGTGCCAGTATCTTTTCCTTCTCGCCATTCTCATACTTCAGATCAGCAATCTCTTTCTGAAGATGGGCCACCGCTTCCGATATCTCATCTGTTTTCACGCAGAGCATGGCCGACACCTGATCCGTCTGTTTCTGTCTCATACAATAGTCAGAAAGAGCCCTCCCTCCGCAGAGCATGGTCACACGGGCACCGCCCTTATAACGTTGAACGTTGACAAGCTTGATCGCACCGATCTCACCGCTCCTCTTCACATGGGGCGCACAGCAGGCACATATATCATACCCGGGAACCTCTACCAGACGAACCTGTCCCTCGATCTCTATCTTGCTCCGATAGGAGATTTCCTTCAACGCTTCCTCATCAGGATACAGCACCCGGACCTCAATATCCTTCCACACTGCCCGGTTGGCCTCCAACTCGATCTGAGCCAGTTCCTCCCGAGTGATCTCTCCGTTGAAATCCATGGTGCAGTCCTCGCTGCCCAGATGAAATCCCACATTGTTATAGCCAAACCTGGAATGGACCAGACCGGACACGATATGCTCGCCTGTGTGCTGCTGCATTTTCATGAAACGTTCATCCCAGTCGATCTGTCCTTCCACTGTTTTCCCTGTTTCCAGAGGTTCCTCCGTCATATGAAGGATCCTTCCATCCTTTTCCTGGACATCAGAAACTCTGACCCCGTCCAGTACTCCACGATCAGCATACTGTCCGCCGCCCTCCGGGAAAAATGCCGTACGGTCAAGTTCCACCTCGTATCTGTCTCCATTTTTCCGGCAGTCCGTTACCACAGCCGTAAAAGAGGCCATATGGCTGTCCGTGTAAAACAACTTCTCCGTCATGCTTCCTTACATCCTTTCCGGCGCATCGAATCCCAGAAGATCTATACTTGTCTCCAGAACGCTCTTCACCAGTCCCAGAAGGGCGATATATCCGCCCCTACGCTGCTCATCCTCCTCTGAAAGAATCTTCGTCTCATGATAGAACTTGTTGAACTCATTGGCAAGCTCATAGATATAAGCGCAGATCTTATGTGGTGCCGTCTCATCATATACTGTATTGATCACATCGTTGAACTTCAGTGCCTGAAGCATAAGAGCCTTCTCATATACGTCCTCAGCCGGCCGGATAGTCAGCCCATCAAGCGTTCCGCCCGCTTCCACATATTTATTCAGAATAGACTTGATCCTGACGATCGTATAAAGGATATAGGGACCTGTATTCCCCTCAAAGGAAGTAAAACGGTCTACGTCAAAAATGTAGTCCTTGGAAGCCTGGTTGGAAAGGTCTCCGTATTTGATAGCAGCAAGCCCGACAGTCTCAGCAGTGCATTTTGCCTCCTCCTCTTCAACCGTCCGATTATCCATGATCTTCCGATACATCTCCTCATCAATCTCACGGATCAGGTTCTCCAGACGCATGACGCCTCCTTCTCTGGTCTTAAACGGTTTGCCGTCCTTCCCGTTCATAGTTCCGAATCCAAGAAACTTCAGTTCTGTTTCCTGCGGAACGATGCCCGTCTTCTTCGCGCAGCGGAATACCTGTATAAAGTGCAGCTCCTGCCGCTTGTCCACCACATAAATCACCTCATCCGGATGGAAGTCCTTCTCACGCTCAACCAATGTAGCCAGATCCGTCGTATCATACAGAGCCGCCCCGTCTGACTTCAGGATCATACATGGCGGAACTTCCTTATTATCAGACTCCTCCTGCACATCCACAACAAGAGCTCCTTCATCATAGCGGGCAAATCCTTCGTCCTTCAACCGCTGTACCATATCCGGGATATAAGCCTGGGCATCTGATTCCCCTTTCCAGAGATCAAAATGCACATCCAGTTTCTCATAGTTCTTCTTCAGATCCGTCACAGACACATTCATAATGTGATTCCACAGAGCACGGTATCCCCGGCATCCATTCTGCAAAAGATAGGTAGCATGCAATGCTTCTTCCCGGTAATCTTCATGTTCCTTTGCGTAGGCGCTTGCAGTCGGGTATATCTCTTCCAGCTCACCGATCGTGAAGGGCGCCTCCGCCGGATACTCTCCGCTAAAACCTGCATCAAAATAAGGAAGCTCCGGCTGACGCTTCTTCAGCTCTGTTATGATAAGTCCCATCTGATATCCCCAGTCTCCCAGATGAATATCGCCAAGGACTTTATTCCCCTTGAAGCGCAGGATCCGCTTCACACTCTCGCCAATGATGGCCGATCGGAGATGCCCAACATGCAGCGGCTTCGCCACATTCGGTCCGCCATAGTCGATGACAACAGTCTTCGGCTGTTCCTCTTCTTCCACGCCAAGCTTCTCATCTGCTGACATGTCATTCAGATATCCGGCTACAAATTCCGGCGCCAGCTTCAGGTTGATGAATCCGGGCTTTACCGCTTCCGCAGATTCAAAGCATTTGCTGTCTTCAAGACGGGATACCACATCCTCAGCGATCATGATCGGAGCCTTCCTGTATGTCTTTGCTCCCGCCATAGCTCCATTGCACTGATACTCGCACAGATCCGGCCGGTTTGAGAGCGTCACTTTTGCAAGAGACGCATCATATCCGGCGTCAGTAAACGCCTGTTCCATTTCTATCGTTATTAATTCCAGTAATGTCTTCAATCTTTTCCACACTCCTTTATCCGTATGATTGACAGTATATCATGTATATTTTACGACGGCAAGTTTTTAGATTTAAATCTCTCGAGCATCCCTCGAACATCCGTCAGTGGGCCCATGTGCCGGCGCTCCACTACGGGTCTTCGCGGCAGCACATGGGCCCACTGACTGGTGATTCGAGATATGCAGAGAAGTATTTTCTCAACGGGAAAAATGACCGGAATATTTAAAAAAATAAGGCTTTTACTTTAAATCGAAAAAGTTTAAAATGTACCGTATAAAACATATAGGAAAATGAAAGGAATACAGACAAATGAAAATAGGTTCACATGTTGGAATGAGCGGCAAGGAGATGCTGCTCGGGTCCGCGAAGGAAGCCGTTTCTTACGGTGCAAATACGTTTATGTTCTACACAGGAGCTCCACAGAACACCCGCCGAAAGGAAATCTGTGAACTGAATATAGATCCGGCATGGGATTATATGAAGAAACACGGAATCAATGAAATCATAGTACATGCTCCCTATATCATTAATCTGGGCAATTCAGTAAAGCCTGAGACATTCTCCCTGGCGGTTGAGTTCCTCGCCAAAGAGATCGTGCGCACTGAGGCATGCAGGAGCAATGTACTCATTCTCCACCCCGGCGCCCATGTAGGCGAGGGAACCGATACCGGAATCCACAAGATCATAAAGGGACTCAACGAAGTGCTCACCTCCGGCAGCGGCTGTCTTATCGCCCTTGAGACCATGGCAGGAAAGGGTTCTGAGATCGGGCGGTCTTTCGAAGAGCTTGCACGCATTTACGACGGAGTAACATACAACAGCCGTCTGCGAGTCTGTTTCGACACCTGCCATACCAGTGACAGTGGCTACGATATCATCCGGCGTTTCGATGATGTGATAGATGAATTTGACCGCATCATCGGAAAGGATCAGATTGCAGTCTTCCATATCAACGACAGCAAAAACAGTCCCGGTGCAGCAAAGGACCGGCACGAAAACATTGGCTTTGGCCATATCGGTTTTGGAGCCCTGAATTATATCGTACATCACCCCGACTTTGATCAGGTTCCGAAGATCCTGGAGACCCCCTACATTCCATCTCCGTCAAAGCCAAAGAAATCCTACGCTCCATATAAATATGAGATTGCCATGCTCCGCAGTGGCCAGTTCGACCCAGATCTGAAAAATAAAATAATCCGGGATAACGAAGAGACTTGATTTCAGAAAATACACTTGACACCGCGCAGTCCCGGAGCTTATGATTGTATTATAGTGATAGTACAGTCATGAACGAATATGATATTACGGAAAACGAGGTGATCCAATGCCATGGAACTTTGATGACGACCGTCCCATCTATCTGCAGCTAATGGAACGCATCCGACATGATATTGCTGCCGGAGTCTACAAGCCCGGCGATAAGATCCCTTCCGTCCGGGATCTTGCCCTGGATGCGTCTGTAAACCCGAACACCATGCAAAAGGCACTGTCGGAATTGGAAAGGGCAGGTCTTGTCCATTCTCAGCGCACCAGCGGCCGATACATCACTGATGACAGAGTCCTGATACAGAAAGTGCGCAAGGAACTGGCCGAAGAACACATCTGCCAGTTTCTCAGACAGATGCAGCATCTTGGTCTTTCCAATCCGGAAACGCTGGAACTGATAGAGAAGAAACTGGAGGTACAAAATCATGAAACCGATTCTTGAATGCCGGAATCTGACCAGTATGGAAAGGGCATTTTCCATGCTGGATTCCCTTGATATCGATCCAAGAGCAAGACTTTCTTCTCTCTCCAGGGGTACCAGAGAAAAAGTTCAGCTTGTTCTCGTCATGAGCCGTCAGGCAGGCCTTTATGTGCTGGATGAGCCTCTGGGCGGAGTGGATCCCGCAGCCAGAGATTATATTCTTCATACAATCCTGACTAATTACAGTGAGGACGCTTCCATCCTGATCTCAACCCATCTGATCGCGGACATAGAGAATATTCTGGACCGGGTGCTCTTCCTTCAGAAAGGGCATCTGGCGCTCAACGCATCAGTAGACGAGATACGAGGAGAGTACGGGAAATCCGTGGATACATTATTCCGGGAGGTGTTTAAATGCTGGGAAAACTGATCAAATACGACCTGAAGGCATCGGCAAGGATCCTGATCCTCATACATCTGCTCTACCTAGTCCTGTGTATTTCCATCCGATTGTTCTTTATCAACAGACTGGACTTTAACCTGCCTGCAAATGTCCTGTTCACACCTGTGCTCATCTGCGCTGTCATGGTATTTCTGTTGATTTTTGTGCTCCAGTTTTTCACTCTGGTACTCATGGCTGCTTTTCATCTCATGCCAGGATACGGAAACACGGGGCCAGACACCATGAGAAACTATATCGCAGGTACATCAATGCTGGGCGGCGTAATTACTCTAGTCACTGCTGTTATTGCCTATGCCGCCACTTATTATATCATGACAAAGAAAATCAATCTGCTTTAGGCATATGAAAAAAAGAATCCCTGATCGGGATTCTTTTTTTCATAAAATATTAAAGCGTCTGAGCGGAGTCGAACCGCCGCACATGCCTCCGGAGGGCATTGCTCTATCCACTGAGCTACAGACGCATTCCGGCTGTTCACAGAAGACTTCTGTTTCAACAGCCTTATATATATTATCATATAACAACTGAAATGTAAAGCTTTTTTTGACATATCAAATGCTCAGAAAAGCTCATTCAGAGCCGCAAACCGCTCTTTTAAGTTCATCCCATTGTTATCTTGCCGGATTCCTTTCTGTAAAGATAGAAATGGTCACTCAGCACCTCTTCATCAGCCACCTGCGTATCGTTGATTTCCCTGATCATGGAGTTCATATCATCTTGTCCGATTCCTTTGGAACAGGGTATGATTATAAGTTCATGAATACTGCTGGGAAGGATATAATAATCCTCGCCAAGAACATGTGCGATCATATCAGGAATAAAAGGATAGGCAATGCACGCCGCGCCATAATTCCGGATGTGATTGGAAAGAACATACATGAAGTCTTTTCCTTCTGCTGGTTCCGTTTCCATCAGCAGATTATCCTTGCACCTTTTATTTTCCCCGACACATACATGGACAAGCCCTTTTAAGGCCGAATTCATCGTAACAAACTCAGCCGGAAGAAGTCTTCTCACATTTAATTTTGCATCTTTCCAGAGAGTCTCCACGTCCGTATCCCACCTGGACATATGCGTATTATTAACTACCATTGCCGCACTTCCGCCACTTCCGGCTTCCAGTAAAACATAGAAGACAATAGACAGATCCAGAAAGGGAATATTCGGAACTGTTTCCAGGAATTCTTTATTCTCCTTCGTATTGATGAGTTTAAATACAATTTGATCTTTCACGCCCTCATATTGGAGGATCCGGTCATAATCCCAGGATTCCTCTCTTCTGATGCTTTCATAAAATCTCTTTATTTCCTCCGTAATCTGATCAAGTGTCTTTCCATCAATATAACACTCAAAATATTCTTCCAGATATATAGTTGGAGAAATATTAATTCCTGGTTTCTCAATAAGAACGCCCATTCTCTCCGTAGAATTATTTTTCACAGCCGAATACACCGAAACCTTAGCATCACCTCCCATTTTCTGATTCAATTGTTTCTCCACCGCGTATACAAATTCTCTGTAATTCATTTTTCTCCTTTCTTCACGCGGTCCGTTTAAATTTAACGAGAAAACTGATACGAAGCGTATCATTGAAATAGAATTATATGATTTGAACAATATTAGGCAAAAAATATTATATGTTATTTTACCAATAAATTCAAGAGGTAATATTGCACAAAAAAGGCGTCTGATCATTCAGCCACCTTCCGCAAAATCGAATAGGGGAAGATTCCTTCCCCTATCTGCTCTCGTTCATTAAAATCCAGAATAACACATTAAACTCTGGACAGATATTCTCCTGTACGTGTATCGATCTTCAGCACATCTCCAACTTCGACAAAGAGCGGCACCATAACTGTCGCACCAGTCTCTACCGTAGCCGGCTTCGTAGCACCCTGAGCTGTATCGCCCTTAAATCCCGGCTCTGTCTCCGTGATCGCAAGCTCTACAAACAGCGGGGGCTCCACTGAGAACACATTGCCTTTATGTGAACAAATTTTTACTGTTTCATTCTCTTTCACGAATTTCAGCGCATCACCGACAACATCGGCATCCAGCGCAATCTGATCATACGTCTCCATGTCCATGAAGTTGTAAAGATCGCCATCCTGATAAAGATACTGCATGTCCTTTCTGTCGATATGAGCATTCTCAAACTTTTCTGTCGGACGGAATGTTTTCTCAACAACACCGCCGCTTATGATATTTTTCAATTTTGTTCTTACGAACGCAGCTCCTTTTCCAGGTTTTACATGCTGAAATTCCAGAATCTGGAAAATATTTCCATCAATTTCAATGGTAAGTCCGTTTTTAAAATCTCCTGCTGAAACCATTTACAATCCTCCTTCAAATCATACGCCTTTACTGACGTTCCATTTATTAAGTGTATAATAATTTTCCTGTTTTTTCAATCTTTTTTTTCTGCTTTTTCTTTTTTATAAAAATATAGCACAATCCTTTCCAGAAAGCGCTTCAGCACGATCTGAATCTCTTCCTTCGGATGGATCGGACGGACAAGAATATTATATATCCCTGCTCTTTTTGCCCCCCAGACATCTGTAAACAGCTGATCCCCCACAAACAGTGTATTAGATTTGTCTGTTCCCATGATCTCCATCGCTTTGATATAATTTCTGACTGAAGGCTTATGGGCATTATAAATATATTTAGTCCCTATATCTCTGTTGAACATCTCGACACGGCTTTCCCTGTTATTCGAGATCAAACAGGATGTGAAGCCAATCTCCTTCAGGCGCCCGAACAGCTTCTTTGCCCGGTCATCTGCAGGAGCACCGTGAGGAACAAGCGTATTATCTATGTCAAATATGACTCCCCGGTAACCTTCTTCATATAGTTTTTCGAAAGGGATAACATATGTGGATGCCACATATTCATCCGGAAAAAATCTTCTAAACATTATCTGTCATCCAACTCCATCAGTCTTGAAATCAACTCTTCACAGATCTGAAGGACCGTCTTATTATCCGTCTGCACAACGATATCAGCGGCAGCTTCATATTTTTCACGACGTTTTTCCATCATCTCTGCAATAAACTCCACATTATTGTTTCCGTTCAGAATCGGACGGTCGTTGCTGTCTTTTACCCGTTCATAGATTGTCTCAGGGCTGGCCGTCAAAAGAATAACCCTTCCGTTCTTTTTCATCTCCGATACATTTTCTTCACGGAGTGCTGCGCCTCCCCCGCATGATATAATACAGTTCTTCTCATTCTGAAGCTCTTTGAGGAGTTCTGTTTCCTTCTTCCTGAAATATTCTTCTCCATAAGTGGAGAAAATATCCGGAATGCTCATCTCTTCCCGGTTGGAAATCTCCTGATCCATCTCGACAAGTTTCATGTCGAACATAGTACTGAGATAATCCGATACCGTGGATTTTCCCGCTCCCATAAATCCGATCAATACAATATTATAAGAAAAAAGTTTCCGGGCCTGAATCTTCTTACTGTTTCTCAATATCCTTCCGAATACATCAAGTATCTCTTCTCTGTACTTGTTGTCCTTCAGCTTTTCATCCAGCCTGCGCTCCTGTTTTGCTTCCTGTGCCGGCTGAAGGATTGGCATCCCGTACCGCTCCTTATAAGCCATGATCTTTTCCACAATGGCGTTTCTCTCCATCAGGGCATCAATGATCTTATCGTCACAGATGGCAAGCTGTTCCCGGTACATCTCCAAATCGTTCATCTCTGTCCTCCAAACTTTCTACACAATACAAGCTATTATATCAATTTTCTTCCATGATAGCAAGGAGGAAAACAGGATTACTTCTCCATCGCATTTTCAACATCCGTTCGAAATGTTTCCCAGGCGTCTTCATTTTCCACAAAGTACTTCGGACATATTTTACCAGTCACATCATAATGCCGTATAACATCTTCCGGTCCCAGATCAAACTTTACGCACAGCCACGCCGTAAGCTGAACAAGAGAACGATAGGTCTGCTCTGTGAATCTGCCACTTTCGTCGGGATGACAGCATTCAATGGATACGGTATCTGAATTTCTGTCATTCGATGCGTACGCCACTTCCCACGTCGGAACACATTGTATGATTTCTCCATCAATTCCTATAATGAAATTGCTGCTGGCCTCGGTCTCATGACTGTACTGAAGGCCGTTAAAATAGTCCCGGTTTTCCTGAGCAGTACTCCCTGGATTTGCCGTATAATGAATCACGATACCGTTAATACCATCTGACTCTGTTCCGGGTCTGGAATAAGGATTCACGTCCAGAAGCTGCACATCAATATCCGGCTGTGATGCATCTACATCCGCCACATTCTGTCCTCTGACCGAACTCAACGAATACGCTGCCGCCACAAGCGTCACTATTACGAGAAGGACAATTCCCGCCTTGAAAAGCAGAATATTCTGACGCTGCTTTTTTCGACTTCCACTTTTCCTTTTCGTAACATGATTTCTCTTTATATTCCCCTTTCCTCTTCCGCCGAATGTTCTCATCTTCTGTACGCCTCTCTTCTTTAAACTTTTTTCATCATACCATGGATTTTATAAGGTATTGTGAAAAAAATCTTATGATTTTATAAAAGGACATGAGAATAAATTCCCATGTCCCTTCTTTGTCAGGCACGCAACAGCAGTATTAAAGCATTAAACCCATTCTTTTTCAGCCAATCTACTCATCTACACTGTAGTTCGGAGCCTCTTTTGTAATATGAATATCATGCGGATGGCTTTCTCTCAGTGAAGCTGCTGAGATTTTGATGAAGCGTCCATTTTCTTTTAATTCTTCTATCGTGTGTGTACCACAGTATCCCATACCGGAACGAAGTCCTCCCATCAGCTGGAATACAGTATCCTCTACTGTACCCTTATAAGCTACACGGCCTTCTACGCCCTCAGGAACCAGTTTCTTGGCATTCTCCTGGAAGTAGCGGTCTTTGCTTCCGTTCTCCATAGCCGCGATAGATCCCATGCCGCGATATACCTTGTACTTCCTTCCCTGATATAACTCAAATGTTCCCGGGCTCTCATCACATCCCGCGAATATACTACCCATCATGCAGACATTAGCACCGGCCGCAATAGCCTTTGTCATATCTCCGGAATATTTGATTCCTCCGTCTGCGATGATCGGAATTCCGTATTCTTTTGCTGCATTATAGCAGTCCATAACAGCTGTGATCTGCGGAACACCGATACCAGCAACTACACGTGTTGTACAGATCGATCCAGGTCCGATACCTACCTTCACAGCATCCGCTCCTGCTTCGATCAGAGCCTTCGTTGCTTCCCCCGTTGCGACGTTACCGGCAATGACCGGAAGATTCGGGAAGCTGTCCTTCACCATGTGAACGGTGCGGAGAACGTTCGCTGAGTGTCCGTGTGCGGAATCCAGAACTACAACGTCTACCTTTGCCTTTACGAGCGCCTCCACACGATCCAGACAATTGGCTGTGATTCCGATCGCAGCTCCGCAGAGAAGGCGTCCCTGAGAATCTTTCGCAGACAGCGGATATTTAATCTGTTTCTCAATATCCTTGATAGTGATAAGTCCCTTCAGGTTTCCTTCATCATCAACAATCGGAAGCTTTTCCTTTCTTGCCTTAGCAAGAATCTTCTTTGCATCCTCAAGAGTAATGCCTTCCTTTGCAGTAATAAGTCCCTCGGAAGTCATGGATTCTTTTATCTTTTTTGAGAAGTCTTCTTCAAACTTAAGATCACGGTTTGTGATGATACCAACCAGTTTTCGGCCTTCCGTGATCGGAACTCCGGAAATACGAAATTTTGCCATCAGATTGTTTGCATCTTCCAGCGTATGCTCTGGAGACAGGTAAAACGGATCCGTGATGACTCCGTTTTCAGAACGTTTTACCTTATCTACTTCTTCTGCCTGCTGTTCAATAGACATATTCTTATGGATGATACCGATTCCTCCCTGACGCGCCATCGCTATCGCCATGCGGTGTTCTGTAACCGTATCCATTCCGGCACTCATCATAGGAATATTAAGTTTGATGCTCTTAGTCAGATAAGTTGAAAGATCAACCTCATTCGGGATTACTTCCGAATACGCCGGCACAAGCAGAACATCGTCAAATGTAATTCCTTCGCCAATAATTTTTCCCATGTATCGTTTACCTCTCTTTCTTAAGAATCCACCTATGTATTAACGATATACTACAGAAATTCGGAATGGATGTCAAGAGTTTTCCTCATCAGGTCTTATTTATCCGGTTGATTTATTTTAAAGTTTATTATTAAGTATTACTTATAAATACACGTATTTCATTATCTGCAAGAATGAGACATGTTAATTTTGCTTTATTTCAAATGGATAACACACCTGGTAAATATCTGTTCGTTCGAACACGGCAGCTGCCGAACTTATCAGTCTAAAGCCTAATACGCAAAAGGATCCGGGTGGAGTCTTGCCGACTCCTGCCCGGACCCTGAATACTCCTCGCTGCCTGAATGGCGGAGAGCACTTTGTATCTTAATGATTCTTTTCTGATCTCCCGCTGTATCTGGAAAATTACATCATTCCCATGCCGCCAGCATTTGCTGCCGCTGCCGGAACTTCTTCTTTAATAGTAGAAACAACAGATTCTGTAGTAAGCAGTGTGGACGCAACGCTTGTAGCATTCTGAAGAGCGCTCCTTGTTACCTTGGCAGGATCAAGGATTCCTTCTTCAACCATATCTACATACTGCTCTTTATATGCATCAAAACCGATTCCCGGCTCAGACTCTCTTACTTTATTTACAATAACAGCACCTTCAAGTCCTGCATTTGCAGCGATCTGATACAGCGGAGCTTCCAGTGCTTTCAGGATAATCTTCGCACCTGTCTTCTCATCGCCCTCAAGTGTATCTGCAAGTGCTGCAACCTCTTTTGCAGCATGGATATAAGCGGAACCGCCTCCCGCGATAATTCCCTCTTCAACAGCTGCTCTTGTAGCGTTAAGAGCGTCCTCCATACGAAGTTTTGCCTCTTTCATCTCAGTCTCTGTAGCCGCTCCGACACGGATTACTGCTACGCCGCCTGCCAGTTTAGCAAGTCTCTCCTGAAGTTTCTCTCTGTCGAAATCAGATGTTGTCTCTTCGATTGCTTTCTTGATCTGTGCAACTCTGTCTGCAATTGCATTCTTATCTCCGCATCCGTCAACGATAACTGTATTCTCTTTCTGAACTTTAACGGATTTCGCACGTCCAAGCTGCTCCATCGTTGTCTCTTTCAGGTCAAGTCCAAGCTCTTCGGAAATCACCTGACCGCCCGTCAATACGGCAATATCCTGAAGCATTTCTTTTCTTCTGTCACCATATCCCGGAGCTTTCACTGCAACTACATTGAATGTTCCACGCAGCTTGTTGACGATCAGTGTTGTAAGTGCCTCACCCTCAACATCTTCTGCAATGATGAGAAGTCTTGCACCGGACTGAACAATCTGCTCAAGCAGCGGAAGGATATCCTGGATATTGGAGATCTTCTTATCTGTGATCAGAATGTACGGATCTTCCAGAACTGCTTCCATCTTCTCCATATCTGTAGCCATGTAAGCTGAAATATATCCGCGGTCAAACTGCATACCTTCTACAAGATCCAGCTCTGTCTGCATGGTCTTAGACTCTTCGATTGTGATAACACCGTCATTGGAAACTTTCTCCATGGCATCTGCTACCATCTGGCCTACGCCTTCATCTCCTGAGGAAACTGCTGCAACTCTGGCAATCTGGTCTTTCCCTTTTACCTTGCTGCTCATTGTATGAATTGCTTCTACAGCTTTATCCGTTGCCTTCTTCATACCTTTTCTGAGAACGATCGGATTCGCTCCTGCCTCCAGGTTCTTCATTCCTTCATGAACCATAGCCTGTGCAAGAACTGTAGCTGTTGTAGTACCGTCTCCGGCAACATCATTTGTCTTGGAAGCAACCTCTCTGATCAGCTGTGCTCCCATATTTTCAAAACCATCTTCCAGCTCGATCTCTTTCGCGATCGTCACGCCATCGTTCGTGATCAGCGGTGCGCCGAAAGATTTGTCCAGAACAACATTTCTTCCTTTAGGTCCAAGAGTTACTTTTACAGTATCTGCCAGTTTGTTAACACCTTTCTCCAGTGCAGCTCTGGCTTCTGTTCCATATTTAATTTCCTTTGCCATATCTGATACATCTCCTATTCTGTCTATTCAAATTTGCATACGGCTTACGCCTCTACGATTGCAAGGATATCATTCTGTTTTACAATAATGTATTCTTCTCCGTCAAGCTCTACATCTGTTCCCGCATATTTGGAATAAATTACTTTATCCCCCGGTTTTACCTGCATCACAACTTCTTTTCCATCTATATTTCCACCAGGTCCTACTGCGATAACTTCAGCTTCCTGGGGTTTCTCTTTTGCCTGTCCCGGCAGCACGATACCGGACTTTGTAGTTTCTTCTGCTTCTAACTGTTTTAAAACAATTTTGTCACCTAAAGGTACTAACTTCATTGTAATTCCTCCTTGATAGTTGTTTATTAGCACTCATTTCACTCGAGTGCTAACCCATGCTTATAAAATAGCACTCCAATCCATATTTGTCAACACAGTTTAAACTTTTTTTATAAAACTGATGATATAACCGTCACCAGATAACGAGACACAGATGGACGGCAACTTAATTCCAGCAAAACAAAAGCGTGCTTACGCACGCTTTGTCATCTTTCTTCCCTCGTATACATTATAAAAACCGTTTTTGATTCGGAACTTCAGAAGATTCATATCCTGGCTGCGATACCGCTCTTTCACAACCCCTGTACAATATAAGAGCTCTGAACGGGTTGAAATATAGCATCTGTACCGTGCATCCAGACAGATAGATGTCAGGTCTCCTTCCTTTAATTCCAGATAAATATAATCCTCATCCAGATCATACTTGTATACCTGACATTTTCTCGTCGAATCATCAAAAATTCCATCTGCCGATATCACCTTTTCCATCTGCAGATCTACAGGATTCCCTTCATACATGGCTGTTCCTCCGTAACTGTCCCCTTCCGCGCCGCTCACAGACTGATCCGTGCAGCAGGCAATGTTTATGACTACATCCTCTCTTTCTTGATCTGCTCAAGTTCTGTGAACACGTAATCATTCAACACTTTGATATAAGTGCCTTTCATACCGGATGAACGAGATTCGATCACGCCTGCACTTTCGAACTTACGAAGCGCGTTTACGATCACCGACCTTGTGATTCCCACCCTGTCTGCTATCTTACTCGCGACAAGAATCCCTTCATTCCCGCCAAGTTCATCAAAAATATGTATGATCGCTTCCAGTTCCGAGAAGGAAAGCGTACTTATAGCGGACTGGACAATATGTTCTTTCCTTGTCTCCTCAGCGCTTTCTTCGTTAACAGAACGAAGCATCTCCAGACCTACCACCGCGGTACCATACTCGCTGAGTATGATATCGTCAATAGAATACGTAGAATCCTGCTTGTAAATAAACAGTGTTCCCAGCCTCTCACCGGCTATGTCAATAGGAGTAATGATCGCCTGATACCCTTCAACAGTATCGTGAGAAAATCCAAGTGTCTCAAGATTTACATTTTCCTTCGTGGATAAAATACTCAGAAGCCTTTCATTCAGCATACTGTCAATGTGGGCTCCTACCGACTCCATTATCAGTTCACTGATAGCATTTACTTTTGCACACTTGCTGACTCCAAGTATTTTTCCCTTTTTACTGACTACCAGCACATTAGAGTCAAGAATCTCTGTCAGCACGGCACAGATATCATTAAATACCACCTTGCTCGAATTATTATTGTGCAGCAGTTTATTTATCTTTCTGGTTTTATCCAACAATTGTACGCTCATTGTTTCCTCCGCATCTTTTACATATATCATTATGATTCCACAGCTTCCCCAATTTTCTCAACAGATCTGTTGCTATGGAAACATTTGTCAAAATTGTATATACAACTCGCACCAAAATTCGTATATGAAACTATGTTATCATACAATTTGCGTTATATCAACATAATTTTATCAGTAATTTCTGATCATTCTTTTGGAAGGGTGGTGACATAGCCGCATTTTTCATCTGCACAGGCCAGTTTATTTCCCTTTTCAACCATATACCCTCCGCAGACCGGACATTTTTCTCTGGAAGGCTTCTGCCAAGACATGAAATCACATTCCGGATTATTCTCGCACCCGTAATATCTTCTGCCTTTTTTGGTCTTACGGATAACTATATCTTTGCCGCAGATCGGACACGGTACTCCGATCTTCTCCAGATAGGGCTTCGTATTCCTGCATTCAGGGAATCCGGGACAGGCCAGGAACTTGCCGTGCGGGCCATATTTGATCACCATATTGCGGCCGCATTCCTCGCAGATCACGTCTGTGACTTCATCTTCGATCTTCACAGTCTCCAGCTCTTTCTCCGCTTTCTCTACCGCATCGTCCAGATCCGGATAGAAATTGCGGATCACTTCTTTCCACTGAACTTTGCCTTCAGCAACCATATCCAGAAGTCCTTCCATATTTGCCGTAAAATTCACATCGACAATACTGGGGAAGGACTGCTTCATCATATTGTTGACGACCTCGCCAATCTCTGTAATATACAGATTTTTCGCCTCTTTGGTTACATATCGCCGCCCGAGAATAATAGAGATCGTGGGCGCGTAAGTGCTGGGCCGTCCTATCCCCAGCTCCTCCAGAGCCTTTACCAGAGTTGCTTCTGTATAATGAGACGGCGGCTGGGTAAAATGCTGCTTCGGATCCAGTTCTTCCTTGGTCAAAACGGAGTCCATTCCAAGATTGCCAACCAGTACGTTGCTTTCTTCCTTCTCTTCATCTGCTTCTGTATATACAGATCTGAAACCGTCAAACAGCTGGCGTGATGTAGAAACTGTAAAACTATAGCCTCCGGCAGTGATCTTCACCGCTGTGGACTCATAGCGTGCCGGTTCCATCCTGCTGGCAGTGAAACGCCGCCAGATCAGCTGGTACAGACGGAACTGATCTCTGGTCAGAGAATCCTTCAGTGAAGCCGGAGTGCGGGCAATATCTGTAGGACGGATAGCCTCATGCGCATCCTGAATCTTCTTTCCGTCACTTTTCCCCTGTTTTCCTTCCGCAGCATACTCTTTTCCGTAAACAGAAGAAATATATTCTTCAGCTGCCGCTTCTGCCTCCTCTGCGATACGGGTGGAATCTGTACGAAGATATGTGATCACACCTACCGTACCATTTCCCTTGATATCAACACCTTCATAAAGCTGCTGTGCTATACGCATGGTTTTTTGCGTACCGAAATTCAGGGCTTTTGCCGCCTCCTGCTGAAGTGTACTCGTGGTAAACGGGAGCGGCGCCCGGCGGATTCTCTCACTTGTCTTAATATCTGCAACTTTGAATTCTGCATGGGCGATTGCCTCACAGATCTCATCCAGTTCCTTCTGTGAATGAATCGTCATCTTCTTATCCGTACCATAGAACCTGGCAGTCAGAGGTCTTCTCTCGCCTTTAACTTTCAGCACGGCATCAAGCGTCCAGTATTCTTCCGGAATAAATGCATTAATCTCATCCTCGCGATCAGCGATCAGCCTCAGAGCAACCGACTGAACTCTTCCGGCGCTGAGTCCTCTCTTCACCTTCTTCCAGAGGATAGGACTGATCATATATCCCACCATACGATCCAGAACACGCCTTGCCTGCTGTGCATCCACCAGGTTCATGTCGATATCCCTCGGATTCTTAAGAGATGCCTTCACCGCGTTCTTTGTGATCTCGTTGAAAGTGATTCTCCGCATTTTCTTATCATCTAATTTGAGTGCAGCGGCAAGATGCCAGGATATTGCCTCTCCTTCCCGGTCAGGGTCGGTTGCAAGATAAACCCGGTCTGATTTCTTTACTTCCTTTCTCAGGGTGGCAAGAATATCTCCTTTGCCGCGTATCGTGATGTACTTTGGCTCAAAGTCATGTTCGACGTCAATGCCCAGTGAGCTTTTCGGCAGATCGCGGACATGCCCCTGGGATGCCGCGACCGTGTAATTGTTTCCCAGAAACTTTTTAATCGTTTTCACTTTAGCAGGTGACTCCACGATAACAAGATAATGTGCCATAAACCCAAACTCCTCCATACGGCAGATTCTGCCGTCTTAATGCTGTTTCTTTTTCAGAAATACCCCGACGATCACTGCACCGAGATATAATAATTCTTCGATATTTCTCTTATGTATCCTTTCAGTTCCAGCGATACCAGTAGTGACATAAGCTCTCTCACTTCCATATCTGTCTCTCCGACCAGCTGATCCACGTTCTTCGGATACAAACCAAGTCGACTATACACCAATTTTTCGCGACTTTCAAGCATTTTTTTATTTTCCGGTTCCTTTCTCCCCACGCTCTGGCAAGGCAGATTCCACTCTTCCAGCAGCATTTCCGGGGAGATGAGCAGGCCAGCTCCCTGACGGATCAGCTGATTGCATCCGGTACTCAGAGGGCTGTTTATTGGTCCAGGAAGGGCAAATACATCCCGCCCCTGATCCAGTGCCTGATCAGCTGTGATCAGCGATCCGCTTCTTTCACGGGCCTCTATCACAAGAACCGCGTCTGCCAGTCCGCTGATGATCCGGTTTCTGGCAGGAAAATGCTTAGACAGGGGCGGCGTCCCAGGCAGCAGTTCTGATAAGATTCCTCCGCCCTGTTCCAGGATATCCGAATATAATCCGATATGTTCTCTCGGATAGCATATATCGACGCCGCATCCAAGCACGGCAAATGTTTTTCCCCTTCCTATCAGTGCGCCCCGCTGTCCCATTCCATCGATACCTCTTGCCAGTCCGCTGATGATCTCAACTCCTGCTCTTGCCAGCTCACATCCGAACTCCAATGCGTATTTTTCTCCATATGGCGTACATTTCCTTGCTCCCACGATAGCCGCCTTCTTGCCGTCAGGTGACGGCAGGCTTCCTTTTACATACAGAGCATACGGGAAATCCGGCAGTTCCAGCAGGCGTTCCGGGTATTCCGGTGCAAACCAGGGAACGAAACGGATTTCTTTTTCTTCCAATATTTTATAAGATTCCTGTATATTCTTATCATGTTTTGCTTCCAGGAGTACTTTTCTGTCACGTTCATCGAGGAACGGAAGCTTATTTATTTTTGTTTCTTCTATATAATAGACTGCCCTGCCTGTTTTCATGTGTTCTCTGATCAGATATTTTTTTCTGGTTGAAAGATTTTTTATTCCGGCAAACCAGTATTCGTATGCCATATCTTCTATTCTCTGTTCTGTTTTTTTCTCCATCACTGCCGCCTCCAGTATCTTCTGTCAACTACTCTGTATCCAATCGCTTCATTCAGATGTTCTGTCCGAATCCGCTCCTCGCCGTCAAGGTCAGCGATTGTCCGTGCTGTACGGATAATCCGATGATAGGCTCTTGCCGTCAGGTCCAACATAGAAAATGCCTGCTCCATCACCTTCTGTTCCGCCTTTCCAAGCTCACAGAATTCCTTTAATTTCCTGCTGCCAAGTTCTGCATTCACCCGTATCTCTGTCTTCCTGTACCTTTCATACTGTATCTCACGCGCACGGCATACTCTCTGCCTGATTGCTGCAGAACTTTCACCTTTCTTCTCATTGGAAAGATCTTCATATCTTACTTTGGATGCCTCAGCACACAGATCGATCCGATCAAGAAAGGGCTGGCTGATTTTTCCCAGATATCCCTGAATCTGGGCAGGGGTACATGTACACCCCGGATCCGGATATCTTCCGCAGGGACAGGGATTCATAGCTGCCACCAGCATAAATCCTGCCGGGAAGCTGTATTTGCCGTGTACTCTGGATATCTGTATCATTCTGCTTTCCAGCGGCTGACGCAGTACTTCCAGCACACTTTTCCTGAACTCCGGGAGCTCATCAAGAAAGAGGACACCTCCATGGGCAAGACTGATTTCTCCTGGTCGTGGCACTAGTCCGCCTCCCGCAAGCGCCACACGGGTAGCCGTATGATGAACTTCACGAAAGGGACGCCTGGTTATCAGAGGCATATTTTCATCCAGCATTCCCATAACGCTGTATATTTTTGTTATTTCCATACTTTCCTCCCTGTTCATAGGCGGAAGAATACCCGGAAGACACCGTGCAGCCATTGTCTTTCCACTTCCGGGAGGTCCGATAAGCAGAAGATTGTGTCCGCCTGCCACTGCAATCTCAGCAGCACGTTTTACATTTTCCTGTCCACATATATCTGAAAAGTCATTCTCCTGCCCTGTATTTATACATCTATGTTGTTCCTTTCTGCGCACCTTCGGCAGCTGCATCCCTCCTCGCAGGAACAAAACAGCCTGTTCCAGGGATTCCACACCAACTACACGCATATTCTCCGCCAGCGCTGCTTCAGCCGCGTTTTCCTTTGGCACGATACAGCATGTCACATGATTCTTCCTGGCCGCCTCCATCATGATTGGAAGCACTCCCGGTACTTTCCTGACGCTTCCATCCAATCCAAGTTCTCCTATGACCAGACTTCTCTCTAACCCTTCTCCAGGGATCTGTCCCAAAGACGCCAGAACCGCCAGCGCGATTGGGAGATCAAAAGACGCTCCCCTTTTCTTCAATGTTGCTGGTGACAGATTGATCACCACCCTTTTCGCGGGGAAATCCAGACCGGAATTACGCACCGCAGTACGGACGCGTTCTCCTGCCTCCTTTACCTCCGATGACAGATAACCCACCATATTGAACACCGGAAGTCCATTTGATACATCCGCTTCTACATGAACAAACTCAATATTGAGCCCTTCCACCGCTGCAGACAAAACTGTGCTGAAACTCATCTTCGCACTCCTTTCCATGAGTTCCCGCTCCACCTGCAATTATATAAAACAGTAAAACACCACACAATTTTTCAGGCATACCTTCTGTTTCTTCCAGGGGCAATTTGTCCCGTCACAAAAACAAGCAGCTGAAAATTTGGCTGAATCAGCCGGATTTGATTGCCGGAGAAGAAATCTCCGGAAATGTAAAATCATAATACATCCCTGACCGGGGTTCTGTCAATCTCTTTCTGGATTTTCTTTTTCTTTGGAAAAGCACAAATTTCACCATATTTTCATAAACTATATCAAATGTGCTAAGAGGTGCCGTCTTGCAGTCATTTCCTAACCCACTCACTCCCTCGGAAGAAAAATATTATATCAGGAAATATACGGAAGGGGACCTTGAAGCCAAGCATATCCTGATCGAACGTAACCTGCGTCTGGTGGCTCATGTGATCAAAAAGTATCAAAATCTGGAGGAAGATCCGGAAGACCTGATCTCTATCGGAACGATCGGACTGATCAAAGCTGTCGTTACTTTTAATCCTCATAAAGGAAACCGGCTGGCCGCGTATGCCTCGCGATGCGTGGAAAATGAAATTCTGATGCACCTGCGTTCCCGAAAGAAAAGCGGAAAAGAAATCTCTCTCTACGAACCCATCGGCACAGACCGGGAAGGGAATGAGATCAGGCTCTATGATATCATTGAGACTGATGAAAATGAGATTCCTGACAGGATCCAGCTCAAGGAGAATATCCAGAAGCTCTATGAAAAAGTCGAAAGTGAGCTTTCCCAGCGTGAAAAGCTCGTCTTAAAAATGCGATATGGCCTGTATAACGGAGAGGAATATACACAGCGGGAAATTGCAAGACAGCTTGGAATTTCCCGCTCTTATGTCTCGCGGATTGAGAAGGGTGCCATTGAGAAGCTGAGGGCTTTCTTTTAAACAAAGCTGCTGAATGTCTTAGCACACGACACTCAGCAGCTTTTTCAACTCTTTATCACTCCTGCTCCATTCTCCTGAGAATATCATACTTTTCCGGTGCTTCGCTCAGTTTTACCCACAGCACCTGTTTGGGATGAGGAGCGCTCTTCTGCTCCTCTCCGTCTTCGTTAAGGATACGTTCTACCATCACTTCTACATTTCGCCCGTCTGGTTTCATGATTTCGATCTGTTCTCCGACGGAGAACTTGTTGCGCTGTTCGATCCGACACAGGCCGTCTTCCACACTTCCGACGATTCCCAGGTAAGTGTATTCCTTCACGTAGGTATTACTGTCGTAAATCTGTGCGTCCTGATCCGGTTTTCCGAAGAAGAATCCAGTGGTGAACTTCCGGTATGTGCAGTTAGATATCTGATCCAGATACCAGGGCATATTCTTACGGTAAAGCTCCGGATCCTTCTGGAAATCATCGATCGCCCTGCGGTACGTCCTGGCCACTGTAGCCACGTAGAGTGCAGTCTTCATTCTTCCCTCGATCTTGAAGCTGTCGATTCCTGCATCGATCAGCTCAGGAATATATTCAATCATGCAGAGATCCTTCGAATTGAAGATATAGGTTCCACGTTCATTTTCATATACGGGCATGTATTCCCCTGGTCTTGTCTCTTCGACCACAGCATACTTCCAGCGGCAGGGATGGGTACATGCTCCCCTGTTGGCATCTCTTCCGGTAAAGTAGTTACTCAGAAGGCACCGTCCGGAATAAGAGATGCACATGGCTCCGTGTACGAAGGTCTCTATCTCCAGATCCGCAGGGATATTGTCTCTCAGTTCCTTAATCTCTTTCATAGACAGTTCCCGGGCGGATACAACACGACTCGCGCCCTGGCGGTACCAGAAGTTATAGGTGCCGTAATTTGTATTATTGGCCTGCGTACTGATATGTCTGTCGATCTCCGGGCATACCTCTTTTGCTATGTCAAACACCCCGGGATCGGCGATGATCAGCGCATCCGGCTTTATTTCTTTCAGTTCTTCAAAATATGCACGCACCCCGGAGAGGTCCTCATTGTGGGCCAGTATATTAGCTGTGACGTACACTTTCACGTCATGCTCATGTGCAAATGCGATGCCTTCCCTCATATCATCCATAGAGAAGTTCTTTGCCTTCGCCCTCAGGCCGAATGCCTCGCCGCCGATATAGACTGCGTCGGCGCCGAATACAACTGCTGTCTTCAGCACCTCCAGGCTGCTTGCCGGGATCAGTAGTTCAGGATGTCTGCTCATTTCACATTTCCTTTCCTGTCGAATGTATTTTATGCACTGTACTCTGCTTCACGCTTACTGCCACTCCGTCTCCCAGAGGCAGGATTGCCGTTACGAGTTTATCATTGTGTTTAAGTTCATAGAGATATTCCCTCATACGGGCATGGATAGTCCGGTTTCTTCTCTCCACTGCAAACCGGGACTCGATCACATCGCCGTCCTGCATCACATTATCTGACACGAGGCATCCTCCTTCTGAGAGCAGCCGAAGCACATTCGGCAGATAATGGATATACTGCGCCTTGGCGGCATCCATGAAAATAAAGTCATACGGCCCTTCCAGTTCTTTCAGAACCGTTGCCGCATCTCCTTCTATCAGCTCGATCACATCTTCCTTTCCTGCTCTCCGGAAATTCTCCCGGGCAATGGGAATCCTCTTTTCATAGTTTTCTATTGTTGTTATCCTGCTCCCCTCAGGAGCGTATTCACTCATCAATAACGCAGAGAAACCTACGGCAGTTCCAACTTCCAGAATGCGCGCAGGTCCTTTGAGCATAAGCAGAACTTTGAGAAAGCTCTGCATCTCACGCCGGATGATCGGAACGTCAGATGCAAGAGCTTCTTTCTCAATTGTTTCCAGTATGTCGCTGTTCTCTGTGTCCAGTGAATTGATGAATGTAACTATACGTTCATCTACAATCATCTTTTACACATCCACATCCATAATAATCGGAATCACCATAGGTTTCCGTTTTGTCTTCTTCCAGATATAATCATTCATCGCATCCCGAATGACCAGTTTGATCCGGTTCCAGTCTGTATGACGTCCGGCCAGACATTTATCCAGTGCATCATTCACCGCTTTCTTTGCCTCGCCCATAAGCTGTTCCGACTCGCGGACATAGACAAAACCACGAGACACGATATCCGGGCCAGCCAGCAGACGATTGGATCTGCGCTCAAGAGTAAGGACAACGATAATGATACCATCCTCTGCCAGATGCTGGCGGTCTCGGAGAACAATATTACCCACATCACCGACACCAAGACCATCGACAAGGATTGCCCCTGTATGCACCTTGTCGACGATCTTACAGGACTCCTCGTCAAGTTCCAGCACATCGCCGGACTGTACGATAAAGATATTTTCCTTCGGTATGCCCAGAGACCGGGCAACACCGGCATTCGCCTTCAGATGGCGGTACTCACCGTGAACCGGAATGGCATACTTTGGTTTCACAAGAGAATAAATCAGTTTCAATTCCTCCTGGCAGGCATGTCCAGACACATGAGCATCCTGGAAGATAACTTCCGCGCCTTTTGCCGACAGTTCATTGATCACACGGGAAACAGACTTTTCGTTACCCGGAATAGGATTGGAACTGAATATGATGGTATCATTGGGCTGAATCGTCACTTTGCGGTGTACGTCTGCCGCCATTCGTGACAGGGCCGCCATAGACTCACCCTGGCTTCCTGTAGTGATCAGCACCATCTTCTCAGGAGGGTAATTCCTCATCTCATCAATCTCAATCAGCGTATTATCAGGAACATTCAGATATCCCAGTTCTGAAGCTGTCGAGATAATATTAACCATGCTCCGCCCTTCTACTACAACTTTTCTGCCATACTTATATGCAGAGTTGATGATCTGCTGCACACGGTCCACATTCGACGCGAATGTCGCTATGATCAGGCGGGTATTCTGGTGTTCTGCAAAAATGTGATCAAATGTAATGCCTACGGTCCTCTCAGACTGCGTAAATCCCTTACGTTCTGCATTCGTACTGTCGGACATAAGCGCCAGGACACCTTTTTTACCAATCTCGGCAAACCGCTGAAGGTCGATGGCGTCTCCAAATACAGGGGTATAATCCACCTTGAAGTCTCCCGTGTGTACCACAACCCCTGCCGGAGAATAAATTGCCAGTGCCGATGCATCCTGGATACTGTGGTTTGTCTTGATAAACTCGATCCGGAACTTGCCGAGATTAATGGACTGCCCGTGACGAACAACCTTTCTTTTCGTACTTCTGAGCAGATTATGCTCTTTCAGTTTGTTCTCAATGATTCCCATCGTAAGCTTAGTAGTATAGATGGGAAGATTGATCTCCTTGAGGACATACGGCAGAGCACCGATATGGTCCTCATGTCCGTGAGTGATCACAAATCCTTTTACCTTGTCAGCATTATCCTTCAGATATGTCACATCCGGGATGACAAGATCGATTCCCAGCATATCATCCTCAGGGAAAGCCAGTCCGCAGTCAACGACAACAATGCTGTCCTCATATTCAAAGGCAGTGATGTTCATACCGATCTGCTCAAGTCCTCCCAGGGGTATGATCCTTAGTTTTCCTTTTTTTTCTTTCTTCAATAAATAAACACCTCCGCTGTATTTTATATAGGTATATTTCTTTACTTTCGGGCACAAAAAGAACAACAGCGTCTCCTGTGGCTGTCCGGAAAATTACCTAAATTATTTTTCCTTTCCGAGACACTGTTTACATATTCCGTAAAATTTCAATTCATGATCCAGAACATGAAATCCGGTTGCTTTCTCAATATGATGTTCCAGATCATCCAGCAGATCATCGCCAAACGGAATCACCGCACCGCATTTTCTGCAAATAAGATGGTGATGATTATGCTTTGATTCTCCGGCAAACAGATGGCCGATCTCATAACGTACGCACCCGTCATCCAGACTGATCCTGTCCGCCAGCTGCATCTCATGAAGAAGCTGAAGCGTTCTGTACACAGTTGCCAGTCCGATATCCGGATAATCTCTGGAAACAAGGTCGTATACATCTTCCGCAGTCATGTGCCTGCCGCTGTTCTGTTCCAGAACTGATAAAACGAGCAGTCTCTGATGCGTAACTTTCAGTCCTTTTTCCTTTAACCGTTCTTTCAGCAGCTCCCCTGTCTTTTTCTGTTCCATCTGTGTTCTTCCGTCTCCCTGCAGTAAATAAATAATCTATTGTAAAGATCTGAGATCTTACATTTCTATATTCACATCCTCAAGCAGTTCTTCGAATACTTTTGACACAGCCTGAAGTTCGGTCTCATCTTCAACGATCTCGTAGACACTGTCCTCCTGCTGTCCTTCGCTAACCTGCTTAAGGATCAGACATTCTGCGTCATCCTCCTGTGAGTCTGTCACGAGTATGTATGCCGCACCATTTATCTTAGTCTCTTCAAGGACAAAAAACTCGTCCTCGCCACTTCCGTCGCCAAAGGTAAATCTTACTTTTTCCATAATAATTATCCCCTGAAAAATAAATATCCCCTTATCGTGTTTTTACTCCGGGACGTCCACATCCCTTTTCATGGAAAGGGAATCCAGATATCCCTGCAGAATGAAAACAGCTGCGATCTTATCCACAAATTTTTTACGGTTTTCGCGTCTTACCCCGCTTTCCATCAGTGTACGTTCCGCTGATACCGTAGTAAGACGTTCATCCCACATCACTACCTCAAGTCCGGTCCGCCTGACCAGCATATCCCGGAATTCAAGAGTTTTTAGAGCACGTTCTCCGATATCATTGTTCATGTGCTTGGGAAATCCAAGGACAATTGTATCCACATGGTATTCCCTGACCAGCTCTTCAATCCTTGCGCAGGTCCGCCGAAGCTTGTTTTCTTCTTTTCTCTCTATCGTCTCTATCCCCTGAGCCGTAAGACCAAGCGGGTCGCTTACTGCGACTCCCACTGTCTTCGTCCCATAGTCCAGTCCCATGATCCTCATATCTGGATTATTCCCATGTATTATTCGCAATATACGATTTCAGCAATTCTTCCACAAGCTCATCGCGCTCAACTTTCATAACAAGGCTTCTTGCGCCGTTATAGCTTGTAATATAAGTCGGATCTCCTGACATAATATATCCGACGATCTGGTTCACCGGATTATATCCCTTTTCCTTAAGAGCCTTGAACACGATCTCAAGAATATCCTTTGCTGAGATCTGCGGTCCCGGCTCAACTTGAAAGAATTGAGTATTGCTTAAATCACTCATCTTCTTAGTTCCTCCTTTTTGTATATACAGTAAGTCAAATATTCCGGGGAAAGCCCGAAATCCCTATTTACAATTTTAATATAATGTTTTTTAAAATTC
>DXCZ01000056.1 GCA_019115765.1 Candidatus Mediterraneibacter stercoripullorum | reverse complement strand
TTTTCACCCTGACTTTCAATATAGGAACGGATTACTTCTATCGGTGTGCCACCTGCGGACAGAAGAAACTCTTGTTACCAGTCACTTTTTCCGCCATACGACTGAATTAGTATGCTAACGCAATAATATCACATTTGCCAAACCAGAACAAGCGTTCTCCAAAAAAACAAAAAAGGACAATTCATCCCGCCACCTCAGAGGAAGGGGAATTCTTGTCCACACTTTTGTTAAAATACCGTTGAAAAACAAAGGCGCGGCCTTACGTGTCCGCTGCGCTCCACTCCCGAGCGCAAGCGCGGCCGCCGGGACAACACACCACCTTGACAGCGGCCTTCCTGAAACAAATGAACTAAACATCCATCATGCACACGTCTGATCTGTGGATTCAAACTGGCTGTTATACAGATCCGCGTAGAACCCTCCTTTAGCCAGGAGTTCTTCATGGGTGCCCTGCTCGACGATGTCACCTTCTCGCATGACGAGGATCAGGTCGGCATCGCGGATGGTGGACAGCCGGTGGGCGATCACGAAGCTGGTGCGTCCCTTCATCAGACGGTCCATGGCTTTCTGGATCAGCTCTTCTGTTCTTGTATCAACCGAGCTGGTGGCTTCGTCCAGGATCAGGATCTTAGGATCTGCCAGAATTGCCCTTGCGATAGTGAGCAGCTGTTTCTGTCCCTGGGAGACATTGCTTGCCTCCTCGTTCAGTTCCATGTTGTAGCCGCTGGGCAGAGTCTGTACGAAGCGGTGTACATAGGCTGCTTTTGCCGCCTGGATAACCTCTTCATCTGTTGCGTCCAGTCTGCCGTAACGAATATTTTCCATAATGGTGCCATGGAACAGCCATGTGTCCTGAAGCACCATTCCGAACATCTGACGCAGTTCACTTCTGTTGAAATCTCTGACATCATGTCCGTCGATCTTAATGGCGCCGCTGTTTACGTCATAGAAGCGCATCAACAGCTTGATCATAGTGGTCTTTCCGGCTCCGGTCGGTCCTACGATGGCAATCTTCTGCCCTTCCTTCACTTTTGTTGAGAAGTCATTGATAATGATCTTATCCGGATTGTAACCGAAATGAACATGATCGAACTCGACATTTCCTGACAGGCCTTCCACAGATACCGGATCCGGCACAGTCTGGTCTTCCTCTTTCTCTTCCAGGAACTCGAATACCCTCTCAGAAGCAGCAGCTGTGGACTGGAGCATGTTTGCCACCTGGGCCACCTGCTGGATCGGCTGGGTGAAGTTCCTTACGTACTGGATAAAGGACTGGATATCACCGACCTCGATCACATTGCGGATAGCCAGATAGCCGCCGAGGATGGCAACGCCGACATATCCGAGATTTCCGATAAACTGCATCACAGGCATCATCATTCCTGAGAAGAACTGGGATTTCCATGCAGAATCATACAGCTTGTCGTTGGTCTTATTGAAGGCAGCGATCACATCATCTTCCTTATTGAAGGCTTTGATGATATTATGTCCGCTGTAGATCTCTTCCACCTGACCGTTTACATTTCCCAGATACTCCTGCTGGCCCCGGAAGTATCTCTGGGAGTGCTTCATAACAAAGGACAGCAGCAGGATGGAGATTGGCAGGATCAGAAGGGCAACCAGTGTCATCAGCGGGCTGATAGATAACATCATGACAAGCACACCGATAATGGTGGTCACTGAAGTGATCAGCTGTGTTGCACTCTGGTTCAGGCTCTGGCCCAGCGTATCCACATCGTTGGTCACACGGGACAGTATTTCTCCTACAGGCTTGGTATCAAAATAATTCATGGGCATCCGGCTGATCTTCTCAGAGATCTCTTTTCTCAGCCGGTATGTGGTCTTCTGTGACACACCGGTCATGATGATACCCTGGATAAACGAACATGCAGCGCTGATCACATACAATCCCAGAGTCATGAGCAGGATCTGGCCGATCTTTCCGAAGTCCATCCCTGCCCCGCCGGAAACTTTGCTCACAAGTCCATTAAATATTTCTGTTGTCGCCTTACCAAGGATCCTGGGACCAACAATATTGAAGATCGTTCCGCATACTGCGAATACAGCCACGAAAAGCATATGCACCTTAAAGGCGCTCATATATTTTATCAGTTTTTTCAGAGTCCCTTTGAAGTCTTTCGCCTTCTCCGGAGCTCCTCCGCGCATTCCTCTAGGCATGGCTTGGCGCCTCCTTTCCGCTCAGATTCTCTCCCGGGTCCGTACCTGCCCTGTCTGTGCCGTTGCTCTTACTTCCATCTTTTTTGCTTACGGCTTTGCCGCTCCCTGTCTTCAGCTCATCTTCCGACAGCTGAGACGCGGCGATCTGCTGATATACTTCACAATTTCGGAGCAGTTCCTCATGAGTTCCGATTCCCGCGATCCTTCCTTCATCCAGCACGATGATCTGCTCCGCGTGGAGGATCGTACTGATTCTCTGCGCCACGATCAGGACCGTACTGTCCTTTGTCCTCTTCTTGAGGGCTCTTCTCAGCGTCACATCAGTCTTGAAGTCCAGCGCGGAAAAACTGTCGTCAAATATAAACACCTCAGGATGCTTTGCAATGGCTCTGGCAATGGACAGTCTCTGTTTCTGTCCTCCGGAGACATTTCCGCCGCCCTGGGAAATGGGGCTTTCATAGCCTTCCGGCTTGGCATCGATGAACTCTGTCGCCTGAGCGATCTCGGCCGCCTCGATCATCTCTTCCTTCGTGCCGTCCGGATTGCCGAACATGATATTGGAAGCGATATTTCCCGAGAAGAGGACGCCCTTCTGCGGCACATATCCCAGCCAGTCACGCAGGTCATGCTGGCTCACATCTCTGATATCTACTCCGTCCAGAGTGACAGAGCCTTCCGTCACGTCATAGAACCTGGGGATCAGGTTTACCAGCGTAGACTTTCCGCTTCCCGTACTTCCGATGATTGCAGTGGTCTGTCCAGGCTTCGCCGTAAATGTAATATCGTGGAGAACATTTTCGTCCGCTCCCGGATAACGGAAAGAAACATGGTCGAACCGAAGCACACCTTTGTCCTCCTCCCGGAAGGCTTTCACATTCTCCGGATCATGGATCACCGTCTCACTGGTAAGCACTTCTTCCACACGGTCAGCAGCAACAGCAGCCCTCGGAAGCATGATGGAAAGCATACACAGCATCAGGAATCCCATGATGATCTGCATAGTATACTGGATAAATGCCATCATATCACCTACCTGCATCTGTCCGTCATTGATCCCGTGGGCACCTGTCCACATGATCAGGACAGATACTCCGTTCATTACAAGCATCATGACAGGCATCATGAATGTCATGGCGCGGTTTACAAACAGGTTGGTCCTGGTCAGTTCCTTATTTGCATCATCAAAACGTTCCTCCTCATGTTTCTCCGTACTGAAGGCACGGATCACAGAGAGTCCTGTCAGGATCTCTCTCATGACAAGGTTTACCTTGTCCACAAGAGTCTGCAGGATCCTGAACTTCGGCATAGCCACCAGGAACAGTATCAGAATCACGAAGGCGATCACAACTACCGCCAGAGCAATGATCCAGGACATGGACACATTGGTCTGGAACACCTGGAAGATACCTCCGACGGCCAGGATCGGTGCATAAAGCACGATTCTCAGCAGCATGACGATCAGCATCTGGATCTGCTGGATATCGTTTGTACTCCTTGTGATAAGAGAAGCCGTAGAGAAATGGTCGAACTCATTGTTGGAGAATCCCACAACCTTGTGGAACACCCGGCTTCTCAGATCCCGTCCGGCTGAAGCTCCGATCCTGGACGCCAGGAATCCTACCAGAATACTTGCCGCCATTCCCAGGAATGCCAGAGCCGCCATCTTTCCGCCTGTTGTGAGCAGGTATCTGATCTGGATCTGATCCATGTCCATCCCCAGATTCTCATAAGCACTTCTCACATAGCTAACTGCCGCCTGCTCCAGAATACTGTCCGGCATATCGTCAAGCTGTTCTTCCATGGCGTCCAGCATGACAGAACGCTGCTCCTGCGGAAGCATTTCCATAATGTCAAATACATCCATATCTTCCGTGACCATCTCAGCAGGAAGATTTGCCTTCAGCTGTTCCTCGATCTGCTGTGTCATGTCACTTCCGGACTCAAATCCTGCCGTAAGCATCATTGGCCCTGCCAGGATATCCTCCAGGTCTTCCATCTCCTCTTCATCCTCGGAGACAGAATCTTTTAAAATATATGCGGCCTGCTCATAGGAACTGTCATCCTCTTCATATGCGTCCATGACCCGGCTCTGATCTTCTTCAGACATAAACAGCATCAGCCGGTCCATCTCATCCACAGAGATTGCCTCCGGCACCTGATCTTCCACTCCGCCCTGCTGGATCCCGACATTTACAATATCAGAAGTATAGGCCGGAAGGGACAGGTCGCAGTATGCCTGAACAAACAGAATAACGATCACCGCCAGCAGAGCCTTCCACTGGACAGCCGCGTATTTAAATAAATTCTTCATGATCTGTCTTTCCTTTCTGCTAGTTTATTTCCGTATGTTTCCCTCTCTCATTTTGATCCTCTGCCAGATTATCATTGATCTGCATCAGAAATCTCCGGAAAAGGATTTTCTCCTCCGCGCTCATTCCCCGGAACAGCATTTCCTCCATCTGGTCCGTGATCATTTTCACAGTCCGGATGCAGGACTCTCCCTTCCCGGTCAGTTCGAGGCGCATGATCCGCTGATCAGACTGATCCGGCTTTCTTGAAATATATCCGCTGCGCTCCATCTTCTGAATCGTAGAAGTAATGGACGGCGGCGTCATATTCAACTGTACAGCCAGCTCCTTCTGGGACATAGACTTCTTCTGATGCAGGGAAAAAAGCACGCTCGCCTGGCTTCGGTTCAAGTCAAATTCCTGATACATACTCCGTGCCCGGTTCATCATCCTGTGAAGCATCAGCCCCATCAGCCCGAATGTAGGGATATGATCCATATCGCAATTCACAATTCTACCTCCCTTCCAAAGTCAAATCCCCCGATGCAAGCATACGGGGTATCAGACTCTCGCGGCAATTTCCAGATGGACATGCAAGCATGTCCGCCTGGCTCGTTGCCCGCCGAAATAAATTAGTTAGATAACTAAACGATATATTAGTATTAATACACAAAGAAGTCAAGCATATTCAGCTTGACTTCACAGTTTTTTTATAAATTTTACATAAATTTAGTTCGATTAACTAATTAATCTGTTTTATCGGGCTAAGATAACCGGAATCCACCGCGCTTAATCTTCATCAAAAGGAACTTCGATCTCTGTCTCTGCCTCACCTGATACCTCTGAACTCTCCGATTCGTTCTCTATACTCTGTCTCACTGGTCTGTCCCACTTCATCGTTCTCACATTGATCCCATTCACTTCAATATGATCATCCACCGGGATAACAAGACACTGCCGCCCGTCGATGATCCTGGTCTCTACCAGATCCGCCCGGTCCGGATTGACCTTGATGACAATATCCGGTGTCTCGATGTTGAACTTTCTCGTTTCTGCAATATTGGACGCCAGAAGAGACGCCTTCTCTCCTGCATTTTCCTCAAAATTCCGGTCAAAGTTCTCCATCTTCTCCGCAGGTACGCCGCTCTGCTCGAAGATCTTCTTCACATCCGTCTTGTCCAGCTTCAGAGGATCCGGTTCCTCCTTGTGTTCTTCGATCAGGTCATTGAGCGTCTCATGGATGTTGCGGACTGTCTCATAATCCCCGTCCTCCCCCAGCGTATCCTCGATGATCATCTGGAAGGTTTCCTTCTGCGTGTCAGCTGACATAGGCATCTTCGCCCCCAGCAGCTGCTCGATCATCTCCGGCTGCAGGTCCTCAGACTTCTTCGTATAATACAGCACGCTGTGAAGATCCGTGCTTCTGTCATTAAAGGCAGGGAACAGGAAACCCTTGTCCGGCATATCCACGATCCAGTCCCGGATCCGGTCCTGGATCCGGTTGTCCTCCGCGTTGTAGCAGAGGCCGGCTTTCGATAAGGATACCGGACAGATACTCATCAGCAGATACTCATAGACTTCATCAGAAGCATCGAACATCTCCAGATCATCGGAAGACTTTCCGGGAATATCATACATGGCATGGATCAGGATAATGTAATAATTCTCTCCATACTCATATGTAGCGATTACCTTGTCGTAAAACTCTTCCAGCAGCATGTCGTCCTCCAGCTTGCTGTCTCTGAGCTTCAGCAGGAACTCCTGAGTCCCGCCCGGCATCTCCGCATCCAGCGGGAACTCCATGTTCAGCATGTTGCGCCCCACGGTCCCGGACAATGTTTTCTTGAAAATATCAAAATATTTAAATGCCTCTTCTTCCGGAAGGGAGAGAAAAGCATCCTTGGACTCCATCTTTTTATTCTTCTCATGATCCACGTAGCAGCCGCAGATTCTAGTAATGGCACAGTTCTTCGGCGTAAACTGCTTGCGGATCTCCAGGATTTCCTTCTTATTCATTATCGATACTCCTTGCTTGTCTTATTATGTAGTAGTGTTTTCAGACCCTCTCCAAGGTCCGGTCGTCATTTATCCATTATAGAGAATATGAGACGCGGTTGCAAGCGCGGACTGCAAGGAATATCTGACGACAGAGGGCTGATGCCGGCGGCGTCAGCCCTCTGAATGGATCCCTTATTTCTTTTTCTGCTCATATATTACTTCTGCTTATTTTCTGTTTCTTCCTTTACCGATGCATTATACTTTCTGCAGCGGATCGTAATTCCGACAATGCCCGCCACTGCCAGGACTCCGACTGCAATGTCAAGCGCGATCAGCCATTTTTCCCATGTAGGGATCACTCTTACGATCTCCGTATCCGACGAAAATCCGTTCATCGCCGCGCTGTTTACAGCTGTATACAGAATATTATGCGCCGACTCTCTCAAAGCATTTACAACTGTGGCATTATCCTCATATCCTTCGATCGTGAAGAACGTGTTGTTTGTGTTAAGCCACTGATTGTTGCCTGCCTGCAGACCGATCCCCAGATCCATATACCGCATGGAGGCCCAGTCTGTAAGTACTGTACCGTGGAATCCCCATTCATTGCGCAGGACTTCCGTGATCAGCCCCTGATCTCCGCCTGCCCATTTTGTCCCGATCCGGTTATAGGCCGTCATCACAGCCGTCGCACCTCCGTCCGTGACCGCCTTTTCAAACGGATACAGATAGATCTCGCGGATTGCCTGTTCATTCGCATAAGTAGACAGTCCATAGCGGTGGGCGTCCTGATCATTCAGGGCAAAATGTTTCACATAGCAGAAGATTCCTTTGGACTGAGCCCCGCCTACCTCTGCTGACGCAAGCGCGCCTGAGAGGAACGGGTCTTCTGAATAATACTCAAAGTTCCTTCCGGAAAACGGAGTACGGTGGATATTCATAGCCGGGGCATACCATCCGATCACATTCATCTGCAGTCCGGACTCTCCCACCATTTCTCCGATCCTTCTGAGCAGTTCCTCGTTCCAGGAAGAAGCCATGACCATCTCGCTTGAGTAGGAGACCGCGCTCACGCCAACACCTGTCGTCGTCCCGATCGTACCGGAGATTCCCTGTGGGCCGTCTCTGTCCGTAGTAGCGGGCTTGGAAACGGATACCACTTCTCCTGTGCTGTATCCTCCTACACGCACAAGATCATACATTTCCTCCAGTGTAAGCTGATCCAGAAGATCATCCCACTCTGCCGCGTCATAATCTGCTCCGCGCAGATCGATCAGTTTCATCCCGTTGTCCGCTCCGGTCTCAGGCATGACTGCATCCGGATCCTCTTCCATTCCGGTTTCTGTCATCTCCTCGATCATCTGATCTGTTGCCGTCAGGACCACTCTCTCCGGGAAGGTATTCTCCCAGTCGCTTCTCGACAGATAGGCCAGCGCATTTTCAGTGCTTCCCTCATAATAATTTATATCTGCGTCTTCAAACTGATTCTCAATAGGATACCCTGTTTCAGAAACAGCGTATGTCTCCATATCCATCTCCGCCTCTGTGTGACGGTACGCAAAGTCCGCATTTCCCTCTGCGGTCATTCCATCTGCTGTGGTCATACCTTTTGCGGCAAGGATATTATTAAGCGCGTCATGGGCATCCCTGCCCGCGGCGAAATAGTAATCTCCGGCATCCACGATATAGGTCCCGGCATTATTTGCGTCATAGGCTTTCATTACTTCTCTGTCAATGCTTACCGTAACTGTCTGCGCAGCGCCGGGATCCAAAAGATCTGTTTTTTCAAATCCTACCAGCTGAACAGCTGACTTCTCAACGTTGTTTTCCCTGTCATAATCTGTGTACGGAGACTGCATATAGATCTGCACCACTTCTTTTCCTGCTGTATCGCCAGTGTTTGTCACATCCATGCTGACGGTAAATCCGTCCCCGGTCTCTTCAACATTATAATTGCTGTAGCTGAATGTAGTGTAGGACAGCCCGTGCCCAAATGGGAATGCGACCGTCTGCTCATAGTCATAAGCTCCTGCATTTCCCTGACCCAGTACAACATCCTCGTATCTTGTCTCATAATAGCGGTATCCCACATAAATGCCTTCCGCGTACGTCACATAGATGTCTCCCGGCTCATTTCCATACATATATCCTTCCAGTTCCGGGACCTCATCTCCGTTTGCGAACACATTGCTTTCGCCAAAGTTCTGCATTGCCGGAGCGCTGAACGCGTCATAGGCATAGGTGTCCACCAATTTTCCGGATGGATTTACCGCGCCGGTAAACGCCTCAACAACAGACTCGATCCCGTACTGTCCCAGATTTCCCACCCAGAGACACGCCTGGATCTTGGAATAATCATTCAGGAATCCCAATTCCATAGGATTGGATGTATTCAGCATGATGATGATCTTGTCAAATGCATCGCTCTCCTGAATCATGGACAGCATATCCAGCTCTTCCTGCGTCAGTTCCAGATAATTTCCGTCCGGCGCGGAGGAGTCCGTGATCAGGTCCAGCCCCTCTCCGCCGGAGCGGGAGATCACTACCACCGCAGCGTCATTATACTCTGCATAGGAATCCAGCACATCCTGCGTATACTCGCTTACCGGGCATTCATTTACCCCGTAGGAATGATCTACGCCCGGAAGGTTGCTGGGAATGACCCTGGAGTACTGTTCATGGTTTCCTTCATAGAAATCCCAGAGCACGGGATTTACCGTATATCCCACAGACTCAAATGCCGTCTTAAGATCCATCGTTGTACTTGCGTCAATGGCGCCTGAACCTGTCCCTCCATAGATCAGATCTACCGATGACTCGGAAAACAGGCTGATACTCTGGTTCTCACCCAGCGGCAGAGCATTGCCCTCATTCTGCAGAAGGACCATACCTTCTGCCTCCACCTCTCTGGCCAGCTCCACTGAAGCGTCAAACATCTCTTCTGCTGATCCGTACTCTTTTTCATAATAAACTACACTGTCGTCCTCTCCTTCTGTCCTGGACGTCACATGTCCAAAATATCCGGAAATGATAGAAGCGTAGCTGAGGGCGAAATAATTGCCGACGATCAGCGCGATAACTACAATGGCGATCACAGTTCCCCAGATTCCGGCAAATACCCCGTTTCTCATCTTTTTTCTCTTTTTCTTTTCCATCATTACCCTCCGTAATCCTGCGATTCACTTTTTAACCATCCCGGGAAAGTATCCTGAGTATAGCACAGTGCCGAAGGGAATATGATTTTCTGCGATAACCTGTCGATTATCGTCGATAAGTTGCAAAAAAAGCGTCCAGAATAAACAGCGAGTCTTCTGTATACATCTTTGCGTAGCCGCCGTATTTTTCCGCCAGGAATCGGATGCTCTTCACACCGTAGCCGTGATATCCGGGTTCCTCCGGCTTTGTCGTCGCCGGAAGACCGTTCTCAAATACCGGCGGCTTCCCGCAGTAATTCTCTATGTGCAGACAGACAAGGCTTCCCTGTTTTCCCGCTTTCAGACTGATAAAACGATTTTCCCGCTTTTCACCGATCACGCTTTCTATGGCGTTATCCAGTGCATTTCCAAAGAGAGAATAAATATCCACCGTTTCCATAAAGTCAAAAAGATGCCCGTCCAGAATATAAGAAAAATCTATATCATTTTTCTCACATCTCAGACTTTTTTCCGTCATCACGATGTCCAGCGTATCATTCCCCGTTTCAACCATGGAATCATAGACGGCAACGGAGTTCTCGATCTCTTCCAGCATCCTTTCATTTTCTCCGCCTCTGCAGAGGGCGCGGACCTGATGCTTCAGGTCATGACATTTCAGATTGATCAGAGCGATGGTATCTTCGGAAATCTGATGCTGCCGCTTTTCCATGGCAAGCATCTGTTCCACCACAGACTTCTCCTGAAGAAGCTCATTCTGCCTCAGCAGGCCGTACTGAAGGAAAAGGACAAGCAAAGCGATGAAAACGGCATAGAGATAATAAAGCATATATTCCATGCTGCCAAGGGGGATCCGGCTGCTGAATACCACGGTAAACAACAGCGTGAGCAGAGACACCGCTATGATGCTTTTGCGTTCAATGCCGGGGTTTTCATGCTTTCTTATCCTTTTCGTAAGGAAAAATGTCCCCGTATATGCAAGGACAAAGATGATATATTCCAGGGTTTTCATCCATACCCCGCTGAGCTGACCTCCGACAGCAGCCATTGCCGCCACAAAGCAGTAGTGAACCGCATTCTGGAGAGCATACCCGCTGCTTGAGTAGAAAAGCGCTTCCGGAAAAGATACTCTGAAGCTGAACCAGAACACAAAGACCACCATCAGAAAGACAAAGCAGTATTTATATGAGATCAGATAATATCCGCCTCTGTCTTCCGCCCATATCGTCGCCAGATCATTTATCCTGGCAAGGACGAATGCCGCAGCAGTTCCTGCCAGAAGCCGGATAAGAAAGCGGCTTCTTCCAGGTCTGCCTCCGATAAAAAACAGAGTTCCGACTATCAGCTCTATCAGAAGCTCTATCAGATTCTGCCAGGTCATGCCATCATCCCCTTTCCAAGATATTCCGTCAGTCCGTTCAAAAAATCTTTTTTCCTGTTTCTGCTCACCGCAAGTTCTGTTCCTCCCACCTTTACCGAACTGCTTTTTACGTCCGTAACATATCGGGGATTGATGATATAGCAGTGATTGCAGCGGAGAAAGCCATATTCCTGCAGTTCTTTTTCTGCATTTTTAAGAGGTCCTCTGACCCGATATTCTCCGTTTATCGTATGATAGGTGACATATGATCCTGCAGCCTCCACATAGAGAATGTCTGATGTGCTGACCTTTCTTATCTCACCATCAGATTTCAGAAAAATGCTTTCTTCCCTTTTGTACTTTAAGATAAAGCGGAGGACTTTTTTCAGCATCCGTTCAAAGGCAGGATACTGAACAGGCTTCACGATAAAATCCATGGCATCGACTTCATATCCCTTTATAGCGTATCTTGCCATATTCGTCACAAATACGATGATAATCTCTTCATCCATATTCCGAAGCTCACGGGCAGTCTCCATCCCATCCAGTCCGGGCATCTCAATATCAAGAAATACAATATCCGTATCCGCGCTGTATTTTTCAAGAAACTGCGCACCACTCTCATACAGATCCTCCTGAAACTGCACGCCGGAACTCTCCGAAAATCTCCGGAGATATTCCGCCATAAGCCCCCTGCTGTTTTCCTCATCGTCTACAACCGCAGTCCTGAACATGGACTGATCACCTCCTCTCCATCTGCTTTTCTGTCAGCTTTCTATGTCCTTTGTTCGGAATAAATCCCTGCAAACATTTTCTGCACTCTATTTTAACGCAGCCGGATACAGAAAAAAAGAGGGATTTTCTGACCGGACAATGAGTATACACTTGAATCAGAAGCCCCGTATGATGTATCTGTTCATGACAACAGAAAGGTGCTGGATGATTACATTGATATCATAGAAAAAGACTATACGATTCAGAGTACAGTAAAGTATGATATTTACAAAGAGCCAAAAATGACTCTAAACCCAATTGTAGCATTACCCGGCTCCAATGAAGACTTCGACAGCGTCATCTCTCTTGACAGCTACAACGCCCTGCTGGAACTCCGCGGGATGGAGCCTGTCGCACTGGAAGATGATGAATACATGATCATATGCAATCCTCAATATCTGGAACTTTTTGAAAACGCCGCCAGTATCAAATCCCTCACTCTTGCAGACGGAAACACCCTGAACCTTACTGAGATCACAGACCGGGGCTACTGGCTGTACATGAGCGGGATCGCCGATTATGCCGCTGTCTTTCCGGATCAGTATACGGAAGGGCTGGAGACTGCCGAGAGCAATCTGGTCGTGGATACTTTAGAGGAGACCTCTGCCGATTTGAAGAAGAAGATCGAGGATGGAATGAGCTGGCATCTGGTCTATACTGACGAAGACGGTAAGACGGTAGACGAATTCTATCGCTTCAACGTGCGGGGACTGGTCATTGAAGAAACGAACAGTATGACTGCCATGATCTCTTCTCTCTGCCTGTACATCGCCTTTATCTTCCTCTCCACAGTAGGGACAATCCTGGCTGTCCAGTCTCTGAGCGACGCTTCAAAATATCGTTACCGCTATACTGTGCTGAACCGCCTGGGCGTGAGTTCAGGAAGCCTTTTCCGTACGATCTTCCGGCAGCTTCTGATCCTGTTCGGACTGCCGGTCATCTATCCGGTGATCATTGTATTCCTGTGTATGACATCTATCAATCGGGTATACAAACTGGCACTTTATGACCCATATATCTATCTGCTGTATTTTCTGGCAGGACTCGGGGTCTTCCTGTTGGTTTATGGAATTTACTTTGCCACAGCGTTTGTGGGATTCAAGAGAAATATTCAGGTGCAGTGATGCTGCTGATGTTCCGGACAGGAAATGTTCTGTTGCAGCGATACTGCTGATATCCCTGTCATGATATGACAGGGAAGGGAAACTCGACTAAACTGGTAGGAGGTATGCTTATGCGGATCGTAATAATTGAAGATGATGCCACTACCCGTCAGGAGCTTGCAAAGCTGCTGACCAGATATGGATACGACACGATCCAGCCCGATCATTTTGAAGATATGGCCACAGAACTCCCCGGCCTTTCCGCTGATCTTATCCTGATGGACATCACTCTGCCCTATGAAAACGGATATGATCTCTGCCGCAGGATCCGGGATACTACCCGGATCCCGGTCATCTTCGTCACAAGCAGAGACACCTCCGAAGATGAACTGAAAAGCATCCGGGCCGGCGGGATCGATTTCATTACCAAGCCTTATGATCCTCTGATCCTTCTGGAAAAAATCCGGCGGGCACTCCACCTTACAGATCCGGAAAGCTATCGTGAAATCACCAGAAAAGGATGCACACTGGATCTGCATATGTCCGTTATCAAATACGAAGGAAAAGAAACCGAACTCACCCGAAATGAGTTTCGGATCCTGTACTACTTTTTTATGAACGATGGAAGGATTCTTAGTAAAGCGGAGCTTCTGGAAAAGCTGTGGAACGACCGCTATTATCTGGATGAGAACGTACTTCTTGTTAATATGACGCGCCTGAAGCACAAGCTCCATGAGATCGGCGTCACTCACCTGCTTCAGAATGTTCGAGGGGAGGGCTGGATTCTTTGAAATTTTTAGAATATCCGGAAGAGAGAATATATGATATCATTTATTATATACTTTTTTTATTTCTAATAATATTTATTCTTGCCGCATCTGGAACAAAGGGCTTCTATATCTTCCTGTTCTCCGCCGTCTCCACAGGTGCCTTCCTTCTTTTTCTGTTCTTCTCCTTTCGCAGAACAGAAAAAGAATCGGAAAGGATCATTTCCCTTGCCGACAGCCTTGAGGAAACATACTATATATCCGAGGTCCTTCCCAGACCGAAAAATCTGCAGGACCGGGCTATGTACTATGCTCTGCGAAAGGCCTGCCGGGCCATGAATAACCGGCTGGCTGCCCAGGAGCAGAGCCATCAAGAGTATCAGGAATATATCGAAACCTTTGCACATGAGATCAAGATTCCCATCAGTGCCCTTTCGCTTGCATTTGACAATGAGAACAATTTCACCTTAAAAAAAGAGACGGACCGCATCAGCCGTCTTGTGGAACAGATGCTCTACTATGCCAGAAGCGAGAATCCGGAGAACGACTATTTTATCCGTAAGACATCCCTGGACGAGGTCGTCCACAGCGTTATTTTGAAATACCGGCATTACCTGATAGAACAGAGTGTCAAGCTTAATATTGACATAAACAATGTTATCGTTTATACAGATATAAAATGGTTGACATTTATCCTGTCCCAGATTGTCCAGAATTCTATAAAATATTTTGATAAACCCGAAAAGGTACTGTCCGTCCGAGCCATGATCCGTTCCTCCAGTGTTACTCTGATCATCGAGGACAACGGCTGCGGTATCCCCTCCGCTGACCTCCCCCGCATCTTTGAAAAGGGCTTTACCGGATCAAACCGCTCCCGTGCAACTGCCACAGGTATGGGACTTTATCTGGCCAGAAAGCTGGCTCTGCGGCTGGGACTGCATCTGACCGCCGAATCTGCAGAGGGAGAATATGCCAGAATACTGGTGAGCTTTCCCAAAGGAACAGTGCATCGGTTTGACGACACAAATTTATAAATGGATCCTGTCCATTATCTGCAGAATAAAATCTCTTTTCGTCAAATGCCTTCTTCTCTGTTAGATGAAGATTCGCGTATGATCAGCTTCGGAGAAAAAAGTACGTTTTTACGTTCTGCAGATGGATTCTGAATGGTATCCCGAAGGATATTGACAGCCTCTATCCCCATTTCCCGCAATGGCTGGCACAAGGTCGTCAATCCCGGGATTCCCTTGCCTGCAGTACAGTATATATCGTTATCAAAACCGACAACCTTCAACTGTTCAGGCACACGTATTCCTGCTTCCTGCAGGGCTCTTACTGCCCCGACTGCGGTAACATCCGCGCCAAAAAATATACCATCCGGAAGATTGCCGGCACATTCATTGATCAGTTGCTTCATCTGCATATATCCCATCATCTCTTCAAAGCTGCTTTCGATGATCATTTTCGGAGTAACCGTCAGTCCATGCTTTTTCATACCGTTTAAATATCCCTGTTTTCGGCTTTGAGAAATCGTTTTTTTCATATCACCGGTAAAATGCCATATATTTCTGCATCCTCTTGACACCAGATGATCTACAGCCATCTCCCCACCGGAGACATTATCAACAACAATGCTGTTAATTCCTTCTATATGCGCTTCATTTTCTACAATTACAAATGGAAACGTTCTTTTTGCAAGGCGTCGGATAATGCTGATATCATCAGTGGCACTTCCATAAATGATAATTCCGTCCACTCTGCCCTGTGAAAAAAAATTGATCATTCGGTCCTTTTTCGCTGGAAGCTCTCTCCCGCTGCAAAAAAGAGCTTCCAGACCAGTATCATCAACCCCGTTTTCTACACCACGGATAAAATCAAAATAATAGGGCTCACACAGACTGTCCAAAACTACACCGATTATATTTGTTTTCTGTAATACCAATGAACGTGCGACTTGATTTGGAGTATATTGAAGCTTTCTCATCGCTTCCTCAATCTTCTTCCTGTTCTCAGGGCTTACTCCCGGCTGATGATTGATCGTCCTGGACACCAAGGTTTTCGAAACACCAGCTTCCCTGGCAACATCATAAAGAGTAGCCATAAAATTCCTCCTTGTGTATCGTTCCACTATATACAAATACAGTATACTCGACAGGCCAGATTCCGTCAAGATTATCGCCCCAACAGGTCCGTCAGATCCCCTCGATCAGACTTGCCGCATCTTGATCCATAACCACAATGCCATTCTCCACAAGAAACAGAACCGTAGCAGGAAGATCAATCTGCGGGAGGGATGCATATACTTTTGCCATTATCTCTGCTTTACTCTTTGTTCCCACCTGCAGAATAACCTGTTTAGCATCGAACACCTGCCGCATTCCCAGCGTAATTCCCCGGCTTAGCTCTGCTTTTCCTGTAAAGTACTTCTGCCCCACTTTTTTTGTTGTCTCCGACAGCTCAACAATCTTTGTTCCGCTGTCAAAGTTATCCCCGGGTTCATTCAGCGCTATGTGTCCGTTCATACCTACTCCAAGCAGCATACAGTCTATATTCCCTGCAGCAGTTATATAATCATCCATCCTGTAGCATTCTTCATCCAGATCTTTTGCATTTATATTAAACATAGTCAGCTGATCTTCCCGTATCCCTACAGGATCAAAGAAGTATTTGTGCAGAAAGGCCGCGCAGTTCTCATCTGTATCCTCTAGATCCAGCCATTCATCCAACTGCACGAATCGTGTATGTGAAAAATCCACTTCGCCTCGATCTTGCATATCTTTCAGGATCTCATATGTTCGTATCGCTGTATTTCCGGCAGCCAGACACAGCAAAGCATCTGGTTTTGCCTGTACTGCTGATGCGACCAGTCCGGCACTTGCCCGTGACATTTCTTCAAATGTATCGCATACCATAGTTTTCATTGGTCGTTTTCGCTCTAAGCAGCCGCCAAATTCCTCCACCATAGCTTCAATACAGCTCGGGAAACCGCCTTTCCTGATTTCTTTTGCCGCGCATGCCACACAGTTTCCATGTAATGGACAGGGAAGATATGGGCATGAGCATTTTCCGTTTTTTATCCTCTTTTCAAACATCTTGTCGTCCATAGATTTCTCCTTTTTCCATCGAATCCCATATTTTCACTTATATCCCATTAATCTGTAAAGCTGCTTCTCTGTCCATGAGAACGGTACCATTTTTCAGCAGAAACATTGCTGTCGCCGGAATCGCAATCTGCGGAAGCGTATCATATGTCTTCGCCATAATATCGGCTTTCTGCTTCGTTCCTGCCATAAGGACAACTTTCTCAGCACAGAAGATCTGCTGCATTCCCATCGTTATCCCCTGGTTGGGACACACTTCTGCCGAAATACACTTTTCCACTTCCTGCTTCATGGACTCGGAGAGGTTCTTCACACGAATACCCTGATCAAAAAGCTCTCCTGGCTCATTAAATCCCAGCTGTCCATCCGGACCGATTCCGAGGAGCATAAAGTCAATATCTCCTGCTTTTTCCAAATACCGATCCATATTCGCACATTCTTTATCAATGTCCTCTGCATCTGTATTAAACAGGCAGATCTGATCATCACGGATTCCCAGCGGCTCGAAAAAATGCTCATAAAGAAACGCCGAGCACATTCCTTTCTGATCTTCCGGACTAATAATCTCAATCATTTGTACAAAACGTGCCTGTGTAAAATCAGCCTCTCCCCGTTCACTCATTTTCTTCAGAATTTCATATGTACGGACAGCGCTTTCTTCCGCCAGCAGACAGAACAGTGCGTCTGGTTTTTCTTTCACTGTTCTTGCCATCATCCTTGCTCATTTTTCTGACATTTCCTCAAATGTATCAAATACGATCGTCCTCTGAGGCCGCTTCCTCGGAAGACAGCCCCCGCACGCTTCAACATTTGGTTCCATACAGTTTGGAAATGCTTTTATCTTAATCGATGCTGCAATACACATCTGACAGTATCCATGGATTGGACATGGCAGATTGGGACATACACATTTTGGATTTTTCTTCATAATCTCCTCCTCAAATTATCCTTTGATTGCTCCTATCGCCAGACTTTTCTGAACATTATCACTTAACGCAATATATATTATAAATATCGGAACTGTCGCAATAACAAGCCCTGCACCGAGCTGTCCCCAATTGGTAGAGTACTCACCAACAAGTTCCATGATCCCGACTGTAATGGTTTTTACACTATCACTGTTGATAAAGGTCACGGCCAGCATCATTTCATTCCAGGCCGACAGGAAAGTCAAGATTGCAACTGTAGATAAGATTGGTGCCAGCAGCGGTAAAATAATCGTGTAAAATATACGGTAAATAGATGCACCGTCAATAAATGCCGCCTCCTCCAGCTCCCGGGGCAGCTGCTCCAGCGTTCCTACAAGAATAAGTATGGCAAGAGGAAGATTAAACGCCACATAAGGCAGCACCAGCGACCAATACGTATCCAGGAGTGGTTTTAGATTGATAAACAGCGGAAGCAGTACCCCATGCATTGACAGCATCATGCCCATCATAAATATCATATTTACAGCTCTGCTCAACTTCCATTTAAGTCTGACGATCGCATATGTTGCCATAGAAGCAAGAAGCAGCGTAAAAAAGATTGTCAGTCCAGTAACAATTATGCTGTTGACCATATACCGAAGTACATTCGTCTCCGCAAAAACAGACCTATAGTTTTCCCATAACCATTGCTGAGGAAAACCCAGTATATTTCCTCCGAAAATTTCCTGATTACCTTTCAGAGAAAACGTAATCATCCAGTAAAGGGGAAACAACTGTATCACAGCAACTAAGAAAAGTATGATGCGTGTAATAATTTTTGTTTTTTTCTTCATATAAATCCATTCATCCTTCCCCGTATTGCTTTTAAAACCTTTTCTCAATCTTACTGAAAAGTTTCTGAACAAGCAGCGTCAACAACAGACATTCTATAATAAGAAATACTGCTATCGAGCTTGCAGACCCGTAATCCCTGTTACTGAAAATATCCGTGTACATCTGAAGTGTGGGAACCTCCGTTACATGCAAGGGCCCGCCGTTGGTCAGAATATAGACTAGATCAAATGATTTCAGCGAACCGATAACTGCAAAAATAGTGGACGCGCGAATCATCGGTATGATCTGCGGCATAACAACCTGTACAGCCGTCTGTACTTTATTAGCGCCGTCTACTTTTGCCGCCTCGATAATATCAGGCGATACAGATTTGGCAGCTGAATAAAACAGAAGCATGTGATATCCGATATACTGCCATACCATAGGGATCAATACTGCCATTAGTGCCGTACTGGTATCCGCAAGCCACTCATGTTTAAACTGTTCCAGATGCAGCATATCCAGCAGTGTATTCAGCATCCCATACCTCGGATGATAGACCTTTATCCACAGCTGAGATATTACCGTCGATGATACAAGTACCGGTACAAAATAAACTGTTCGGTAAAATCGTTCTCCTCTTACACCGGAAGCAAGAACAAGTGCCAGTATCATTGCCAGCGGCAGCTGGATAAAAACCGAGCCTGCCGACAACACCAGTGTATTTCCAATAGCCAGCCAGAATAGATCATTCTGAAACATTTCTTTATAATTAGCCAGACCCACCCATTTTGCCTGCGTAAATCCATCCCAGTCAAGAAAACTATAGTAAGTAGACTGTAGAACCGGCACCATGACAATTGCCAGAAACCAGAGCAGAGCAGGAAAGATGAAAAAACAAATTGCCTTTTTACTTCTTAATGCCTTTTCCAAATTATCAACCTCCTAGGCAAATGTCCGCTTTATTCAGATGCTAATACCTTCTCATTAACCTCCTGCATCTGTTTTGCAAACTCTTCCGGAGTCACCACTCCTCCCAACACTTCCTGAAGAAGGGTCAGATGTGTGTCAATTGCTTCCCCGATCAGCGCCGTATCCCATGCAAGTGCATACTGATCATACTGGTCTGTAAAATCTTTTATCTCAGCAAGAACTGGGTTTATTTCAGATGGATCTACGTCTACCTTCCACGCTGGCAGGCTGTCTCCAATCTTGTATGCTTCCAGAGACAGATACTCAGCCAGTTTTACAGCAAAGTCAAACGCTTCATCCGGATGTTCTGTATTTTTGCTTATCATAAAACAGTCGATCGATCCGCCTGAGGTCTGACTCGTGCCTTTTCCACCTTCCACATTAGGAAATGGGATTGGTTTCACAATTCCATTGAGATCGCTGTTTTCAGATTCACATTGGAGTGCTTCCCAGGATCCTGTAACAAACATTGCAGCATGTCCGGTGTGAAAATCCATCGAAGCTTCCTGAGCATCAAGTCCCAATACACCATCTGGAAATGCATTGTGCTCCATAAGTTCCACGAGCAATTCAGCAGACTGTGCGATTTCTGGCGTGTCAAAACTGCCTGTACCATTCTGTGCTGCGGTAACCGCTTCGGCACCTGCAGTCTTTACTGCCAGTGCATTCTGGATCAGCTCGATTCCAACTGCCTGCTTTCCGCCCAGTGCCATCGGAGTAATCCCCAGCTCGTTAAACTGATCAACTACGTCTAAAAGGTCATCAAACGTCTCCGGATATTCAATATTATTATTTTCAAACAGTTCACTGTTGCAATACATGACAACACACCAGTTTTTCAGCGGAAGTCCGTAAATTTTTCCGTCATAAATAAAGTTCTCTGTTACTCCCTCCAGCAGACGGTCTGCTGTTTTATCTTTTTCCATATAGTCATCCAACGGTAAAACTGCCCCGGAATCCACAAAAGACTGTGAGTACCCTGCTCCATATGTAAAGAAAATATCTCCCTGTTCTCCTCCTGCCACAGCCACGGGTAATTTCCGGCTCTTATAATCGGTAGGCATTGCCGAAGTCTGTTCGATTTTAATGTTGGGGTGTTCTGTCGTGTACTGCTCAATAAACTCATTCACGCTGTCAGCCATCTCACCTGTCGGCCATACATGCCAGAAATTCAAAGTAATCTGCTCACCACTGTCCGTTTCTTGATTTTCGCCGCCGTCCGAATTTCCGCCCTCTCCACAGGCAGTCAGTGAAAATACCATAATTCCAACCAGTAATAAACTAATTATTTTCTTCATATACTTTTTCATCTTTTTTCTCCTTATCATTCGTTCCATCACTACGAAACCATTTAACCAGAAGCAAAAAACAAACAATTAACCTTTTCGAGTAAGGCCGACCGCACGTGCACTTGACTGCACCTGCTTTGCCACACTAGACGGGATTTCTCCGCCGTAGGCCTTTTCAAGAGCGATCATCACGCCTCCTACTACCGGTTCAAACTCAGCATCTATAATTTCAGTAAGAGGGCTTTCCTTTCGCAATAACTCGGTAAGCATTTTATTAAGCGGAGAGTCCAGATTTTTAAAAATCCCTCCTGACAGATATACTGTAACCGGCCTTTCCATCATGTCATATCTTCTCAGTCCTGCCAGAGCATATCTGCTGCACCCCTCTGCGAAAAACCTCAGTATTTCCAAAGCCGCCTTGTCTCCCTGGGCTGCACATTCCATAACAACCGGAACCAGATACCGAAGATTTTCTCTTCCATTTTTGGTATAAATCTGTTCCAGCATACTGTCTACAGTCTGTTCTCCAAAATATTCCAATACACGCAGCGTCAGCTTTGTTTCGGGCCTAATTCCAAGACTTGCGTCTTTAACCATCCGTAATGCATGCTGTCCGATCGAGACACCCCCCTGCCAGCATTCATCAATATAATATCCAAATACAAACTGCTGTCCATCTGGAGCAAGAATACCGATGTTCAAGCCTGTTCCGCCGCAGATTATCATACTGTTAACAGAAGTGGACTCTGCCCGCAAAGCCGCCATACAATCATTTACAACTATATTGGAAGCTTTAAACTCATGATACAGTGCATCCTCCAGCAATCTATATTCACAGGGAAAATCTGCTCCCGTCATTCCGGCTCCCACATAAACCAATGTGCTTTTTTCCACATTTGCTTTTCGTATTGACTTTTCGGCGGCTGTCCTGATCTGCATAACTGCATGATCCAGACCTGAAACTGCATGATATCCGCCCGGTGCACTTCCATACGCCAAAATATTCCCCTGCAGATCAGCTAATGCGGCAAGTGTCTTCGTTGCTCCTTGATCAATCCCTAATATATAATTCATCGCTGCACCCCTTAGCCTGTAACGTCCGTTTATCCCTTCGGATAAAACTGAGGCAGATATTCACGGTTTGCCTCCAGGAGCCTGGGGAGTAATTCATTGATCACGTCATAATCATGTACAAGCGGATGCGCCAGCAATGCAAGCATGGCTTTCCGATAATCACCTTCTACTGCAGCCTCAACTGCAAGTTGCTCATAATTTTTTACTGCTGCGATTAATCCACGAGCCATGACCGGCACTTTTGCTACATGCAGAGGAGCCACTGCATGGGCATTGACAAGACATCCTACTTCAACAACAGCATCATCCGGCAGGAAATCAACAGCCCCTTTGTTGGGCACATTTACTACCATGCTGGTATCAATATTGTTATATACTGCATTGACAAACCCGATCGCCACCTCTGAATATCCGCCGCCTCCTCTTTTTTCAAGTGCTGCCGGCTTCTTTTCATTTGTCGGGTCTGCATAAGCGGCATATATTTCCTTTTCCAGTTCCAGAACATACTCTCCACGCGTCTGTGATGCACTGCGCAGAGCTTCCACTTTCCGTCCTGTATGATAGTAATACTGAAGATATGGACTTGGAAGCGCCCCCAGCAGCTTTATTAGTTCCAGATCTACTTCATAATTCTGTTTTGCAATTGCACAAAATTCTTCTTCGGTAACCGGCCTGCCATCAATTGTTATATTGGTAGAAAAATTCAAATGATTCAGGCCGACATAATCATATTGTACCCGACTGTAATCAATTCCCATGGCTCTTTTTGCCCACATTTTCGGGAAAATTCCTCCTGAACAGAATCCGGCAATTTTTGTATCTGTATATCTTGTTATTGCTTCTGTAATCAGACCGGTTGGATTCGTATAATTGATCAGCCAGCCCTCAGGAGAAACTTCCTTCATCACCTTTGCCACATTCAGCATAACCGGAATCGTACGGAAGGCTTTCATCATTCCCCCTGGTCCAGTCGTCTCCTGACCGACCAGCCCCATTGACAGTGGAATTTTCTCATCACGCACACGAGCTGCATTTCCACCCACGCGAATCTGAGTATCAACGAACTGGGCCCCGTCCAACGCACGCTTCAGATCTGTAGTCATGCTGATCTTCACATCGAATCCCAACGCTGCGGAAAATCTTTTAATAAATCCCGTCATAATCTCCAGTCGACTCTCATCAATGTCATACAACATCACCTCTCTGACCGGTAACTGATCACGGCGTATTGCCAGCTCCTCGATCAGTTCCGGCGTGTAGGAACTTCCGGCCCCCACCACTGTGAACTTAATAGCATCTTTCATTCATATCTCATCTCCTTTTCTTTATGATGTGTAACGATACACATTTTTCTTTAAAAATAAAGCGCTCAATGCGCTCAATTTTCAGCTTTAAAATATTTCTTTTGTGTATCGGTACACATTTTTTTGTTAAAATCAGTATACTTTATATTTTTACTTTCGTCAATAGGTTATTTAATATTCCACAAATTACCATAAATACTTCTCATTTTTTATGCAATCTATACAAAACAGAAATTAGTAAGAAGATTTTAACTGCTAACTAAAATACCGATATCCAGCAGCTGTCTATAGTCACTCCTGAATATCGGTATTATCTATTATCCTATATCAAATCTTGATACTTTTGCAGTTATTTACTCAACTTTCCCACCAGTATAATCCTTGCTGATGCTTGATTTATCTGGTAAAAAATACATTTTATTGGTGCCTTGACATAAAAATAGCACCTGATCTTTGGTATAATAAGATTAGCCAAATCAA
>DXCZ01000055.1 GCA_019115765.1 Candidatus Mediterraneibacter stercoripullorum | reverse complement strand
TTCTCGATTCTGCTGATATAAGAGCGGGAAATCCCAAGCTCCCCGGCGATTTCCCGCTGCGTATACTCTCTTCCATTGTAAAGTCCGTACCGCATGATCAACACCTTCTGCTCCCGCGGGGTCAGGACCTCGCCCAGCAGCTCATACAGCCTTTTACTGTCCGCTTTCAGGCTTACCTGGGAGAAGGCGTCCCGCTCGCCGCTTTCCATGATATCCAAAAGATGAATCTCATTTCCTTCCTTGTCTGTGCCGATGGGTTCATAATAGGACGTCTCCCGGGCCGTCTTCTTCTTCGCCCGGAAATACATCAGAAGCTCATTTGCTATCCTCTCCCCGATGGGTTTTTGTGAGGATATCGTCATCATCTTCGTAATCCACGTCACTGAACCGTTCCAGTTCTTCGAAGTCATCCTCCGCAGCGTTTGTTTCATTGCTGAGCTGGGAGAGCGGCGGATACTCAATGTCATCATCCTGTGCGCCAAATAAGATAATATGAGCATTGACGCCGTCCCACACGACTTTACGGACTAGAGTACGGATTGCAGAGCGTTTCTGTTCTACGGTCATTTCATCAATACTGTCTTTGAAAACTGATAATAACTGACGCATAACATCAAATTCTATATCGCTGAGAGCATGCTGTGAAGTCAGTCCTTCCATTTCATGAATTCGGGAATCTATCTCAACAGATTCCTGATTTAACTGTTCGATCCGTTTTGCCACATGATTTTTCGCTATACTGTCGCTAAGCTCTGCAAGGGAATCAACCAGCCTTTCGATTTTTCTTTCAATATCGGATTTATCTCTCCGCATAGAAGCAAGCTGCTCTTCATAGACTGCCCGGTTTCTTGTATAGAATTTCCTGCTTTGCTCCAGCTGATCGATAAAAGAGCCTTTGTCATCCTCAAGCAGTTTGATTTGCTCGATAACAGCCACATCCAGGGTATTCCCATTGGCATTTTTGCTGTTGCAAAGCGTGCGTTTGCTGCGTTCTTTCAGCTTGCATACATAAGTATAGATCGGTTTACCATTCGCAGTTTTCCGTTTGCTGATCTTCGGGTACATACGGTTACCGCAGGTACAGTATAATAAGCCGGTGAGTAATGCTTCATTATTTCGGGGTTTACGGTAGGCTTTACTTTTATTCCGGTTGAGGGAATCCTGGACGGAAATCCATATCTTGCCTGGAATAATCCCCGGATGCAGGCCTACTGCTACGATCCACTCATCGGGCGGAAGATAGGTGGCTGTCTTTCCTTTTTCCTGACGGGTACGATTATATGCCATAATGCCATGGATGCCATCAAAATCTTTCTTATCAGAGTTCAGATCTGTATTTTCTTTTACAAGGTAATCGTAGGCGGTTTCATCTGCGGTCATATAGACTGGATTCTGTAAAATGGATTTTATGGAAAAACGGGTGAAGTGTTTATTATTCTTTGTTTTGATCCCCCGTTTCATTAATTCCGATTCTGTGGCTGTCAATGAGTCATATTCAATATATAGATCAAAGATCAATTTGATGATCTCTGCCTCTTCCGGTATCAGTTTCAGTTTGCAGGCTTTCTTTGCCTTTCCGTCTATGGTGACCTTCTGGACTGATTCTGAAGCATATCCGGTGGGAGTTGTGCCTCCAAGCCACCGTCCGGTTTTTGCCAGTTCGTGCATATTATCCCGGATACGCTCAGCTATAGTTTCACGTTCCAGCTGGGAAAAAACAGAAGCGATATACATCATGGCTCGTCCCATTGGTGTACCTGTATCAAACTGCTCTCGGATGGATGTGAAAGCAATGTCCAGCCTCGACAATTCTTCAATCAGATTAGAGAAATCACTAATATTACGGCTGATCCTGTCAAGACGGTAAACAATGATTGCCTTGAATTTGCGTTCTCTTGCAGCTTCCATCATCTTCTTAAAACCTGGACGGTTTAGATTGCCGCCGGAGAAGCCTTCATCCTCATATACTAAAATATGATCCTTTGGGATTTCAGCATAATGAGTCTGAATGTATTCTTTACAGAGTTCTATCTGATTTCCGATACTTTCGCCTTTGCCGGTAAATTTTGATTTTCGGGAATAAATGGCAACGTAATTCTCATTTTCTTTCATTGCGTTTCTCCTCATTATATGATATATGACATAAGCTATTATATCATATAGTATCAAATGAGTAAACGGTAATATAGACGCATATGCGTATAAAAGCAAAGTATGGACAACTTTCAAAAGGTGAAATTAACATAGGTCAAAAAGGCTCTTTCATCAACAAATTTCGTCCGTGTTCTTGGGCGAATTTCTATACTGACGTGGTGAACATCCATACATTTTGTGGAATTGAGATGAGCGGTATAGTGCCACATGTTGTCTGAAGCGGAGAAAATGATTTTGGGAATATTACATAAAAATCAAAGAAGGGAATTATGATATATGATGAAAATAAATATAGCTATGGACAAATGAACTGAGAACTGTTAATATATACACATAAATTAAGTTTGTTATTACGTGATGGTAAGCAAGACTGTTTATAATACTGATTGGGATAATAGTATTATGGGCAGTTTTTTTTATAGTAAAGCCGTTTTGGATGCTTGCTGGAGGGGGCAGGAACAGGTGAAGATCATCAGAGTTCTGAATACAAATGCAGTTGTATCGTTGGATCCGTGCGGCCGGGAAATTATCATTACCGGCGCCGGGATTGGTTTTAAAAAGACAAAGGGCGAAGAGCTGGACAAGTCCCGCGTGGAGAAGATTTATTGTCTGAAGAGTGCGGAGGATAATTACAGGCTCCAGCAGGTGGTGAGAGAAATCTCGGAGAAATATCTGGAGATTGCCGGCAAGGTAGTCAATGCTTCTAGAGAAGCAGGACTGAAGGTGAGAGATACCCTCTATGTGACATTGACAGATCACATCAATTCCGCTGTGGAGAGATACCAGAGCGGAATTAGCCTTAAGAATCTGATGCGACACGAAATTCGAAAATTTTATCCACAGGAATACAGGGTGGCCAAGGAGGCCATTGAGTGGATACGGAAGATGACAGATATTGATCTGGGAGAAGACGAGGCGGGATTTATCGCCATGCACATTATATCCTCAGAGCTTGAGAGCAGCGAGGTTTCAGATGTGCAGAAGATGACAGAGCTAATTAATGCCATTATCAAGATTGTAAAAATACATTTCAGGATTGAATTTGACGAGGATTCTGTGTCCTATCAGAGGTTTCTGACACATTTAAAATTCTTCTCAGCCAGAGCCCTGGACGGTGAGGTTTATCAAGATAGCATGGAGGAGATATACCAGGCAATGGTGGCACAAAACGGGCATGCCTATACGGGGGTGGAAAAGGTGGCCCGATTCATTGAAAAGCAGTACGGATACCGGATCAGCATAGATGAGGAGCTGTATCTGCTGATTCATATAAAGAGAATACTGGACGAACAGCACCGCTAGTTCGCAGGTTTGTTATTATTCAGTTAAGCAAGACCTGGCCCTGAAGGGCACATTTCCCGGGAAAATGTGCTCTTTAAGGCTAGGTCTTTCTTTTTCCGGATACTTCCGGGATACATATATTAATTATTCTAATGAGGTGAAGATATGGATTACGCAAGTGTTGCAAAGAAAATCCTGCAGCGTGTAGGAGGAAAAGAAAATGTGATCAGCCTTGTACACTGTATGACCAGGCTAAGATTCACGCTGAAAGACGAGTCCATTGTGGACGACGAGGCAGTGAAAAAGACAAAAGGCGTTATGGGAGTGATGAAGAAGGCAGGACAGTACCAGATCATCATAGGAAATGACGTGGCCAATGTCTTTGCAGAGTTGAATAAGCTTGGCAACTTCTCAAACGAGGCTCCGAAGAAGGCACCCCAGAAGCAGGAAAAGAAGGGAATCGTCTCTATGCTGATGGACACGATTTCCGGCATTATGGCGCCGGTTATTCCAGCAATCATCGGCGCAGCCATGATCAAGGTGCTTCTGACGCTGCTGCCCATGATAGGTGTGCTTGATACAGAAGGGAATACCTATAACCTGTTAAGTGTTATGGGAGACGGAGCATTTTTCTTTATGCCTGTTTTGATTGCCATTTCTGCATCAAAGAAATTCGGGACAAATATGTACTATGCGGCGAGCATTGCGCTTATCATGCTCCATCCCAATTTTATTTCTCTGATGAGTAATGCAAATGAGGCAGGGGAGGTGGTAAAATTCCTCGGCTTTATTCCGGTTACCTATGCTTCCTATTCCTACTCGGTCATCCCGATCATCCTGGCAGTATGGTCCCTAAAGTATGTGGAGAAGTTGGCAGATAAGATTACGCCCGTGGTGACCAAGAACTTCCTGCGCCCCATGCTGGTGGTGCTGATCGAGGCACCGATTGCCCTGATCGTACTGGGACCTCTGGGGGTAATCCTCGGCAATGTCCTGTCAGATGTCGTATACTTTATCCATGACCAGCTCGGTTTTATCGCTATCGGACTGGTGGCCGGTATTTATCCGTTTGTTGTCATGGCTGGCATGCACCATGCATTTACCCCGATAAAGCTTGGTATGATTGCCACAACCGGGTATGAGAACTTTATCTGTATCGGTGAGCTCTGCTCCAACATGGCGCAGGGTGCTGCTTCTCTTGCCGTATCCGTAAAGAGCAAAAATAAAGATTTTAAACAGGTGGCAGGCTCTTCCGCATTCTCCGCACTTGTGGCAGGTATTACAGAGCCCGCTCTCTACGGTGTGACACTGAGACTGAAAAGGCCAATGCTGGGAGCCTGCATCGGAGCTGTCGCAGGTGGACTCTTCGGTGGATTTTTTCAGATGAAATGCTTTGGTATCGCAACACCGGCAATCGTGACGATTGTTCAGTATGTGGAGGAGGACAGAGCGGCCAGCCTTCTGATAGCAGCCCTTACCATTGTCATAACAATCATTGTGGCATTTATCGCTACTATGTTGATCGGTTTTGAAGACATTGTGGACGAGGACGATGAGGATATTCTGGCAGAAGAAGCCAAGCCTGCAGCCGCTCCCCTTCCGGAGGGAAGAGAAATCCGTATTTCGAGCCCTATACAGGGAGAGTGCATCCCGCTGGAGCAGGTGAAGGACGCTACATTTTCACAGGGAATCCTGGGAAAAGGCGCCGCTGTCATCCCGGAGAAGGGAGAAGTGGCAGCCCCCTTTGACGGAAAAATAGATATGATGTTTGAGACCGGTCATGCAGTCGGAATGACCAGCAATGATGGTGTGGAATTGCTGATACATGTAGGTATGGACACGGTAAATCTGGAAGGAAAATATTTTTATCCGAAAAAGGCCTCCGGAGATACAGTCAAGAAGGGAGAAGTTATCCTGGAGTTTGACAAGGATGAGATCGTGAAGGCGGGATATGACATCACGACTCCGGTTATCGTATCCAACACGGATGCATTTGCGGATGTCTCTGCCACCTCCTCCGGACTGGTGAAGGAACTGGATGAGATACTGATAGTACGTTAATCGAAAATAAAAGGAGGAAGAGACATGGAACAGATGAGAGCAGCAGGATTTCCGGAGGGATTTCTCTGGGGAAGTGCTTCTGCCGCCTATCAGATTGAAGGTGGATGGAAGGAAGGCGGAAAAGGGATGACGAACTGGGATGCGTTTGTGCGCATCCCGGGCAAGACTTACAAAGCCACTACAGGGGATGTGGCAGTGGATCACTATCACAGGTACAAAGAAGATATCGCACTGATGGCAGAGATGGGGCTGAATACATACCGCTTCTCTGTCTCATGGGCCAGGATCTTCCCTGAGGGGACCGGAGAGGTTAACGAGGAGGGAATAGCTTTTTACCAGGATATCATTGATGAGTGCCTGAAATACAACATAGAGCCCATGGTGACCATTTACCACTGGGATCTGCCCCAGGCCCTTGTCGATGAGTATCAGGGGTGGGAGAGCCCCCGCATCATCGATGATTATGTACATTATGCAAAAACGCTGTTTTCTAGGTTTGACGGCAAGGTGAAGTATTGGATCACTCTGAACGAGCAGAATATATTTACTTCGCTGGGATGGCTGACAGCCCAGCATCCGCCGGGTAAATTTGATGACCAGAAAATGTTCTACCAGGTCAATCATCATGCGTTTATGGCTCATGCAAAGGCGGTGTTGGCCTACCGGCAGATGGGAGGAAAGGGACAGATAGGGGCAAGCTTTGCCTACACCCCCTCCTATGCCCTGGACTGCAGGCCTATCAACGCTATGGCAAAAGCCAACTACGATGACCTGAAAAACTACTGGTGGATGGATGTCTATGCATACGGGCGCTATCCTGTTGCGGCGATGACATATCTGAAGAAAAAGGGGATTGCGCCGGACATGGCTGATGGAGACGAGGAGATTCTCAGACAGGCGGCATCACAAATCACGTTTATGGGCGTGAACTATTACCAGAGCTGTGTGTGCGAGTACAATCCCATGGACGGGGCCACTCCCTATGGGACTATGAACACGACCGGTATTAAGGGCTCTGCCCAGGAGCTGGGGATGCCGGGGATTTACAAAAATCCGGCCAATCCGTATCTGATGACCACAGACTGGGACTGGAGTATCGATCCCTCGGGACTTCAGTTCTGTTGTAGAGAGATTACGAGCCGCTATGCGCTGCCCATAGTCATCTCTGAGAACGGACTGGGAGCGTTTGACAAGAAGACTGAGGACGGTCAGATACATGACGAGTACAGGATCTGCTACCTGAAGGAGCATATCAAGGCGCTGGGAGAAGCTGTGGAAGAGGGCTGCCAGGTACTGGCCTACTGCACCTGGTCCTTCACCGACCTTCTGAGCTGGCTGAACGGATATCAGAAGCGGTATGGCTTCATTTATGTGGACCGGGAAGAAGAGGAGGGCGGCACACTGGAGCGCTTCAAAAAGGACAGCTTCTACTGGTACAAAAAAGTCATTGAGACAAACGGGAAAGAGATCTTTGAAGAGGAGTAGAGAACAGAAGCTTTATTCCTGACAGGGCTGCTAGACAGGTGTAAGCCCTCGATAAGAGTCTAATTAATCATGTGATAGAGTAACAGGCGGTACTTAGTGCCGCCTGTTACCGTTCATGATCATGCACTTTTTTCTTCAGTTGGACAGGCTGTTTTTTTCTGCGTTCCATTTTCCATAAAGCACGCTTTTGATAAGCCTGTTCACGGAAAGTTTCCAGATCTTCACCAAGCAGGTGATCTATATCCCTGACAGTATCTCTTTCATCAACTCTTGCATCGAACAGTTCCTCTGATTTTTCGGGAGTGACGTCTGCTTTGATTTTCTGAAACCGTTTTTGATTTTCTGTCAGCTGATCAGATAAGTTGTCATACTGTACATCCAGTTTCTTTAAAAAATCTTTCTGATTTTTAAGAGTGATTTCACTCGTCTTTATCTCGGATTCATTGTGAAAGTAATTATTACAGATAAGCCGTTCTTTCTGCGACAGCAATTCTTCAATATCCTCAGTAAGAGTCGTGATCTTCTGGCTGATCTGATAGTACTGAACCGGTTGCAAAAAGCTGAGTTTCTTTTTCTGTACTGAAGAGATTCCTTTTCTGACTGCTTTGTCCGGATCGCCTTTGTGATAGCTTTGTATTTCTTCAAAACCGGTGTGATCATAGAAATCCATTCTCTGGCGGAGGATGCCTGCATACGGTTATGGAACAGATAATAGCGGATCATGATCATTGTGCCCCGGAGCTGTTCCAATCGTTTTGCGATGGAATGGATATTTTCGCTGACTGTCTTTGCCAGCTTTTCTGCCTGCTGTTTTAATTCCCGGAAGAGTCGGTTGTCTGATCGGATCTGCCGGTTGATTTCGCAGCGGTCGGAAATCAATCCTTTCTTCTCCATATCTCTTGCATGGTATCCCTCATGGATGGCAGGCTGTTCATCATGTCCTTGATCGGCAAAGCTGCGGTGATCTATCCGGGCGTCAATCTGATGTTCCTGTAAAGTATGATTGACGGCGTCCGCCCAGGCTTTTCTCCAATCGCAAAGCTGCTCCTCGCTGTTCCATTGTTCTGAGACAGGATTCTGCCTGCCGAAACGGGTGCTTTTCGGATGCTTATCTGCTCTTATATAGCCATGTTCCTGTGCGGCTGAAGGTGTCATATATACTTTCTTTTTTCCGACTTTATAAGGGTATTGTTTTTCCCACCCCTCTGTTTGAGCAGCTTTAAATTCGGAGGCGGTAAAGCCTTTTTCTTCCCCATTCCTGACACAGAGGTATTCTTTCTGTGTCTTATACTGCCAGGTCCCGTCAGCTTCCAGTGGGCGGACGGTAAGCAGGATTTGGGCATGAGGATTATGACCGTCTGTGTCGTGGATCGCAAAATCAGCACACATTCCCATATCAACAAAATTCTTTTGTATGAAATCCCGGAGAAATGAAATCTGTGCTTCCTTAGACAGTTCAATAGGAAGAGCAACAACAAATTCTCTGGCAAGCCTGCCGTCTTTGGTTTTCTCAGCCCTTTCCACAGCATTCCAGAGTTGTTCACGATCTTTCCATTCTGGCGGAGCCATTGGCGGGAGAAAGTTTATCTCGTGAAGCAAAAAGAGAATTATGTGGAGGGAATAGAGGACAACTTCTCGTTCATAAATTGAAATACCGGGGAGGTGTGTGGTATCGCAAGAAAAAGTGTTCCGATCAATGTGATTGTTCATTATCCGAAAACAGAAGAGGGCAGACGTGAACTGGCAGTCCGGGCGGCAGGCGTCCACGCCGATATGGTAAGCCAGTATATCAGCAAATTAAATTGCTCTTCCGAGCAGAAAATACAATTGCTTGGTGAGATCATAAGAACAGCAGCGAAAGAAAAAGCAGACGGACAATCCATATAAAGATTGAACGTCTGCTTTGTGTGCGCTCTATAAATCGACAATATCCCGAAAATATTTATTCCATGTTATTTTAAACATGCGCTTCTTATCAGCCTCCCAGTCCCGATATGTATTTGGATGTACATGGAGCAGTCTCGCGAAAGGTTTTTTCTTTAAGCCCATTTTCTCGCGGCATTCCCTCAGCAGTTCTCCTTGACCTTTATACTGAAAACGATTGTAGTCATCCAGCAGATCATCAACCGGTATATGGTAAAGAGTAGCCAGCCTGTCCACGATTTCTTTTGGATAGTAGTCAACGTTTCCCATCTCAAAATCTATGTAATGTTCCCTGGATACTCCGATCCGCTCTGCCACCTCTTTCTGCATCAGCCCCATGTGATGACGGCACCAGCGCAATCGGTCGGGAACATTTTTGATCTCCTCGTAGCTGTGATATTGTTGATTGAATAACTGTGCTTCTAAGAGCTTGCGCGGGGCTATCAATTGAAAGGTATGGATACAAAGAGGCGCATACCTTACAATGCTGTCCTCTGTTCTGCACATCAGGTAGATTTCATCAGAATATTTGGCAAATACCCTCCAGTGCGGCTTTGATCTGTAAAGGGGAATCTCTTCAGGACGTAAAACCGCATTAGTGAGAGGATAGGTTTCTCCACGCACCGCGCCGCATAAGTGGCCAGTTTACTGGCTTTTTCATGGTCAAAAGTGTCCACAGCCTTGATCAGGCCCACCGTGCCGATGGATATCAGTTCCTCCATATCGTCCTCCGTGGTCTGATA
>DXCZ01000054.1 GCA_019115765.1 Candidatus Mediterraneibacter stercoripullorum | reverse complement strand
TCCAATGCTGATGCAGCCTGAGTGACTGCCCAACGATACAACATAATGCATCAGGACACTGCTTAACAGACAGTGCATGAGCGAAGTCAAAATTACGTAAGTGACAGCCGGTAATTCGCATAACTAATATTTTAATCTCTCACACCGTTTTCGTGTTGTGGTTACATCTCAAAAAGAATATAATATATTTTTTTGCGAAAACGAAACAAAACAAAAAAACGTATACATGATTACCCATAGATATTCATCGGAATATTATAGGGAATTTTTTTATTTCGTTAATTAGGAAATATGTTTTGGGATTGCACAAATGAAGAATATTATATTGTAATAACGGACGGCGATACGCATAATAGAGATAAATAGTAGATAAATAAGCTTTGAACATGAATATTCATTCTTATAGGAAAAATCGTAAGAATCAAGACGATTATAATAACGAAATTATTAGATATTTTGTCAGTTTTTTTGTCAAAAATATAGAAAACCAATTATCTTTTCTTATATATATGTGATGTTAACGCGTATATCGTATCAATTTAAAAAAGTATCGCCAAAGCGATGACATATGTTCGTTTTTCCTCCTTTTTATGTTATTTTTTTTGGTCCCCTCTTGGTCCCCTTTTGATTTTGTCTATTTTTTCAAACAGACTTATTTAGTTTATAGCAAACATTCTCTTTTGAGCAAAATGTTAATAAAATGTTGTTAAAAAGCTATTGGTACGTCGTAAAATATAGTGTATATTAGTCATTGTGCACAGAACATGTGCGGTAAGCTGTCTTGGCGCAGTCGGTAGCGCGTCGCCTTGGTAAGGCGGAGGTCGGGGGTTCAAGTCCCCTAGACAGCTCTTATTTTTTGCCCTGCTGTACAGTCCATACGGATCTGTTCAGCAGGGCATTTTTTATTTCATAGGAAACTGCGTTCCTATGAAATAAAAACGCTCCGCGGGATGCGCACTCGCGCGAAGCGAAAGTTAGCCGCTAAAGCGACCGCGCTCGGCGCGAGAGTTCCGCAAGCGGAACTCTTTGTTCTTCTACAACGTATCTGAATCAAGCAGTATGGTAAAGGGCCCGTCATTGATCAGGCTGACCTCCATCTCCGCGCCAAATCTCCCGGTCTGTACCGAGGGCACGGTTTCTCTGCATTTCCGGATTATGTATTCATAGAGCGAATTGGCTTTATCCGGTGCTCCTGCCTCGATGAAACTGGGACGGTTTCCCTTTCTGCAGTTTGCATACAGAGTAAACTGTGAGACAAGGAGCAGCTCTCCGCCCACACTTTCCAGAGAAAGATTCGTCTTTCCTTCTTCATCTTCAAAAATCCGCAGACCCGTCATTTTCCGTATCATCTTGTCCGCCGTTTCCTCTGTGTCCTTATCCGAAACACCGATCAGAACAAGGAATCCCTTTCCGATCTCACCCACTATATCTCCATCGACCCGGACGGAAGCCTCTTTCACTCGCTGGATCACAAATCTCATAATTATACTCTCCTCTTCTTTTTCTCTCCGATCCTCAGCTGGATCATGGCAATTGCCAGCACAAAAAGCGGAATGCTCTGAAGAATAAGCATCATCAGAACCGGTTCCGTCAGAAATCTGTTCTCCAGATCAACAAGCAGAGTACCGAACAGATTAAAGCAAAAGTGCATAAACATAGGCGCAACAAGACTGTTGTATCTGATCGCCAGATATCCGAGTACAATTCCAAGGATTGCCGCATAGACTCCCTGTATGAGATTTCCATGATATACGCCAAAAAGGACAGCCTGGATACCTATAGCAAGAACAACTCCGATCCCTGCACGCCTGAGATAGGTCAGGATCAGTCCCCTGAAAACGATCTCCTCAACCAGCGGCGGAAGAATCAGTGTTGCAAAATACCACATTATGGAGTATTCGCTCAGTCCTGAGCTCTCCACCATGGACTCATAATTTGAAAAGGCCTGTGGTGCAGCTGCTGCTACAGCCGCCACGATCAATGATGTAGCGTGCTCAAGAGCAAATGCCAGAAGCGCGATCCATCCGAAACACACCGGAGTGATCCGCTTCGTGCTTTCTTCTGTATAAACCTTTGTCCCTATAGGAGCAACAACGGCAAAATAATACCATAACATTACCATGGCAAACGCAACGGCATAAACCAGAAATGAATACAGATTCATATTATCCATCATGAAATTGTAAATCATATCTGCTCTATCAGGGCCAAGAAGAAGCGCGCCTGCTACAGCGGATACAGCTGAGATCAGAAAAGAGCTTCCGTACATCACAAGAAGAACGGCCCCAAAGGCAAGAAAGGCCAGCAGAATATTACCGAATCGTCTTTTTGTCATATTGTTTTCCTTTCATCATGCATTATGTATCTTATTATGTTTTCTGTCATTTTATCAGTCTGTCTGCTTCAGCATCTTCTCCGCCTTCCCCCGGATCCTCTGAATGGCATTGTCGATAGACTTGGGACTCTTACCCAGCAGTTCAGCGATTGTTCTGTAATCCGTTCCCATTAAATGAAGATAGAGTACGTGATTTTCCAGTGAACTCAGTTTTCCTTTCAGCTGTTCAACAAACGCTTCTGTATATTCTCTGCTGAAATAAAGAGCCTCCGGATCAGTTTCCCTATCCGGCTCGATCGTATCGATCAGCGGCATATTTTTCCCGTCCCCCTCTGTATCGCTTTCTTCATATAGAGAAATATAGGAATTAAGGGGCATGTGTTTCTTACGCTTTGAAGCTTCTATAGCTGAATACATCTGCCGCGATACGCATAGCTCTGCAAAACTTGCAAAAGAACTTCCCTGGGACACATCATAATCCCGTACTGCTTTGATCAGCCCGATCATCCCCTCCTGGATCAGATCATCATTTTCTCCGCCAAGGAGAAAGACCGCTCGCGCTTTCCGCCTTACCATGGATTTATATTTCACCATAATATAATCCATGACCTCACGTTCACCCGATCTCAGTTTCTGTATCAGCTGTTCATCTGTCATTCTATCATACTTTGACATTTTACATTTTCACTCTTTCCGAGGTTCTAATGTCCCGATGCGATCCTCTGCCGGACCACTTCGTAGGCCAGGACACCCGCAGCCACAGAGGCATTCAGAGAGTTGATTTCTCCTTTCATGGGAATTCCGGCTACCAGGTCACAGTTTTCTTTGACCAGTCTGCTCACGCCTTCTCCTTCACTGCCAATGACCAGGCAGACCGGCCCTGTCAGATTCAGTCTGTACATGGATTCTCCATCCATATCCGCACAGACAAACCAGAGTCCCCGTTTCTTCAGATCCTCCATCGTACGGACAAGATTCGTCACCTTCGCCACCGGAGTGTAGTTCAGCGCACCTGCTGAAGTTTTTGCTACAGTTGCCGTCAGGCCGACAGCTCTCCTCTTCGGGATAATAACTCCGTGGGCGCCCGCAATATTAGCTGTTCTGATGATCGCGCCCAGATTATGGGGATCCTCTATATTATCCAGAAGGATCAGAAACGGATCCTCTCCTCTCTCAGCCGCCAGATTAAGCATATCCTCAACGTCCGAGTAGTCATAAGCCGCCGCATATGCAATAACTCCCTGATGTCTCCCGGTCTCAGACAGCTGAGCCAGCCTTTCTTTTGAGACGAAATTCAGAATCGCATCATGCTTCTTTGCCTCCCGCACAATAGTACGCACAGGACCATCCTGGCATCCGTCCAGGACAAAAACCTTGTCGATCGTTCTTCCCGATCGAAATGCCTCCAGCACAGCATTTCTTCCCTCAATTACAAGTGTATGATCTTTTCTTTTTTCTTCGTTTCCGCCGTTTCTGTTTTCCTGCATTTTTCTATCCTTTCTGTTCCCGTGCCTGTTGTTGGCTGTCTTCCGCCTGCTCTTCCTCTTTCATGCTCTGAAGCCCGATATTCACAAGTTCGATCAGCCTCTTATATTCGCCTTTCAGATAAAGGTATCCGACCAGGGCCTCGAACCCGGTCGCTCTGCGGTAGTCTGTAATGGACTGATTCTTGGCAGGGGATACACTTCTTGCATTTCTTCCACGTCTGTAAACAGCATGTTCCTCTGTTGTCAGACATTCCTGCATGGCACGCATCATAAATGACTGAGACGATGCCTGAACATAATGGCTCGTCTCCTCATGCATCTTATGAACCTGCCGGTTTCCCTTTCCCACTACCATTGTCTTAATGATCAGATCAAAAATGCAGTCTCCGATATAGGCCAGGACCAGAGGCGAACAGGAAGCCGCGTCGATTTCTTTCACCCCCGGCATCTCACGAAGATAATGTTCAAATCCAAAATCTAGGCTCTTCTCCATTTTACTCCTTCTCGCGTATCCTCAAGAATGATTCCTCTTGCAAGAAGCTCATCTCTGATCTGATCTGCTCTTGCAAAGTTTCTTTCTTTTCTTGCCGCCTGACGCTCCAGGATCAGCGCTTCAATATCTTCATCAAGGATTTCCTCTTCCCTGTCCACGATGATCCCGAGCACATCTGTCAATTTATGAAGGCGGTCAGAAAGACTTACCAGGTACTCTTTTGAACTGTTCTCATCAGCAGTTGTATTGATAAATTTCACCAGTTCGAAAACAGCTGACACAGCATCCGCTGTATTAAAGTCATCGTCCATAGCGCGTTCAAAACTGTCTGTAAACTCCTGGGCTTTCTCAGCTTTTGCCTTTTCATCCTCTGTCATCTTGTCTGTCTGTGCCTTCTCTGACAGATACTTCAGATTTTCTGCCGCAGTAACAATACGCTCCAGTCCGCTCTTCGCAGATTCCATCAGCTCAGCGCTGAAATTCAGCGGACTTCTGTAGTGCGCGCTGAGCATAAAGAAACGGAGTACCTGAAGATCATACTTCTCACTGATCTCACGGACCGTGAAGAAGTTCCCCAGTGACTTGGACATTTTCTGGTTATCAATATTCAGGAATCCATTGTGCATCCAGTATCTGGCAAATGGCTTTCCATTGGCAGCCTCGCTCTGTGCGATTTCATTTTCATGATGGGGGAAGATCAGATCCTCTCCGCCCGCGTGAATATCGATCTGTTCACCAAGATATTTCTTGGACATTTCAGAGCATTCAATATGCCATCCGGGACGTCCTTCTCCCCACGGTGAAGTCCATGCAGGTTCACCTTCCTTCTTCGGTTTCCAGAGAACGAAATCCAGCGGATCTTCCTTTTCATCCTCTCCGGTCACAAGAAGCGACCTGCCGCCTGACTGTAGATCGTCCAGATTCTTGTGGGAAAGCTTCCCGTAATCTGCAAATTTTCTAGTGCGGTAATATACTGTCCCGTTCTTTTCGTAGGCAAAACCTTTTTCGATCAGCGTTTTGATCATCTCGATCATTCCGGGGATTTCTTCTGTTGCGAGAGGATTTTTTGTAGCAGGTTCGATATTCATCCCCTCCATATCTTTTTTGCACTCTGCAATATAGCGTTTGGATATTTCATCCGCTGTAACGCCCTCTTCATTGGCCTTCTTGATGATCTTATCATCTACATCTGTAAAGTTAGAAACAAAGTTCACGTCATAGCCTTTGTATTCAAAATATCTCCTCACCGTATCGAATACGATCATAGGACGTGCGTTTCCGATATGAATAAAATTATATACGGTAGGTCCGCACACATACATTTTAACCTTTCCCTCTTCAAGGGGTGTGAAATCTTCTTTCTGTTTTGACATTGTATTGTAGATCTTCATAGCTTCTCCTTTCAAAATCAGACAGTTAAGCTTCTGTCATCTCTTTTCTATCTGTACTGTTCATATCATCTGGCCCGTTCCCGGCTTTCTTTACTTCTTCGATCAGTCTGCTCAGCTCACTGTGCAGCCGGATATTCTCCTGCTGAAGCTCGCGGATATCGTTGAGCACAGGGTCAGGCAGATGTACCTGATCCATATCCATCCTGGGCACTTTCTTATTGTCCATCTTGACGATACGGCCCGGTACGCCGACCACAGTACAGTTAGGCGGCACTTCTTCGAGCACCACAGATCCTGCGCCGATCTTGGAATTCTCACCGATAGTAAAGGATCCCAGGATCTTCGCACCGGCGCTTACCATAACATTATCCTCCAGAGTGGGATGACGTTTTCCCTGTTCCTTTCCCGTACCTCCGAGTGTCACGCCCTGATACAGAGTCACATTATCCCCGATAATTGTAGTCTCGCCGATGATCACACCGCTTCCGTGATCAATAAACAGTCCCTTTCCGATCGTAGCTCCCGGATGTATTTCAATCCCGGTCTTACGTGCTCCTCTCTGTGAGATCCACCGCGCCAGAAAATAATGCTTTTTCAGATACAGTTTATGCGCCAGCCTGTATCGCAGGATCACCCGGAAACTTGGATACAGGAACACTTCCATATTGGATTTGATAGCCGGATCCCTTTCCCGGATAACCTGGATCTCCTCTTTAATATAAGATATAATTCCCATTTTTTCCACTCCTAAACTTACACAACTTCATTCAGGAACACCCGTTCCAGCTTCCGGATCTTCCCCAGTTCGCCCTCGAGCTTATCCGAGATGATAACATCTTCTGAGCTTTTCAGTTCTTGCACAGTCTTCCTCCCAAACAATAGCTCTGTAAGCTCCGCCACAGGTATCACTCCATCGGAATCTTCCGTCTCTCTGATCCGAATATTTTCTTCTCCCTGCCGGCTTTCCAGACGCCATATCCTGCTGTTTCCGTTGAGGATCGGATCGATCACGGCAATAGAGCAGTCCAGTGAAGCATCTTTCTCCGCTTTCAAGGCGCAAAACAAGGCTGGAAGACATACAATTCTTGCCATAATACAGGATTTCGTCACACTTTTTATATATATATCCGTTTCCTCTGAATGCCCTGCCGACAAGAGAGTTGGCGACTGCGTTTCAGAAATACACCCATAGACTCTGATCGAAGCATTTCTATCAGCGGCAAGGCTTCTTACCTCATCTGCAAAAAACTTCCCATACCCTTCCAGATAAAGCGGTTCACGTATCTCCAGGCCATCCTCCCCTGCCCATGCAAACATTCCCACAATCTGTCCATCTTCCAGAAGGAGGCGCACACCGCCCCGTTCACTCTGCTGTTCCAGGATCATGGTCCGATAGTAGTCAGCATCTCTCACTGTACATACCTGCCATCTGTCTGCAAAATTGCAGTTAAAAAAGGAGGACATATTTTCAGCATCCCAGAGAGCGGCATCCCTCACCTGCACACACTCCCGGATATGTACATCATCTGAATGATGTCCTCCTTTTTCTCCTTTCGCCTTTGTTTCCGGCAGACAGGCATCCGAATCCTGTTCTGTCGAAAGAGCTGAAATCTCCCCGATTTTCTGGCTGTAAACAAACCGGAAATCATATGGGGTATAAATTGCTTCTGCGGCAGGCATTAGAAATGTAAAAGGAATTTTCTCATCATACATATCTTTCAGTGCCCTGCGAAGAATATTACCCATATATCCCCGGCCCCGATATTCCTTTCGTGTTGCGACAGCAATGATATAATCCGAAGCATACTTCTGCCCTTCGATGAGGATCTGATATGGATTGAGCTGGAGCATGGCCTGAATATCATCGTCTTCTTCTATCACATAGATACTGTTATCTCTCGTCTTTATATAATAGTAGTAATCCAGAAATGCTGCCGTGTCTTCCGGAAAGACTTCCTCCCAGAGCTTTCTCGTCTTTCCGTGCTCCGCCTGATCCATTTTCCGGAGAATCATGATTGTTCTTCACCTCCGGTCATATTCCTGCAGCACGCGCCGCAGCCGGCGGCGGAACCTGCTTTCGTCACATCCTCACTGCTGTAATTCATATATTTCTCAAGGGCACAGACCGCCTGGGCGGAAATTCCCTCACCCGTCCCTGTAAATCCGAGTCCTTCCTCTGTAGTTGCTTTTACATTTATCTGATCAACTTCGATGTGGAGAGCCTCAGCAATATTCTCCCTCATCTGATCTATATAAGGACGCATCTTTGGTCTCTGAGCTATAATTGTCCCGTCAATGTTTTCAATCACATATCCATTATCGTCCAGAAGCTGCCCTACATGCTTAAGGAGCTGTATGCTTGAAATTCCTTTATACTGCGGATCAGTATCAGGGAAATGCTTTCCGATGTCCCCAAGAGCAGCTGCCCCAAGAAGAGCGTCCATCACTGCATGGAGCAGTACATCTGCATCGGAATGTCCGAGAAGTCCCTTCTCAAACGGGATCTCGACGCCACCGATTATCAGTTTTCTGTTTTCTGTCAGTCTGTGAACATCATATCCAAATCCAACTCTCATTTTATACCTCCCGCAGTTATATTCTCAGAACATTGTTCTGATTATCGTCTTTATCATCTTTTTCAGTCTCTCCGTTCTCCTCTTCACTGCCCTTACTGTTATCCCAAACAATATTTTCTTCTTTGACAGGCTCAGATTCTGTAACATTCTGAGCCATATTTGGCGCTATATTCGGTGTTATATCCTGCACTTTATCCGGCGTTACATTCTGTGCTTCATCCGGCGTTACATTCTGCACTTTATCCTGTGTTGCATCCTGGCCACCGGTTTCCTCTCCGACAACCGGCATGGGAGCCGGAATCTTTTCCTGTTTTTCTTCTTCTCCTGTATTTAAGGCTGTCTGAGCTGCCATCTGGCGGATCTCTGCCACGGGCATTTCCTCTGTAGCGTCAGACGCCTCCTGCTTTCTTCTCTTCATATGAATCCTGGTCAGTTTTCCGGTTACACTATTCCAGATTCCTGCCACAGCCTTGCCGACAGCAGTCTTCCAGAATTTTCCGCTGTCAGATCCGCGATCCATATTTTTTATATTAAGGACTTTCATCAGAAAATATACAGCATATATAATGCCGATCATGGCAGATATAGCGCCCAGAACAGAAAGAGAAATCATATTGCTTGGTTTCTGCTGCTGCATCAGTACAAACAGGCTGACGCCTATAAATGCAAGATACCCACCCAATATGATTTTCAGTATATATACACTCTTTTTTTTCATGCAGTTTATCCTCCGTAGATGTTCCTGGAAGATATTCTAACATAAAAGGCTGATAAAGGAAAGCCGCAAAGACAGCTGCTACAGAAAAACCTCCCGCACTGATGCGAGAGGCTCTCAAGTAGCGGAAACTGGATTTGAACCAGCGACACCACGGGTATGAACCGTGTGCTCTAGCCAACTGAGCTATTCCGCCATATTTGGTTTTACATGGGGCCTATAGGGCTCGAACCTATGACCCTCTGCTTGTAAGGCAGATGCTCTCCCAGCTGAGCTAAGACCCCATAGTAGCGGAAACTGGATTTGAACCAGCGACACCACGGGTATGAACCGTGTGCTCTAGCCAACTGAGCTATTCCGCCATATTGTTTTCTTATGGGGCCTACAGGGCTCGAACCTGTGACCCTCTGCTTGTAAGGCAGATGCTCTCCCAGCTGAGCTAAGACCCCATAATTTGGGTTGCGTAATGTTACCATCCGCAACCCGCTTTGCTATTATACTATCATCTTCCTCCAAATGTCAACACTTTTTTATCCGTTAACCGACATTTTTCACCTGAAATACTTTACTCCAGATTCAAATATCTTCATATCCTGTTCTCCGTATATATTTACAGCTACAGATTCGCCACGACGTTCTGCGTGTGCCATCTTTCCAAGTACACGTCCGTCAGGACTGGTGATTCCTTCAACAGCGCGGTAGGAACCATTTACATTCCACTCCTCATCCATGCTGATCCTTCCGTCCGGATCACAGTACTGCGTAGCAACCTGTCCATTAGCGAAAAGTTTCTCCAGCCATTCCTCGCTTGCCACGAAACGTCCTTCCCCATGAGAAGCCGGATTAGTGTAAACGCCGCCAAGCTGTGCCTCTGCAAGCCATGGAGACTTGTTCGTCACTACCTTTGTATAGACCATCTTTGAGATATGACGTCCGATCGTGTTGTAGGTAAGTGTCGGTGAATCATCTATCTGGCCTGTGATTTTTCCATACGGAACCAGTCCCAGTTTGATCAGCGCCTGGAATCCGTTGCAGATACCAAGTGCCAGACCATCTCTTTCATTGAGAAGTTTCTCTACCGCTTCCTTGATCTTTGCATTCTGAAATGCCGTAGCAAAGAATTTTGCTGATCCGTCCGGCTCATCACCAGCACTGAAGCCGCCGGGGAACATGATCATCTGAGCCTGTCCGATAGCTTTCTCAAATTCAGCAACAGAATCTCTGATATCTGCAGCATCCAGATTCCGGAATACCTTTGTGATCACCTTTGCCCCTGCCCGTTCGAACGCCTTTGCGCTGTCATATTCACAGTTTGTTCCCGGGAATACAGGAATAAACACAGTAGGCTGTCCGATCTTATGACTGCAGATATGAATGTCTGATGCATCGTAGAGTTTTTCCTCTATCTGCTGATCTGAATCCGCCGCTGATTTCGTTGCAAAGACGCTTTCCAGCGTTCCGGTCCATGCCTTCTCTGCTTCATCCAGACCTATCTCCACGTTGCCATATTCAAATTTAGCTTTATCTGTCACTTCACCAATAACAGTGTAGGTGATGTGCAGATTACCGACCTCTCCGTCCGGAACTTCTGCAATAATATCTCCGAATGCCGGTGCAAACAGATCTCTCGGGTCCATATTATGCTCAATCTTCACGCCCATGCCATTGCCGAATGCCATTTTGCTAACCGAGGAGATTACTCCGTGACGGTCAAGTGCATAAGCTGAAATGATCCTTCCTTCACGGATATCCTCCGTAAATTTTCCGTACTGATCCATGATCTGGCTGTAGACAGGCAGATCATATTCATCCTTCTCGATCCTGAGCCATACCAGCTTGCTGCCCGCCTTTTTCAGTTCAGGTGTGATGATCTCGCTGTCAAGCGCCATATCCACTGCAAAAGATACAAGAGTGGGCGGCACATCAATATCCTGGAATGTTCCGGACATACTGTCTTTTCCTCCGATTGACGGAAGGCCGAATCCTATCTGAGCTGCATATGCTCCGAGGAGAGCCGCGAAAGGCTGACTCCATCTCTTCGGTTCCTCTGTCATTCTGCGGAAATATTCCTGGAAGGTAAAACGGATCTTCCTGTAATCACCGCCTGCTGCAACAATCTTTGCCACAGACTCTGTAACTGCATATACTGCTCCATGATACGGGCTCCAGCTTGAAAGATAAGGATCGAATCCATAACTCATCATAGAAACACTGTCCGTCGTTCCATTCTGTACCGGAACTTTTGCTACCATAGCCTGAGTCTCAGTCATCTGATACTTACCGCCATGAGGCATGAACACGGATCCGGCTCCGATCGATCCGTCGAACATTTCAACAAGACCTTTCTGGGAGCATACATTCAGATCTGCCAGTGTCTCCAGCCATTTCCCGCGTACATCACCGACCTCTTCTCTCTGGAACAGACTGTCCTCTTTCTTCGGAATTTCGACTTCAACTTCTGTTTCCTGATGCGCTCCGTTTGTATTCAGGAACGCTCTGGAAATATTAACGATTTCCTTTCCTCTCCAGATCAGGACAAGCCTCGGCTCCTCTGTCACAACAGCAACTTCTGTAGCCTCCAGGTTCTCCTCCTTCGCATAAGCCATAAACTGAGCTGCATCCTTCGGGTCAACAACAACAGCCATACGCTCCTGTGACTCGGAGATTGCAATCTCTGTCCCGTCCAGTCCGGCATATTTTTTCGGAACTTTATCCAGTTCCACACGAAGGCCATCCGCCAGTTCTCCAATAGCAACAGAGACGCCGCCTGCACCGAAATCATTACATTTTTTGATCAGACAACTAACTTCCTCTCTGCGGAACAGTCTCTGTATTTTCCTTTCTGTAGGCGGATTACCCTTCTGGACTTCAGCGCCACAGGTTTCAATAGATTCCTCTGTGTGCACCTTTGAAGACCCAGTAGCTCCTCCGCAGCCATCACGGCCTGTCCGTCCGCCCAGCAGAATGATGATATCGCCGGGATCAGAATTCTCACGGATAACAGCACGCCTGGGAGCAGCACCAAGGACAGCACCAATCTCCATCCTTTTTGCTACGTAATCCGGATGATAGATTTCCTTGACCAGACCGGTGGCAAGGCCAATCTGATTTCCATATGAACTGTAGCCGTGTGCCGCTTCACGTACCAGCTTCTTCTGAGGAAGCTTTCCTTTCAGTGTATCCTTTACTGATACCGTGGGATCTGCCGCACCGGTCACACGCATTGCCTGATAAACATAGGTACGCCCTGAAAGAGGATCGCGGATCGCACCTCCCAGACAGGTTGCCGCTCCACCGAAAGGTTCGATCTCTGTCGGATGGTTATGCGTCTCATTTTTGAAATTAATAAGCCACTCTTCCTCTACACCGTCTACCTTGATCGGAACAACGATGCTGCAGGCATTGATCTCATCAGACTCTTCCTGATCCTGAAGTTTTCCTTCTCTCTTCAATCTGCGCATTGCCATCAGCGCCAGATCCATCAGGCAGACAAACTTGTCTTCTCTTCCTGCGAAGATCTCACTGTGATCTCTCAGATATTCTTTATAAGTATCCTCGATCGGCTTTCTGTAATCTCCGTCATCGAATTTCACATTCTTTAACTCTGTAGAGAAAGTTGTATGACGGCAATGATCTGACCAGTACGTATCCAGTACACGGATTTCTGTCATTGTAGGATCTCTGTCTTCCTCTCCATGATAATAATTCTGAATATGAAGAAAATCTTTAAAAGTCATTGCAAGGCCTAGAGAATCATACAGCTCTTTCAGTTCTTTTTCCGGCATGTCTTTGAACCCATCAAATACTTTAATATCCTCAGGTTCATCAAAAACCGTCACAAGTGTATCCGGCTTCTCTTCAGCTGCTTCCCTGGAATCAACGGGATTGATACAGTGATTTTTAATCGCCTCCATCTCCTCATCTGAGATATTCCCCTCGATCACATACGTTGTTGCCGTACGGATCACAGGCGCCTCGTCTTCTTTGATAAAACGGATGCACTGCTCCGCCGAATCAGCACGCTGATCAAACTGCCCGGGCAGAAACTCAACAGAAAAACTTCTGTCCCCCTCGTTCATGGGGAAGTGCTCGCGATAGAGGATGTCCACAGGCGGCTCGGCAAACACACCGCTGCATGCTTTTTCAAAGGTTTCATCCGAAATATTTTCCGCATCATAACGGATCAGGACACGTACTCCAGTAACATCCATGATTCCAAGATAACGGCGGATCTCATGCCGAAGTCCCTTTGCCGATACGGCAAATTCCGGTTTTTTCTCAACATAAACTCGCTTTACATTACCCATAACTCAATCTCCTTTGCATCAAAATCTGCTGGTATCTGTCTGCGTCTTTGAATCTGTCAGACCACTTGTCTGTATCGTACCACAGTTTTCGTCATAAGTACAATTAATATAATTAAACTTTTTGATAAGAGATGCTAATTTTTATTTCTTTTGTTTCTTCGCCTTTATTATTCCCGGGATCAGACTGAGGATAAGCAAAATGATCAATCCTCCTGCAAACAGCGCTCCAATGCGTGCCACCATATCGGCAAACAGCCCTTCCGGCAGCATACGGATCATATAATCCTCTGCCGGATCGAAAAGCCAGAGATCATTATCAAAAAAGATATGGTGGAACTGGACAAAGACCGCATTAAAATCGATCAGAGCAGCCAGTCCGATAAAGACGAACGCAGCAGCCGTCACGCCCAGCGCAATAAAATAGGATCGAGGAATGATCCTGCGCAGCTGCACCTTTGTCAGTATCAGGAAAAGAAGACATATGACAGCGATAACACAGGCTCCAAGCCTGATATTAAGGCCGCCTATGAACAGATCCCGGACTTCACCCATATGGAACCGGTCCTGTTCGTTAAAGAAATCCTGTTCCTTTCCCTCTACAGTTGTAATAACAGACAGTTCATCGCGATCGCCGCGAAGATATGCCATCATTTCTTCTGTTACATGCATAACATCATCCATGGTCATATCCAGATCTGAGAGCACATCATATTTCTCATATTCTCTCTGGTAAACACCAAAATCTGCATACATCGCAATTTCAAAGCTTGTGATCAGCAGAGCGGCAATAATTGAAAAAGCAAGGATGATTCCTGCTGCCCACTGTAATTTCTTCATTATTCTGTCTGTTCCTTTCTTAATGTTAGATTTCTATTGTAATTCTTTTCACAGTATCTTATAATACAATCAGCATTTATTAGGAGGTCTAATAATGATCGACATCAATTACGAACTGTATAAAGTATTTTACCATGTTGCGTCTACCTTAAATTTTTCAGAAGCTTCCAAGCAGCTTTTTATTTCTCAGTCTGCTGTCAGCCAGTCCATCAAGACGCTGGAAAAAAAGCTGGATCAGGTCCTTTTTATCCGCAGTACGAAAAAAGTGCAGCTAACTCCTGAAGGGGAGATTCTCATGCGCCACATCGAACCAGCCATGAATCTGATCCGGAAAGGCGAATCCCAGCTGCTGGATGCTGCTTCTACCGGAGGACAGATCCGAATTGGTGCAAGCGATACTATATGCCGCTATTTTTTGATTCCATACCTGGAACGTTTCCACAAGGAATTTCCCAACGCACATATCAAAGTCATCAATCAGACTTCTGTCAAATGCGCCGAGCTTCTTCGCAATGGCCAGGTTGATCTGATTGTGGTAAACCATCCCAACAGTTATCTCGGCAGCAATGTATCCGTGATCAGGATCAAAAAATTCCACGATGTATTTATAGCTGGCGAACCTTTCCGCGAATTGAAAGGGCGTGAACTTACATTTTCCCAGCTTCTGGAATACCCGATCCTCATGCTGGACAAGCACAGTACTACCAATGAGTTTCTCCATCAGCTGTTTCAGCAGCATCAGCTTGATCTTGTGCCCGAGATCGAACTTACCAGCAATGACCTCCTTATTGATCTGGCACGCATCGGACTTGGTATCGCATTCGTCCCCGACTACTGTGTCTCCGATAAAACCGAAGGGGTCTTCCGGTTAAAGACAAAAGAAGACCTGCCTGCACGTGGACTTGCAATCGCCTATAATGAACATCTGCCGCTTTCACGTGCTTCAAGAGGATTTCTCAGCTATTTTCAGAATGCATAAGACCCCGGCGGAACGATTCAGTGTAACTTCGTTCCGCCTTCGTCATTTTGGATTCTGCATCCGGCATTTTCCCAGAATTCCCGGAGGCAGACATTCACGCTGCCTATATTGCATACCTTAATGTTTTCCCATTCCCGCGGAAAAACAGCCCGGTACTGTTCCTGCAGAAATCTGTCGTCCAGAAGAAGGATAATACCTTTATCATTTTCCGTCCGTATAACTCTGCCGGCAGACTGCAGTACTTTGTTCATACCCGGATATAAATAAGAATAGTCAAATCCGCTCTGCATTCTCCTTTCAAAATAAGTTTTGACGATCTCTCGTTCATTGCATACCTGCGGCAGCCCCGTCCCTACGATCACAGCTCCGATCAGACGCTCTTCTGCAAGGTCGATCCCTTCCGAAAAGATCCCCCCCATAACACAGAAGCCAACCAGACTCCGTTCACGATCCGTCTCAAAAGCATCCAGGAACTCTTCTCTCTGGGTCTCATTCATATTCTGAGACTGAACAATCGAATCAATATCCGCCGCCAGAGCCAGGAAACGATTATATACTTCCTCCATAAATCGATACGACGGGAAAAAGGCCATATAGTTACCATTCCTCCCCGCTGCAGCCTCTCGAATATATCTGGCCGTCCTCTCATACATGGCCGGCCCCCGCTGCGTATAGCGGCTGCTCACGTCTCTTCCGATCAGGATCAGTCTGTTTTCCTCCGGGAAAGAAGACTGCGCATAAACGGCATAATCGTCCGTTTCAACTGAAAGGAGCTTCTTATAGTAATGGACAGGCAGCAATGTAGCCGAGAAAAATACTGTGCTGTTTCCCTGCTCCAGATATTCCTGAAGATTAACAGCCGGATTTACGCAGAACAGACAGACCTTGAATCGTCCGTCAGCCTCAAGTTCAGTGTAGATCACGTAGTTCTCATCCAGACGATCATGAATGTTCAGAAAGGATCTGACCTGGAAATAAAGATCAAGGATCTTATCTCTTAGTTCTTCCTCCTGGCATTCCTCAAGGAATCGTTCCAGTTCTGAAAAAAGGCTCATCAACTTCAGTGCTATATGCGAAACGCTTTCCAGAAGAACATAATCCGTACACTCCCTCTTAAGAGCAAGAAACAGCCTGTTGGTTTCTTCCAGCCTCTTGGTCAGTTTTGAATCCTTGCCCTTTACCAGACGCTTCACTTCAAGGAGGTCTTCCTTATAGAGCCGGGCACTGTACATCTCTCTGCCCCGTTCCACAAGGTTATGGGCCTCATCGATCAGAAAGAGATATTCACCTTTTCCTCCTTCTGAAAAGAAACGCTTGAGATGAGCATTTGGATCAAACACGTAATTATAGTCGCAGATCACAGCATCAGCCCACACGGAAAGATCCAGAGACATTTCGAAAGGACATACTCTATATCTCTCAGCCTGCTCTTCTATAGCAATCCTGCTCATCTCTTTTCCAGATGTCAACATATCGAAAACAGCATCATTTATCCTGTCAAAATGCCCCTTGGCATACGGACAGGCATACGGATTACATTCTGTTTCTTCACAGAAACAGATTTTTTCCTTGGCTGTCAGTGTGATCACCTTAAATTCCAGCCCCTGTTCCTTCATAATCCGGAATGCCTGCTCTGCAACTGTCCTTGTTATCGTCTTCGCCGTCAGATAGAATATCTTCTCACCCAAACCTTCCCCAACCGCTTTCACAGCTGGAAATACTGACGCAATGGTTTTCCCGACGCCTGTAGGTGCCTGTATAAAAATTTTCTTCTTTCGGAGAATAGTCCGATAAACCGATGCCACAAGATTCCTCTGTCCCTCTCTGTAAGCAAATGGAAACTGAAGCGGTCTGATCGAAGTATTTCTTCTTTCTTTCCAGCGGATCTGAAATCTGGCCCATTTTTCATAGCTGGCAATAAGATCGTCAAACCATTGTCTAAGCTCATCTGCCGCATAAGTAAAATGGAACTGCCGGATTTCTTCTGTCTCCAGATTGCAGTATGTCATCTGAACTCCCATCTGGTCCAGTCCATGCTGCGATAAATAGATATATGCATAGCACTTTGCCTGTGCCAGATGTACATTAACAGGACGTTCTACATAAGTAAGGTCTCGCATTACGCCTTTGATCTCATCTATGACTGCGACCGTATTTCCCGCTTCCTCACGAATGATCACACCATCTGCACGTCCTTCAAGACGAATGGTAAATTCATCATACGGAACGTCAATCTTAAGCGGAACTTCCGCATGGTATTCCGGTCCCATCCTTTTCTGGATCTTTCGGTGGAGCCGTCCTCCCATCTGCATGGCATCTCTATCTGCTGAACCCGAAACCCGGTTGTCTATATCGCCTTCTCTCAGGATAAATTCAACCAGGTTCCGGACCGAAATACGGACTGTCCGTTTTTCTTCACTCACTTTGCCTCATCCGTTTCAGTTTCTTCTGTCTCATCGAGTCTAGCCACTTCGGCAATAGTTTTCGTCAGGCCCGCGATTCCCTGTACTTCTGACGGGATGATAATCTTTGTAGCCTTTCCATCTGCAGCTTTTGCAAAAGCCTCAAGACTCTTCATAGTCAGGACCGCATTATCTGCGCCGGCTTTCTTGATGTATTCGATTCCGTCTGCATTTGCCTGCTGAACTGTCCGAATAGCCTGAGCCTGTCCTTCTGCCTCCCGTATTCTCCTCTCCTTCTCTGCTTCAGCACGGAGGATCGCCGCCTGCTTCTCAGCCTCAGCCTCAAGGATAACAGACTGCTTCTCTCCTTCTGCGACAAGGATCGTAGATTTCTTTTCTCCCTCTGCCCTGAGGATTGCCTCACGGCGTTCACGCTCCGCCTTCATCTGCTTTTCCATTGCATCCTGGATTGCTTTCGGCGGCATGATATTCCTCAGTTCCACACGGTTTACCTTAATTCCCCATTCATCTGTAGCCGTATCGAGGATCGTACGCATTTTCGTATTGATCGTCTCGCGGGAAGTAAGTGTTTCGTCCAGTTCCAGATCTCCGATGATATTCCTCAATGTAGTTGCCGTCAGATTATCAATGGCCAGGATCGGATTCTCCACACCATAGGCAAATTTCTTGGGATCAGTGATCTGATAAAAGATTACCGTGTCGATCTGCATGGTAACATTATCCTTTGTGATAACTGCCTGAGGATCAAAATCAACTACCTGTTCCTTCAGAGACACCTTTCTTGCCACACGATCCAGGATCGGCACCTTAAAATGCAGTCCTACACTCCATGTCTCTTTATACCCTCCAAGTCTTTCAAGCACATATGCATGCGCCTGAGGTACGATACGGATATTTGTTACCAGAAGCAAAAGAATAATAACAAGAATAACAATTCCAACAAATGCACCAATCATGATTTTCCCTCCTCACTCTTTTTCAGTATCAGTTTCACACCCGAGATACGGACAACTCTGGCAAGACTTCCCTTCTCGATCGTCTCTCTGTCATCTTCAGACCTTGCTGTCCAGTCCAGCCCATTCGCGGTCGCCGCTCCCGTCTGTTCATAGTTGTCTACTGTTTCCGTTACTTTGACCAGTTTTCCGATAAGCTCATCTACATTGGTTCTTTCATGCCGGGCATTTATGTATTTCATAGCAAAAGGTCTTGTAAAGACCACCAGCAGAAATGAAACCAGGATAAACATCAGAACTTGCCATACAATATTTGCTCCCGTCAGAGAAACCAGAAGTGCAGCCAGAGAACCTCCGGCCAGCCAGATGCATGTCAGTCCTACGGTAAGAAGCTCGATTATCAGAAAAATGATCATCAGGCCAAGCCACAAAAAAACTTCTTTCTCCATAGCGTCCCTCTCTTTCGTCAGATTATCCTCGAATAATACATCCGATGATGTCTTTATCATAATCTTATTTGTCCTTTTATACAACTGTTTTCCATAATTTTACGCCAGAACGTAACTGAACTATTTCTCATGTATTCATTCAAGGCTCGCTCACGAGTCTTGGCGCGGGATTCGGGTCAGCTTTAGCTGATATAATGCAGTTCTCACCGCCACATTCAGTCCCCTGTAAATTCAGGCATCATATCTCTGTATCGAAGGGGCAGATGCGACTGCTGAAGTTTCGGGTTTTCCCTTTCACGTATTGAAACCGAGTCAAAAAAGCCCTTCCAGAGGTTTTCATATTTCTCCTCTTCATCTGATAATTTTGATAATGCTTCTGAATCCGGATCGGCATCCCACAGAAGCCGGCAAGGTCCTTTTGCCTTGTGGAGAAGCGTCACATGATGGGTACGGTCAATAATCATCCAGTTTTCCAGTGGGAAACGGTCTGCAAAATGATCTGCGATACATGTCAGCACCTGTGTCCTGGGGGATATTTCCGATACCAGCACACCGTTTTGAATCTCCCGGAAACGGATAAATTCTTTATACATATGAGATTCATTAGATACCCTTCTGCTTAGTTCGAAGACCATTGCCACACTCTCATTCCCAAGATGATCCATGATCTTCTGACTGTCCGCGATCCGTCTTGCCTCCTGCATAGTGTGAAATACCGCCTCGGCTTTCTGCTCTTCATCAGAAAGCAGCGCATGATACACAGCCCAGTACGCATTATATCCCAGATGACGTTTGATCAGACGTTCAATTTTAATTACTTTCTCTTCATTTTCCTCAACAATATGATAGTCACAGAAAAGCTGCTGCTGGATCCTCCCTCGGAAACGGATGCCCGCATCACCGTTCCGGCTCTCCACCCAGGCGTCGTGAAGCGCGGAATATATACCGGTTAATGTATCATGACAGACATAAATCCTTTTCATCCTATATCCCCGCCTTCTTTCCCGAAACAGTCTCAAATGCATCTTTTACTCCAAAACTCATATCATCAAACAGAGAAAGCTGCCGATAAGTCATCCCGTCAGCGCCTTCAGGAAGTCTTTCCTTTGTATTAAGAAGATTCCTCGTAATATAATCCTCATCCAGCTTCGTACAGAACATCATCTTTCCCTGACAAGTAATAAAATATAACGCTCGCTTCAGTACGACTCCCATCCTTTTCAAGTCCTGAAAATCAAGTGCGCCCATGCGTCTGGCTTTCACGATCCTGGATGCTGATTTGCAGCCGATTCCCGGTACCCGTAAAAGCATGCGGTAATCCGCCCGGTTTACTTCCACAGGAAACTGCTCCAGATGCTTCAGAGCCCAGCAGCATTTCGGATCAAGAAACACGTTGAAATTCGGATTTTTCTCATCAAGCAGCTCCGAAGCACGAAAATGATAAAACCTCAACAGCCAGTCCGCCTGATACAGTCTGTGTTCCCGCAGAAGCGGCGGGCCGTCTCTTCTCACCGCCGGCAGAGCAATCTCTTCATTAACCGGTACAAATGCCGAATAGAATACCCGTTTCAGCTCAAATCTGTCGTAAAGAGATTCTGCCACATTTAAAATCTGAAAATCTGTCTCTGGCGTAGCGCCTATAATCATCTGTGTGCTCTGTCCTGCCGGAACAAACCGCGGGCCGTCCTTTCTGACAGAAACTTCATACCGATTCTCCTTCCTCTGTTCCTGCACCAGTCTCATGGGAGCAAGGATGTTTTTACGTGTTTTATGAGGAGCCAGCTGCCGCAGACTCTCTGCTGTAGGCAGTTCTATATTAACACTCATCCTGTCCGCCAGATATCCGGTCATGCGTATCAGCCGCTGATCAGCCCCGGGAATTGCTTTTACATGAATATATCCCCGAAAATTGCAGATATTGCGGAGGCGATATAGGGTGGCATAGAGCAGTTCCATGGTGTAGTCCGGATTTTTCACCACACCGGAACTAAGGAACAACCCTTCAATATAGTTCCTGCGGTAGAATTCCATCGTCAGTGTGCATACTTCTTCCGGAGTAAAGGATGTCCTTACCACATCGTTAGAAGATCTGTTCACACAATACTTGCAGTCGAAAATGCACTCATTTGTAAAAAGAATCTTCAAAAGTGAAATACATCTTCCATCAGCCGAAAAACTATGGCAGATCCCGGCTTTACTGCAGTTACCCATACCCGAGCCATCTCCTTTCCGGTCTACACCGCTGGAAGTACATGCCACATCATACTTGGCTGCATCCGACAAAATATTCAGCTTATCGTAGATACTCATCTCCGTCTGTATCCGGTCATACATAACAATTCCGCCTCCCAAACATATGTTCTTATCACATGATAACATATTACACCCTTCATTTCAATCATTTTTAGAACATACGTTCTTTTTTCAACTGTGTTATTGTTCATCTGTTCTCTGTCATCCGGGCGGAACGCACAAAAAATGAAGCGCCCTCCTGCTTTTATACAGGTATAGCGCCTCATTTGTTATTTATTACAATATGTGTTTACTCGCATTCTCTGATTCTCTTTCTGAGCGGAAGCACCATAGCCGGGGAGACAGAAAGCTCATCCAGCCCCATCTTCAGGAATTCTTCCGTAAGTTCGAGATCAGCGCCAAGTTCACCGCAGATACCGATCCATGCACCCTCTGCATGAGCATTCTCAGCTGCCATCTTGATCATAGAAAGAATGGCCGGGTGATGCGGGTCATAGAACTCATCAAGTTTGGAATTCTGACGGTCAATGGCAAGTGTGTACTGCGTCAGATCGTTGGTTCCTACACTGAAGAAATCCACTTCCTTCGCCAGTTCACGGCTGATCATGACAGAAGCAGGAGTCTCGATCATAACACCAAGCTCAACGTCATCCCGGAACGGGATTCCTTCACGGGTCAGCTCATCTTTTACCTCGGCAATGATATCTTTGATCTTGTAAATCTCTTTCATGGAGATGATCATCGGGAACATGATGGAAATGTTTCCAAACATGGCAGCCCGGTACAGGGCACGGAGCTGAGTCTTGAATATCTCCGGTCTGGTCAGACAGATACGAATCGCTCTGTATCCCAGTGCAGGATTCTCTTCCTTGTCAAGTCCGAAATAATCCACCTGCTTATCCGCACCGATATCAAGCGTACGGATGATCACCTTTTTCCCTGCCATCGTCTCAGCAACCTGTTTGTAAACTGCGAACTGCTGATCTTCTGTCGGGAAATCATCATTCTCCAGATACAGGAACTCACTCCGGAAAAGTCCGATGCCGCCAGCGTCGTTCTTGACCACCGCGCCAAGATCGGACACATTGCCGATATTGGCATAAACGTTGATCTTCTGACCGCTCTTTGTTACATTTTCCTTTCCTCTCAGCTGCTCAAGAAGTGCTTTCTGCTCCAGATCTTTGGCGCGCTTGTCCTGCATCTTTGCCATTGTCTCATAATCAGGATCGATGTAAAGAGTACCGGTAAATCCATCAAGGATGGAAAGCTGTCCGTCATACTCTGCTTTCAGCTCTTCGCCCATTCCGATCACTGCCGGAATATTCATGGTACGGGCAAGGATTGCTGTATGGGAATTAGATGATCCGTACATGGTGGCAAAGCCAAGGACTTTGCTCTTATCAAGCTGAACTGTCTCACTGGGAGCCAGATCATCCGCTGCGATGATACAGGGTTCTGTCATCTCCTTCATTCCATCGCTGACTCCGCAGAGAATATCCAGCACACGCTCGGAAACATCTTTTACATCTGCAGCGCGCCCCTGCATATAGGCATCATCCATGGCAGAAAACATTTTTGCAAAATTGTCTGCCGTCGTTGCAACCGCATATTCTGCATTCAGATGCTGAGAACGGATGATATTTTCAATAGACTCGAGATAATCAAGATCCTCCAGCATCATCTGATGGATCTCAAATATCATGGCATTCGCTTCTCCAACATCGTCCAAAGCCTTGTCATGCAGATTCTTCAACTGGCTGACAGCCTTATCCTTCGCCGCGGCAAAGCGCTGCCACTCTGCATCAACATCTTCGACGTGCGTTCTCTTGATCACCTTCTCATTTCTCTTATAGAACATGATCTTTCCGATAGCAACGCCGCCGAATACACTTTTACCGCTTATCGTAACCATAGCTTATAAATTCTCCTTGAAGAATGCTTCTAATTCAACAGCTGCCTGATCTTCATCTTCGCCTTCAACTGTGATCGTGATCTCCTCACCAGTTTTAACACCAAGTCCCATAACTCCAAAAATTCTCTTTGCATCCGCGCTCTTCTCGCCTTTGGCAATCTTTACTGTAGACTTATATCCTGCAGCCTGTTTCACAAGGATGCCCGCCGGTCTTGCGTGGATTCCCTCCGGATCTGTAATCACATATTTGAATTCTTTCATAGTATGGTTCCTCCTTTTGATTGAAAATATGCTCTTCACTAAGTATATAATATCGTGTACAAATTTTCAATCCAAATCCCGTTGACTTTTAAGCACAATGATAAGTTTTTTGTTAACATTCGTAAATTATATGTTAAAAAGCAGAGTGGAAGCATCATATTCTTGCCTTCTTCAGCTGCCTCCCTGCATCATTTTAATCTACAGCCCTTATAAATACAGTGTTTCGACAATTTTTGTATATTTTTACGAAACAGGTAATTATCACATTGACTTTTATTGTTAAACATGCTACACTGACACGGTATCCTTAAAAGTAAAGGATGCGGTAACTTATTTTTTTATGGAGGGTAACACAATGACAGGTACAGTAAAATGGTTTAACAATCAGAAGGGCTACGGATTCATTTCTGACTCCGAAGGCAATGACATCTTCGTGCATTATTCAGGAGTTGTCATGGATGGATTCAAATCCCTGGAAGAGGGCCAGGCTGTCGAATTCGATGTGACAGAAGGCACAAAAGGACCACAGGCAACAAACGTAGTAAAACTTTAATCAGATTTTTTAATGTACCTTTTAAAATATATCGATCAGAAACGGCATTATATTTAAAAGCAATACAGAGAAATGAGGATTAAAAAGTGTCCGCCGGACATGCTTGATCACAAGCTGCCCGGCGGACGCTTTTTGCATGCGGCGAATCCATATCGCCGCTGCTTTATACTTATCCTTTTATATTTGCCACATAAGCTTCGGAAGCCTCCCACACATCGAAACCGCTTCCGCGGAGGATATCCACTACACGTGCGGGATCATCTGTCTTGAGGACAGCCGATGCATCGGAACCATTTGCAAAGGCATACATATACTCAATATTCACGTCGCCCTCAACAATCTGGTGCATGGCTTTGCTCAGCGATCCTGTCTCATGGGGAACTCTCAGAGCCACAACATCTGTGAGCATAGCCGTGATACCATTATCCTTGAGGACTGCCTTCCCCTTGTTCGGATCAGAGACGATCATCCTGAGCATACCGTAATCAGAGGTGTCCGCAAGACTGAGAGCTACGATATTGATATCATTTCCCGCAAGTACAGAGAGCACTTCATCAAGCCGTCCCTCACGGTTTTCCAGAAATACAGATAACTGCTGAATGGTGATTCCCATACCAAATACCTTCCTTTCTACAGATTCCTATTGTCGATAACTCGTACAGCCTTGCCCTCACTTCTCTGGATAGACTTAGGCTCAACAAGTTTCACACGTACAGATACACCAAGAGCTGTCTTGAGGACTGCTGCGATCTTGTCTCTCAGAGCATCCAGCTTCCTGATCTCATCTGAGAACATGCTCTCATCCACTTCGACCATAACCGTCAGGACATCCAGGTTATCCTCTCTGTCTACAATCATCATATAGTGAGGAGCAACCGCGCCTCCCATACTCAGCAGTGCTGTCTCAACCTGGGTCGGGAATACATTCACGCCGCGGATAACCTTCATATCGTCTGTTCTTCCAGTGAACTTGGAGATCCTTGGCAGTGTTCTGCCGCACTCGCATGTACTATGATCAATGCTGGTAAGGTCCTTCGTCCGGTAGCGGAGCAGAGGCATGGCTTCTTTTGCAAGAGTTGTAAATACAAGCTCTCCTGTCTCACCGTCCGCGCATGGCTCATGAGTAGCCGGATTCAGGACTTCCGGATAGAAATAGTCCTGATGTACATGGAGTCCCTTGTGGTGGATACAATCCTGAGCAACACCAGGTCCGGTTACTTCGCACAGTCCGTAGATATCAAAACAGTTGATGTGGAGGATGCTCTCGATCTTCTTCCGCATCTCTTCTGTCCAGGGCTCTGCACCGTGTATTCCCGCTTTCAGCTTCAGACGGTCTACTACTCCCGCTTCCTGCAGAGATTCCGCAAGATAAAGCGCATAGGATGGAGTACATGCAAATGCGGTAGCTCCCAGATCTTCCATACACATCATCTGTCTCTTCGTATTTCCGGCAGACATAGGGATCGCTGTAGCGCCAAGAGCCTTCGCTCCGTAATCCAGTCCCATTCCTCCGGTGAAGAGTCCGTACCCGTAGCATACATGGATAATATCTTCGTTAGTAAGTCCTGCCATCACAAGGCCTCTCGCCACGCACTCGCCCCAGACTTCCACATCCTTCTGTGAATAAGGTGCGATGGTCAGTTTGCCTGTCGTTCCAGATGTTCCCTGAACCCTCACCACATCTGACATAGGAATTGCCAGGAGTCCGAAAGGATAATTATTCTTCAGATCTTCCTTCGTTGTGAACGGAAGTTTGGTGATATCTTCGATGGACCTGATATCTCCGGGCTCCAGTCCCAGATCTTTCATTTTGTTACGGTAGAATTCTACATTGTTGTACACCCTGTTCACCACGTCTACAAGGCGTTTGCTCTGCAGAGCCGCCATCTCGTCCCTGCTCATGCATTCAATCTTCGGGTCGCGGATCCTCTCGACCCAGTTTTCCAGTGATACTGCCGCCATCTCTTTTTCTCCTTATGTGTTTCGTTTTATCGGAATAAATTACATTTCCTGCTCTTCGATCAGCTTAACGTCAGCTGCCTTCAAAACCTGTTCGGCTTTTGCAAAATCATCTGTATGGAAGACCATGACCGGAGCCCTGCCTTCGCGGATCACAAAGGAATAAATATAATTGACATTGATCTCGCCATCCGCAAGGATCTTGAGCATCTGATTCAGATTTCCCTTCTCATCTTTCAGCTCTGCTCCCATCACTTCATTTACCCTTGTGACAAATCCTTTTGCCGTCAGGCTTTCCTTCGCCCTGTCCGGCTCATCCACTACAAGCCGCATAATGCCGAATTCCGGAGTATCAAACGTAGAGATCGCACGGATATTGACATGCGCTTCCGTCAGGACCGAAGTAACCCTCAGCATACTGCCTGGCTCATTTTCCACAAATACCGATATCTGTCTGATCAATCGATCACCTCCCTTTTTCCGTTTGTATATCAGAGACTGTATCCTACGTCAAAGGCCTTCTTATTGATCTCAATGGTCTTGGGAGGAACGGTCTTCTCGATCACATCATACCACTGTTCTTTTGTGAAATCCATATGCTGCGCCGCAACACCAAGTACAACAAGGTTGAATACCTTCGGGTTTCCCAGCTTCCTGGACTCTTCCGTGGCGTCTACTTTATATACTTTGTACTCTTTCTCCAGATCTTCCAGGATATGCTCCGGATACTGAGCGTTTCCGATCACGACAGGCATGGGATCGATCCGCCAGTCATTCACCACCAGAGCTCCGTCTTTCTTGAGAAAATGGGCGTATCTCAGCGCTTCCAGACGTTCAAAGGCAATGATCACATCTGCCTGTCCTTCTTCTACGATAGGCTCGGCAACTTTGTCTCCATAACGTACGAAGGTAACAACGCTGCCCCCGCGCTGTGCCATTCCGTGCACCTCAGAAAGTTTCACATCATATCCGCCTGCCAGAGCCAGTCCTCCGAGGATACGGCTGGTGAGCAAAGTTCCCTGTCCGCCCACGCCAACGATCATAATATTCTTTACAGCCATCTTTATTCACCTTCCTTTACAAGCTCTATAGCATCGAATTTGCAGAGAGTCTCGCACAGTCCGCATCCGGTACACATGGTGTCATCAATATGGATCGTCCCGTCCGCGTTTCTCGTCATGGCAGGACATCCCGGTTTCATGCACATGCCGCATTTCTTACATTTATCCGGATGGGCCACATAGAGAGGTTTCTTTCTCTTGTCAAGAAGTACGCATGGAGTCTTCGTGATGATCACGGATATCTCATCCTTTGCCACTTCTTCTTTGATCGTCTTCTCAAGCAGCTGCAGATCAAAGGCATTGATCTCATACACATTCTTTATGCCCATGGCACGGCAGATCCCCGGAATACTGATCGCATATGTAGGATCACCCTGAAGAGTCTTTCCTGTCGCCGCATGATCCTGATGTCCGGTCATTCCAGTTGTAGAGTTGTCCAGAATGATCACAGTTCCGGTTGCCTGATTGTATACCATGTTCATCAGGGAATTAACGCCTGTATGCATAAACGTAGAGTCACCGATCACTGCCACCCAGTTCTTGATATACTCTTTTCCTTTTGCTTTCTCCATACCGTGGAGAGTAGAGATACTGGAACCCATGCACATGGTCGTATCGATCACGCTCAGAGGTGCTACTGCTCCAAGGGTGTAGCATCCAATGTCACCTGCAGCATGCATTTTCAGCTTGTTCAGCACATAGAATACGCTTCTGTGAGGACATCCGGGACAGAGGATAGGCGGTCTTCCCGGAGCTGCCGCCGGTTCTTTCACATCCAGTTCCTGCTCCAGGATGGACTTGCGGAGCATATTGGCGCTGTATTCACCCTGAACGGTCAGGATTTCTTTTCCGATGGCCTTGATGCCCCAGGACTTCACCTGTTCCTCGATCACCGGATCCAGCTCCTCTATAACGTAAAGGGTATCCACTTTCGATGCAAAGTCTTCGATCAGCTTTCTCGGCAGCGGATTGACCATTCCAAGTTTCAGGACAGATGCGTTGGGGAGTGCTTCCTTAACATACTGATAGGGAATCCCGCTTGTAATGACACCAATGCTTGTGTCATTCATCTCTACTTTGTTTATAGGCAGGGTGTTGGCAGCTTCCGCCAGTTCATTGTTGAGCTTTTCAATCGCCACATGACGTCCCTTGGCATTGCCGGGCATCATGACATTTTTCTGTATATTCTTTACATATGGTTTATCTTCCGGCTCCACGCGGTCCTGAAGCTCTACCAGTCCCTGAGAATGGGCCAGTCTTGTAGTAGTCCGGAAAATAAAGGGACGGTCATACTTCTCACTGAGTTCAAAAGCCACTTTGAAGAAATCCTTTGCCTCCGCGCTGTCTGACGGCTCGAGCACCGGGATCTGCGCCGCACGCGCCACCATTCTTGTATCCTGTTCATTCTGAGAACTGTAAAGCCCCGGGTCATCCGCTACGACGATCACAAGTCCTCCGTTCACCCCCATATAAGAAACGGAATACAGCGGGTCCGCTGCCACATTCAGTCCCACATGCTTCATGCATGCCATAGAGCGCACTCCTGCAAGGCTGGCTCCAACAGCTACCTCTGTGGCCACCTTCTCATTTGGAGCCCATTCTTCATACACATCGTCCCTGTATTGAACCAGGTATTCACTTATCTCTGTGCTGGGTGTACCCGGATATGCGGAAGACACCTTTACGCCGGCCTCATATGCCCCGCGGGCAATGGCCTCATTTCCCAGCATGATCACTTTTTTTCCCATTTTACAGTCCATCCTTTCGTAAATCTGTCACTCGCTTTGCCTTTCCCTCAAATCTCTTCAGAGAATTAGGCGCCACAAGCCTGATCTGGGTCGCCAGGCCCAGCTGAGACTTCAGTGCCTTCTGGATCCTGCCTTCCAGTTCGCTCAGGCTGGCATAGCTGTCAAGCAGCCTGTCGTCGATCAGCTCTACCGTGATCGTCATCACATCCAGCCGGTTCTTCCGCTCCACCAGGATCTCATAATGAGGTCCGATCTCATCGATCTTGAGCAGAACTTCCTCGATCTGAGTCGGGAATACATTTACGCCGCGGATCACGAGCATATCATCCGCACGTCCGGAGATATTCTCCATCCTGCAGGTTGTACGGCCGCATTTGCACGGCTCATACATCAGCCTTGTCATATCTCCTGTCCGGTATCTGACAAGCGGAAGAGCTTCCTTGCCAAGGCAGGTCACCACCAGTTCTCCCCGTTCCCCAGGCGGAAGTACTTCTTCCGTCTCAGGATCGATGATCTCCGGAATGAACCAGTCTTCATTCACGTGCATGCCGCACAGCTCCGTACATTCTCCTGCCACACCAGGACCGCACAGTTCGCTCATACCGTAATTCTGTGTACAGACGAACTGTTCTCCCCACACCTTATGCATCTCGTCACGCATCGGTTCGGTCATGCCTTCGCCGCCGAACAGTCCGATATGAAGTTTCAGGTCTTTTGCAGGATCAATCCCTCTCTTGCGTATCTCCTCCCCAAGATGGAGTGCATATGAGGGAGTAGCTACCAGAAGCGTCACTCCCATGTCTTTCAGGAACATGATCTGCTTGTTTGTATTACCGGAAGACATTGGGATCACGGACGCCCCGATCTTCTCAAGTCCTCCGTGGAGTCCAAGAGCTCCTGTAAATGTACCATATCCAAAAGAAATCTGCGCCACATCGTCAGCCGTAGCGCCGCCCATACAGGCGATCCGTGCCACATTGTTAAGCCACATGTCGAGATCGTTCCTGGTATATCCGACTACAGTCGGTTTTCCCGTTGTTCCCGAACTGGCATGATAACGCACAATTTCCTTTTTGTCCACCGCGAAAAGTCCGTCAGGATAATTCTCCTTAAAATCTGCTTTGTATGTATAAGGCAGCTTTTTCAGATCCTCCAGTGTCCGGATATCCTCCGGTTTCACGCCTGCCGCATCCATCCTGTCACGGTAGGGCTTTACCCTGTCATAAATGTACCGGACCGTGTCTTTTAGTTTTGACAGCTGAATGGCCTCGATCTCGCTTCTTGGCAGAGTTTCTTCCTTTGCCCATATCATCGTATGTAACCTCCCATCTTAAACATTCGCCTTGTTCCAGTATAACATAATACTTTGGCGATTTAAAGTGGAAAATTCGCGATCAATACAGTGGATCATACGCTTTTTCGATTTCGTAGCTGATATCACTTCCTTCGCAGGTAAGTTCCAGATCTACGGTCTTGTCGGAGGTACAGGAAATGTACAGAAGTGCGTTGCCTCCGCCGCTTTCTTCTTCGATATCTATGCTGACCGAATCTCTGAAGAGGCCGTCTCCGGAGTTGACGGAATAATCGCTGTCTTCTGACAGGAGTGGTGTGTAGATCAGGTACTGGGTTTCTGTCTCGTCTCCGCTTTCTGTTTCATACATGAGGACGACCGCTTCGTACAGATCCGGATTTTTCTCCCGGATCATTTCTTCGATCTGTGTATTGCCTGTCTCCTGTACATAGTCGTCTACAGGCATCAGGACGGATCCCGAGGACATCGTGCTTCCCATGGTAAAAGTGACCGCTGCCAGCAGGATGATGGCAAGGGGGATCAGGACTACTGCTCCGAGGACCACCGCCAGAGTGCGGTCTTTCTTCTTTACCGGAGTTTTGATATCATCCTGATATTCCGGAAGAGGCGCCGCGCATCTCGGACACACCTTCCACCCCAACTCTACAGGCGCCGAACAGCCGGGACAGGATGGCCTCAGCTTTGTGCCACATCCAGGGCACACCACATAGTCTTCTCTTACCCTGGCGTCACAGACGGGACACCTGAGATTCGAATAGTTTCCTCTTACCAGCAGATAAATGATAAAACCGATCAGGGACGGTGCCAGCACCGCCACCAGAGTCCACAGGACCGCGTTCATTCCCCGGGCAGACGCATCCCGGTATACATAGATTCCGATCATTACAGGGATCGCAGCCGCGACCACAAATATCACTATCATCGTAATAGTTACACCTGCCATACTTCATTTCCTCCTTTATCTCTATATGAATAAGCAATGGCGATCACAGCGCTTCCTGTGACCGATACGCCGACATATCCGAAGCAGACTGAAGAGATCACCGGCTGGATCTCCCAGGTCAGGATCCCCAGCATGATCATCACTGCCTGGGACAGGACTGCCGCAACCGCCAACAGGATCAGCTGTCTTCTCAGCTGCCTTTTCTCCAGTTCCCGCCGCAGCATGTTTTCATTCAGGACAGGCGGGTTATATTGTTCAAAATCATAAATCTGTCTCATCGCCGAGCACCTCCTTTAATAATTTCCGTGCTTTACTGAGCCGTGACTTCACAGTCCCCGGCGGGACTCCAAGCACTTCCGCCGCCGAACGGATATCCATATCTTCAAAGTAGAACAGGACTACTGTCAGCCGCATCTTCTCCGGCAGGTTCCTGACCGCCTCATAGAGCGGCTCATAATCCTTTTTCTCCGGTGCAGGAACCGACTGCATCATTGTGTCTTTTTCCCGGGTATCCCGGAAACTCAGCACCGGACTTCGGGCGATACGTCTCAGAGTATTGCGGTATGTATTGACACATATTTTCGTCAGCCAGGGTTCAAATTCCCGGGCCGGATCATACCGGGATATATTTCTCACGACCTTCAGCCAGGTTTCCTGATACAGGTCCTCCGCTTCGTAGGGATCAGTACAGAGGGTCATGCAGAGCCCGAAAAGCCGTTTTCCATATTGTCGGATATACTGGTCGATCACTCACACCCCCTCCTTCCTGGATTTTTCTTCTGTCACAATGCATAGCCGGGAAATATTTTGCAATTTTTCCGTCGAAACACTTTTCTGCCAGGCAATTGTCTCTTTTCATATACAGATACAATCTGACATTCGAAAAGGTTCATTCGAAATCAAAATTATGATATTATTATTTCATAAATCAGGCAATGTAAAGTAACCTTGCCTTCTTCCGGTGCATCCTGTAAAATAACCTATAAAACGATACTGTTAGAAAGGAGCCTGATAGAAATGCCTAAAATCTTCAATGTAACAGGCGCCTGCCGACCGGACCGTCATTACATGGTCGATCTCGGATCCAGGCTGAAGATCATCCGGAGCATGGTTGATGACGGGGAATATTTTTCCATCAACAGAGCACGGCAGTATGGGAAAACAACTATCCTTCGGGCCCTCACTCAATATCTGAAGGATCATTATCTTGTTGTAAGCCTGGATTTTCAAAGGCTGAGTTCTTCGGACTTTATAGACGAAAATGCTTTTGTAAAAGCTCTTGTAAGAGAGATAAAAAGAAGGATTTTTCTGCTGAAGGATATTCCGGCATCTGTAAGGAAGATGCTGGACGACCTTTCCGGGTCGCCAGACAATGATCTGAGGCTTGCGCAGGCTTTTGACTGTTTCAGTGAATGGTGCGGTCAGTCAGAAAAGCCAATTGTCCTGATCATAGATGAAGTAGATACAGCTTCAAATAATCAGGTCTTTATCGACTTTCTCGCCCAGCTGCGTGCAGCATATCTGGATAGCGACGTAACTCCTGCCTTTCAATCGGTGATCCTTGCCGGGGTATATGATATCCGCAACATTCGTCGGAAAATCCGCCCGGATGGGGATCATAAACAAAATAGTCCTTGGAACATTGCAGCAAAATTCCGGGTCGATATGAGCTTTGAAGCCAATGAAATCGCCGGAATGTTAAAGGACTATGAGGCAGACTATCACACTGGAATGAATGTAAGCGAAATTGCCGGATTAATATATGATTACACTTCCGGCTACCCTTATCTTGTCTCATCCTTGTGTAAATATGTTGATGAAGAAATTGCCGGAACAGAATCTTTTCCCGACAAAAAATCAGCATGGTCACGCGCTGGCTTCCTTGAAGCTGTTAACAAACTGCTCTCCGAAAAAAATACTCTCTTTGAGTCATTGATCGGAAAGCTGAATGACTATCCTGAACTGAAAGATATGATCTATCAGCTTCTTTTCCAGGGTCAGCCAATTGCCTACAATGCGGATGACCCAGCAACGGATATGCTGCTCATGTTTGGATTCATAAAGGCAGAGCAGGGAACAGTACAGATTGCCAACCGGATTTTTGAGACTCGTCTGTACAATTATTTTCTCACACTCCCTGAAGTTCAGAACGGAGATATGTATCGCCTGGCATTAAGAAACAAAAATCAGTTTATTAAAAACGGACAGCTCGATATGGAACAGATCCTTGCGAAATTTGTACAGCATTTTAATGATATATATGGGGATCGAAAGGAAAGATTTGTGGAGGAAGACGGCAGACGTTTTTTCATGCTCTACTTAAAGCCTATCATCAACGGAACCGGCAATTACTATGTAGAATCACGTACCAGAAATCAGGAGCGCACGGATCTTATCGTTGACTGGCATGGCACACAGTATATCATAGAATTGAAAATATGGCGCGGAAACGCATACAATGAACGGGGCGAAAAGCAGCTTTCTGATTATCTCGACCATTATCACCTGAAAAAAGGTTATATGCTCAGTTTTAATTTCAATAAGGACAAGAAAACTGGCATCAAACAGATCACAATTGGTGACAAAGTACTTGTAGAAGCAGTAGTATGACAAAGCAAGGGGTATCGGCTCGTTTTTCCTGAATGAGCCGATACCCCTTATATCATTACGTTTTCCGACAAGATCATCTGCACTTTATCAACAGACGATCAGCAGAGCGGATACTTCGCTGTCAGCTCTCCTACCATCTTTCTTGCCGCCTCAACATTATCCTCGCTCTCGATCACCATTGCAATGATCTCAGCGATCCTGTCCATGTCATCCTCTTTCATGCCGCGGGTTGTCACAGCCGGTGTTCCCAGTCTCACGCCGCTTGTAACGAAAGGAGATCTCGGATCATTGGGAATGGTGTTCTTATTACATGTCACATATGCGTCGTCCAGACGTTTCTCCAGCTCTTTTCCGCTGATATTCTTTTCTGTCAGATCTACCAGCATCAGATGATTGTCTGTATCTCCGGATACGATCTTGACGCCTCTCCTCTTCAGGCCATTGCAGAGTGCTTTTGCATTCTTCAGGATCTGCTTCTGATACTCTTTGAACTCCGGCTGGAGAGCCTCCTTGAAGCAGACAGCCTTGGCAGCGATCACATGCATCAGCGGGCCGCCCTGGATACCCGGGAAGACAGCTTTGTTGAAGTTAAACTTCTCGTTCATCTCGTTGCTGGAGAGGATCATGCCTCCTCTCGGTCCGCGAAGTGTCTTATGGGTCGTAGTCGTAGTTACGTGAGCATAGGGGATCGGGCTCGGATGAAGGCCTGCTGCCACCAGTCCGGCGATATGAGCCATATCTACCATCAGATAAGCCCCAACTTCATCTGCGATCTCACGGAAACGCTTGAAGTCAATGGTGCGGGCGTATGCGCTTGCACCTGCCACGATCATTTTCGGTTTACATTCTTTTGCGATCTCAAGGACTTTATCATAATCGATCACGCCTTCGTCGTTCACACCATAGGGAACAACATGGAAATATTTTCCGGACATATTGACCGGTGAACCGTGGGTCAGATGTCCGCCGTGGTCCAGGTTCATTCCCATGTAAGTATCGCCCGGCTGAAGAATAGCGAAGAATACCGCCATATTCGCCTGCGCACCAGAGTGGGGCTGAACATTTACATACTCGCATCCGAACAGCTCTTTTGCCCGCTCTCTTGCAAGATTCTCAGCCACGTCCACGCACTGGCATCCGCCATAGTAGCGTTTTCCCGGATATCCTTCCGCGTATTTATTAGTCAGAGGGCTTCCCATGGCCGCCATAACAGCCTTGCTCACCCAGTTCTCGGAAGCAATCAGCTCGATATGAGAGTTCTGTCTCTCCATCTCATCCTTGATCGCCGCAGCAATCTCCGGGTCTGTTGCCATAATTTCTTCGAAGTCGTACATTCTCATTCTCCTCCATCTTGAAATTTAAAAGAAAATACTCTGCAGTTTTATTTCTGCATTCTCTTGCTTTACCACACCAAAGTGCTGGTGCCATTATATCACAGAGCCACCTCCAAGTCTAGGACGATTCTTCTAAGCAAAATCAAACAGCGACAGCTGATTGCTCTGCGGCAGATCCCCGAACAGCCCCAGTTCCGCCATCAGATCGATGACCGTCTTGCTGACCTTGGTCCGCTGACGGAAATCATCCATAGACAGGTAAGGACCGTCCTTGGAAGCTTCCTCCACCGCCTCAGCCGCCTTGTCTCCCATTCCTTCGATGCTGGCGAAGGACGGCATCAGCTTTCCGTCAACGATTTGGAACATCTTGGCTTTCGCCTTATACAGATCGATGGGAACGAACTCAAATCCCCTTGCATACATCTCCTGGACGATCTTCATATCCTTCATGACGTCCTGTTCCTTCTTGCTCAGGGAATCGCTCCGTTTCTTGTAATCCTGCATATAGTAATTCAGCTTGTCCTTCCCCTGGCACATGATCTCATAGGAGAAGGCATCCGCACGGATACTGAAATAAGCCGCATAGTAAGCAAGAGGATAGTTGATCTTGCAGTAGGCGATCCGGTAAGCCATCATGACGTAGGCCGCAGCATGAGCTTTTGGGAACATATAGCTGATCTTTTTACAGGACCAGATATACCAGTCCGGCACTCCCTCTGCAGTCATGGCTTCCTCCCACTCCGGTTTCAGCCCCTTTCCTTTACGCACACTTTCCATGATGGTGAACGCCAGGGCGCTTTCCACGCCTTTATTGATCAGGTATATCATGATATCGTCACGGGTACAGATCGCAGTGGAGATTGTCGCCTTACCCGATTTTACCAGTTCCTGGGCATTTCCCAGCCACACGTTTGTACCATGGGACAGACCGGAGATGCGGATTAAGTCGGACAGAGTCTGGGGCTTGGTATCCTCTACCATCTGGATAACGAAGTCCGTTCCGAACTCCGGAATTCCCAGACAGCCCAGCTTGCATCCGTCGATATCCTCCGGCTTGATGCCCAGCACCTCTGTTCCATGGAACAGCTCGATCACCTCTTTGTCATCCAGCGGGATCTCCGTGGCGATAAACGGATGTTCTTCATTGTACTCGTTGTCCATGGCATCTGAAGTGATATAGTCCTCCAGTGTACGGATCATGGTCGGATCATCGTGTCCCAGGATATCCAGTTTCAGAAGGTTGTGATCGATGGAGTGGTAATCAAAGTGTGTGGTGATGATTCCGCATTCCATATCATTTGCGGGATGCTGTACCGGAGTAAACTCATTGATATCATGACCGTGAGGAAGCACGACGATACCGCCGGGATGCTGTCCGGTACTCCGCCGGATGCCCGTACATCCGACCGTGATCCTGTCGATCTCGCACTTTCTCTTTCTCTGTCCATGATCTTCATAGTAATTCTTCACAAATCCGAACGCTGTCTTGTCCGCAAGGGTACCGATCGTCCCAGCCTTAAAGGTGTGCCCCTCTCCAAACAGGACTTCCGTATATTTATGTGCTTTTGCCTGATAGTCTCCGGAGAAGTTCAGGTCAATATCGGGCTCTTTATCCCCCTTGAATCCAAGGAAGGTCTCGAATGGGATGTCGAATCCGGCCTTGATCAGCTTCTCACCGCATACCGGGCAGGTTCTGTCCGGCATATCGTAGCCACAGCCTCCGGCAAATGCTTTCACTTCCTCTGATTCAAAATCACTGTAATGACATTTCGCACAATAATAGTGGGGACTCAGCGGGTTAACCTCTGTGATGCCGGCCATAGTGGCTACAAAGGAGGAACCGACGGAACCACGGGATCCTACCAGATAGCCGTCCGCATTGGACTTCCATACCAGCTTCTGTGCGATGATGTACATAACGGCATAGCCGTTGGAAATGATGGAGTTCAGCTCCTTCTCCAGCCTGGAGGACACCTGGATGGGCAGATCCTCGCCATACATCTCATGGGCCTTCCGATAACAGATATCCCTCAGCTCCTGATCTGAGTTCTCGATGACCGGCGGACACTTATTTGGGTTGACCGGGGATATTTTCTCCACCATCTGTGCGATCTTCTTCGGATTCTCAATGACGATCTCATGAGCTTTGGAAGCTCCCAGATAAGAGAATTCCTCCAGCATCTCATCCGTCGTCCTCAGGAACAGCGGCGGCTGGGTATCCGCATCGTCAAATCCCTTTCCAGCCATGATGATTCGCCTGTACACCTCATCCTCCGGATCCAGGAAATGCACGTCGCATGTAGCCACCACAGGCTTCCTGAACTTCTCTCCCAATTCCACGATCTTCCTGTTCAGCTCCTTCAGATCCTCATCTGAATTCACATCAGGTGTTCGTTCGCTTTCAATCATGAACCGGTTGTTCCCCAGAGGCTGAATCTCATAATAATCGTAGAAATCCGCCAGTCTGGCAATCTGCTCCTGTGACCGGTTCTCCAGGATAGCCTGATACAGCTCTCCCGCCTCGCAGGCACTGCCGATGATCAGTCCCTCGCGGTGCTCGTTCAGCAGACTCTTCGGAATCCTCGGCCTTCTTGCATAATAAGTCAGATGAGACTCTGTGATCAGCTGGTACAGGTTAAAACGGCCGATATCATTTTTTGCAAGGATAATGATATGATGTGTGGCCATCTTCCGGATAGCGTTTACATTCCGGTCGCCAAAATGGTTCAGCTGCTTCAATGTTGTGACATTATCATCCTTCAGCATCTGAACAAATTTCACGAAGATCTCCGCCGTTGCTCCCGCGTCATCCACGGCACGGTGATGATTCTCCAGGGAGATGCCCAGAGCTTTTGCCACTACGTTCAGCTTATATTTGGACAGAGTGGGCAGAAGGATCCTTGCCATAGCCACGGTATCCACGTATGTAAACCGGGGCTCGATTCCCTGATTCCGGCAGTTCTGCTCGATAAATCCCACATCGAATCCGGCGTTGTGGGCTACCAGCACACCGTCTCCCACAAAATCCAGGAACTGAGGCAGGATGGTCTCGATAGGCGAATATTCCATAACCATTTCATCTGTGATGCTTGTCAGATTGGTGATCTCAAAGGGGATCGGCCTCTGAGGATTTACGAAGGTACTAAACTTCTCTGTGATCTCACCTTTCTCCACCTTGACCGCTCCAATCTCGATGATCCGGTCCCGGACCGAACTGAATCCGGTCGTCTCAATATCAAATACGATAAAGGTATCATCCAGTGTCTGTCCTCCTGCATTCACCGCAATATCCGTCAGGTCATCCACCACGTAACCTTCTACACCATAGATCACTTTGAAAGGATCATCTGGAGGAAGGGTCTCGATATAATGGTTGGCGTCCGGGAAAGCCTGAGCCACGCCGTGATCCGTGATGGCAATAGCCGGGTGCCCCCAGTCATGGGCCCGCTTTACGATATCCTTCACTTCGGATACACCGTCCATATCGCTCATCTTCGTATGGCAGTGGAGCTCCACCCTTTTCTCCGGGCTGAGATCCTGACGTGACACAGTGAAGTCTCCGATCTTTTTAATACCGGTAACAGAACCTATCGTCAGCTCTCCGTCGAACTTGTCAATGGTAGTAATGCCCTTGATCTTGACAAATGCCCCTTTCTTCAGTTCGCCCAGGATCTCCGGCAGCTGATCGTTGCGGCAAAACATCTTTACAGTGATGGTGTCTGTAAAGTCTGTGACCGCGAACATGACGATTGTCTTCTCATTACGGATCTCACGGGTGTCGAAACTGATGATCTTCCCGTGGACAGTAATCTCTCCCATCTCTGTGACCACCTGATCCAGAGTGATGGGCTCGTCATCGAAATTCTTACCATAGATCAGGTTCGGATCATCTCCTACTTTGACCGGACGGACATAATCTTTCTTCCGGAATTCCTTTTTGGAGAATTCTTTCTTTCCGGAAATCTCCTTTCCGCCTTTGAGCTTCAGAGAATTCTTTCCGGAAGAACTTCCGTGTGAAATACCGGGCCTTCCTTTCTTCTCTACTGTCGCTGCTTCTTCCGGACTCTCCGGCGCCTCTTCGCCCCGCTGTCTTGCCCTTCTTGCAAATATGGCATTGATCTCCTGCTGGATCCTCTGCTCATCATACTCCCTTGTGCCGTTTCCTTCCGGAGCCTTATAGGAGATCCGGAAGTCTGCCTTCACATGAAATCGCTGAGAGAACACCTCGTCCAGCAGCTGCACGATCTCTTCCTGCCTCCCCTCAGAGACGATGGTATCTGCCAGTTCCAGACAGATCACACCTCCTTCTTCATAGTGGATCTCTGCCCTGGCAAACATATTTGCAGCAAGAACGCTGATTTCCTTCAGTTCCAGGATGATACTGTCCCTGTACTCCCTCATCAGCGCCTCCGGAGTATACTGTCCTGAGAGCGCATATTCTTCTATGATCTTTATGGCTACGTTCGTCTTCCCGAAGAGCTGATCCCGGATCCGCTGCTCCATCTGCCAGATCTGCTTCTTCTGGATCAGATGACGGCTGAAAATGTGAACATGAAGAAAATCACGACTGGAATTGGTCGTGATCTTCCTTACCTCCACATCCCTGAACAGGACCCGGATGTCATCCTCTGCTTTTAATGTCGGAAAAACGTTAAAAAAAACCTTTTCGTTCTTTAACTGTTCCAATTCAACAACTCCTGACGTAATGTACTGAGCAGTTCCTCTTCCTTCACCTTGCGGACGATCTGTCCTTTCTTGATCAGCAGTCCTTCTCCGACACCGCCCGCGATGCCGATATCAGCCTCTTTCGCCTCGCCTGGGCCATTGACCGCACAGCCCATGACCGCCACCTTGATGTCAAGAGGGATATCTTCCACCATCTTCTCTACCTGGTTTGCCAGACCGATCAGGTCTATTCTCGTGCGTCCGCAAGTAGGACAGGAGACAACCTCTATGCCTCCTCTTCTCAGTCCCAGCGTCTTAAGGATAAGCTTTGCCGTACGGATCTCCTCCACAGGATCTCCGGTCAGTGAAACACGGATCGTATTACCAATGCCTTCATAGAGAATAATTCCCAGTCCTACCGACGACTTCACATTGCCGGAATAAACGGTCCCCGCCTCCGTGATACCCACATGCAGCGGATATGGACAACGTGGAGCGATAAGCTCATGAGCCTTCACACACATCATCACATCTGAGGACTTAATACTGACAACCAGGTTGTCATAGCCCATCGCCTCGATCATATGTACCTTGTCAAGGGCACTTTCCACAATACCTTCTGCTGTCACGCCGCCATATTTCTCCAGCAGCGGCTTCTCCAGTGAGCCGCTGTTGACCCCCACGCGGATGGGAATCCCATACTCTTTTGCCTTGTCAACCACAGCCTGTACCTTCTCCCTGGAGCCGATATTTCCGGGATTGATACGGATCTTGTCCGCCCCGTTCTCAATAGCGGCAATGGCCATACGATAATCAAAATGAATATCTGCCACCAGAGGGATATGGATATGCTTTTTGATCTCCTTTAAAGCCTCAGCAGCTTCCATAGTAGGAACCGTGCAGCGGACGATCTGACAACCCGCTGCCTCCAGCCTGAGGATCTGTGCCACAGTAGCATCCACGTCTTCGGTATGTGTATTTGTCATGGACTGGATGGCAATGGGGTGATCCCCGCCGATCTTCACATTTCCGATGGATATAACCTTTGTATCATTTCTGTACATAATTTTATCTCTCCTCAAATACCATACTGCTTCCGTACTCACGTTCGGAAAGAGTGAGCATACCGCTCTCGATATTATAATCGTAAGTTCCCTCCAGTGGTTCAAGAACAGCCCGAATCTCATCTTCTGTCAGCGTTCCGTCCGAGTTTTCAGCCTGCTGACGGATCCCGTCATCACTCAGATGGATCGTAAACGTTTTGTTGTCCTTGTCCAGACTGTACGCCGTCTCCACAGTAATGCTGTCATCTCCCGCTGTCTTTACGGTCATGGTGTCATCATCCCTGATCTCCATTGTCATCCCGTCCTCCTCGCCGATCCAGGTGCCTTCCATCGGATTCGCCGTAAAGAGCTTCACGATAAAAAACACCGCAACAATGACGAGCAGCACAGAAGATACTGTCAGTACCGTTCTCCAGGCCGTGCTTCTTTTTTCTTCACTGTCTTTCATAAGCATATAGCATTACCCCTTCCGTTCGGACAATTTTAATCTCAGTTACCTAAGGTATGACCGCAGAAAATCAAACAACGCCTCCATCTCTTCCTTCGTACCGATGGTAATGCGCAGATACTGTCCGATCCTTCCGCCGTCCCAGTGCCGGACATAGATATCATGATCTTTCAGGGCACGGAACAGCTCTCCCGCGTCATACCGGGGATGACGGGCAAAGATAAAGTTTGCCTTTGCGTCCGGAAATACAAAGCCCAGTTTCCGGAGTTCCTCTTTTGCCCATTCTCTTGTCTCTATTATCTTACGGACATTTTTCTCAAAATATTCTCTGTCCCTGACCGCTTCCACACCACAGGCGATCGCCGCCTGGCTCATAGTATAGGAATTGAACGAATATTTCACATCATTCAGACAACGGATCAGCTCGGGATTCGACACCGCATATCCGATCCGCATCCCTGCCATGCTGCGGGCTTTTGAAAAGGTCTGAACAACGATCAGATTGTCGTACTTTCCGATCAGTTCCATGGCAGACCTGCCGGCAAAGTCCACATAAGCCTCGTCTACGATCACAATAGAGTCTCTGTTATGGGACAGAATATCCTCCACAAAATCCAGACCCTCGTAAATGGCTGTAGGCGCATTCGGATTCGGGAATATGATTCCTCCGTTCTCTCTGTAGTAATCCTCCTTCACGATCCGGAAATCTTCATCCAATGCCGGACACTCATAGGGAATCCTGTACAGATCCGCCCACACCTTGTAAAAGGAATACGTAATGTCCGGAAAGAGAACGGGACGGTCCGAGTTAAAGAAAGTCAGGAAACACAGGGAGAGCACATCGTCAGAGCCTACTCCTACAAACACCTGATCCTCTCCCACTTCATAGAAATCTGCCAATTCCTTTACCAGCGCTCCCGCTGCCGGGTCAGGATATAAGCGGAGTCTGGCCGCGTCCATCTCCCGGAGCACCCGCTCCACGCCCGGTGCAGGCGGGTACGGATTCTCATTGGTATTCAGCTTGATCACCTTATTCTGGGGCTGCTCTCCCGGGACATACGGTTCTGTGGTCCGGATATTTTTCATAAGTTCTGGTCGTACTGTCATGTCAATTTCTCCCCGAAGTCTATTTTCTGTACTCAGCTGCAAGCTCAGCGAACTTGGGCAGAGAGTTAACGATCGTCTCATAGGCTACACAATAGGCGATACGGACGAATCCGGGACACCCGAAAGAGCTTCCGGGAACAACCAGGATATTATATTTCTTTGCAGCTGCACAGAACTCTTTCTCATCAGCAATCGGTGATTTCACAAACAGATAGAAGGCTCCTTCCGGCTTGATGCACTCGAAGCCCAGCTCTTTCAGGCCATTGTACAGTGTCTCTCTGTTTCTGTCATAGAAGGAGATATCTGTCTTCTCGTTCAGGCACGCCTTGACTACCTTCTGCTGAAGGGTAGGAGCGTTGACAAATCCCAGGATCCTGGTGGCCACATTGGCTGCGGAGATCAGGTTCTCACTGTCTGCCGCCTCGTCCGGAATCACAAGGTAGCCGATACGCTCTCCCGGCAGGGAAAGAGATTTGCTGTAGGAATATCCAACGATGGTATTGTCATAGTATTTCGTAAGATAAGGCACTTCTACTCCATCGTAGGCAAGCTCTCTGTATGGCTCATCTGAGATCAGGTAGATATCTGTTCCGAACTCTTTCTGTTTCTTTTCCATAACGGCTGCCAGCTTCCGAATGGTATTCTCGGAATATACTACGCCTGTAGGGTTGTTGGGCGTATTGACGATGACCGCTCTCGTCTTCGGGGTGATCTTTTCCTCGAATTCATCCAGCTTCGGCTGAAATGTCTCTGTATCAGGAGATATCTCCACCAGAACCCCGTCATAATTGTTCACATAGCTTCTGTATTCTCCGAAATAGGGGACAAAGGTAATGACTTCATCTCCGGGGTTCAGCAGGGCTTTCAGGATCACGTTCAGTCCTCCTGCCGCTCCCACGGTCATAGTAATATTTCTTGCGGAAAACGCTGTGCCAAACCGTTCATTCAAAGACTCAGCCACCGCCTGGCGCACATCCTCGTATCCGGCGTTGCTGTTGGTATATCCGTGAAGGACCATCGGATCCTCTTCATTGAGCAGATCAATGATCGCCTTCTTCACCGCCTCCGGCGCCGGCACATTGGGATTGCCCAGACTGAAATCATACACATTCTCCGGTCCGTAGATCTTGGCAAGGCGATTGCCTTCCTCGAACATGGCACGAATCGCCGAACTGTTTGCCACCATATTTTCCATTTTCTTTGAAATCATACCTGTCACTCCATTTCTTTTGTTATTATTCTTCCTCTGACCTGTCCTGGTTCTCCAGATCACTGTTCTCAGATGATCCGCTCTCCGACGCAAAAGTTACAATGCCCTTTTCCTCAAGAAAAGCCGGTCGGTAGGAAAGCTTTGCTTTTCTCAGACCTTCCGCGCCGGTATCGTCTTCTCTGTTCACATAGGTAAATCCCATGCACTCGTTCTGCACAAACTGCTGGTTGATCATAGGATATGCGCCGTCAATATCCGGGAACGCCTTCTCGATATGGACCACAAATGTATCACTGCAGAGAGGCTCGCCAAGAGAAAACGCCACGATCTTCCCTCCGATACGAAGGAGCCCGCCTCTGAGCCCCAGCTCTTTAAAGAGCCGAAGGGAGTTCAGTGTGACACACATTTCCGCGTTCTTCTCCGGATCGTCATCGCATCCGTTTTCATTGCGCCACTTCAGGGCCATCTGGAAGCATTCCTCAACATTTTCATCTGAGATGCTTTCATAGGTCCAGTCAGGATAGAGGTTCTTAAACTTATTGATGTGATTTCTCTTCCCGTGAAGCTTCTTGCCGGCAAGGGTAGCAAGCTTCTCTGTCTCATATATATAGTCCGCGATGTCCCTGACATACTCTATCTGGAATTTCCCGGGATACCACAGAGATAGCTGGGCGAAATGCTCGGGTGTCACATTATACATCTGAAAAGGAATCTGCTTCTCCCTGCAGTATTCCATCAGAGTATCAATTGCCTTCTTTATGTTCTGAGACTCTCCCGCAGGATATGCAAAGGACTCTCCCTCGGATTCGTCACGGAATACAAGGGCATCCTCGATCACCGCATATTTTACCTTATAGTGGCGGGACCAGAGGTAAACATTGACAAAAGTCCTCTCGCAGCTCCTGGACGGCGATTTTGCAAAATAGGAACTGATAATCTCCTTGTCCTCCAGTTCCGGTCTCTTAAATTCAAATTCCATTCCTACTCCTCCATCTTCTCGAGCTGGGCTGTCTGGTCCGCTACAATCAGGCTGTCGATGATCTCATCCAGATCACCGTTGAGCACGCTGTCCAGCTTATGGAGAGTCAGCTTGATCCGGTGGTCCGTCACTCTTCCCTGGGGGAAGTTATAAGTCCGAATCTTCTCAGAACGGTCTCCGGTACCGATCTGGCTCCTTCTTGCCGCCGCCTCGGACGCCTGCTGTTTCTCAAGCTCCAGGTCATAAAGCTTTGACCGGAGCAGGCGGAATGCCTTCTCCTTGTTCTGCAGCTGAGACTTCTCTGTCTGGCTGTAGATCACGATCCCGGTAGGATAATGGGTCAGACGCACAGCGGAATCCGTAGTATTGACACACTGACCTCCGTTTCCGGAAGCACGCATGACATCGATCCTGATATCTTTCTCATCAATGACAACATCTACTTCCTCAGCCTCAGGCATGATAGCCACTGTCACAGTAGATGTGTGGATCCTGCCGCCGGACTCTGTCTCAGGTACACGCTGTACACGGTGAACGCCGCTTTCGTACTTCAGTCTGGAGTATGCCCCCTGACCGGTGATCATGAAGACACATTCCTTGAAGCCGCCGATCCCGTTCTCATTCAGGGAGATCAGCTCTGTCTTCCATCCTCTGCTGTCTGCATAATGGACATACATACGGTAGATCTCTGCAGCGAACAAAGCAGCCTCGTCTCCGCCTGCGCCGGCACGGATCTCTACGATAACATTCTTATCATCGTTGGGGTCTTTGGGAAGAAGGAGGATCTTCAGCTTCTGCTCCAGCTCCTCCACCTGGCGTCTGGACTCGGAGAGCTCCTCCTTTGCAAGCTCACGCATCTCCTCGTCAGACTCCTCTTCGAGGAGTGCCAGGCTGTCGTCGATATTCTGTTTACATTTCTTATATTCCTGATAAGCCTCTACGATGGGAGCCAGATCACTCTGCTCTTTCATCAGCTTCCGGAAACGCTCCGGATCATCTGTTACTCCGGGTTCCTGAAGCTCACCCATCAGTTCCTCATAGCGGATCAGCAGATCCTCTAATTTATCAAACATGTTTCATCTATCCTTTTCTCAATTATTACTCTTGAACTATAAATTATTGTACACACCAGAAACAACCCGGTCAAGCCCTGCCAGGTCCTTTTTGACTGAAACCTGTGTATACCCGGCCTGTTCCATCAGGGAAGAGACAGCCTCTGCCTGATCGTATCCAATCTCAAAAGCCAGAACACCGCCTGGTTCCAGATGTTCCCGCGCCTCACTGACGATCCTGCGGTAGAAATACAGTCCGTCCTCTCTTCCATCCAGCGCCATCCGCGGATCATGCAGACGGACTTCCTCCTGCAGCTCTTCAATCTCAGCTGTACGTATATATGGAGGATTTGACAGGATCATATGATATCTGTCCTCGATATTTTCAAAAAGATCTCCCTGTATCCAGGACGCCTCCACACTATGCCGGGCAGCATTTTCCACTGCCAGCTCCAGGGCTCCTTCCGAGAGATCCGCCCCTGTGCCTTCCAGACTTGCTTTCTTCTCATCGCCTGCACCGGCAAAAATCTTTCTTCCATAATATAATGTACTGATCAGAATACAGCCAGACCCGGTACACATATCCAGGATCCGGATCGAATGGCTGCCCTCTCCCGCCATGGAACCCTTTCTTTTCGCCAGCAGTTCCAGGGCATGTTCCACAAGGATCTCTGTGTCCTGACGAGGGATCAGCACCCGTCCGTCAACGGAGAAATCCAGTCCCATAAACTCCTGATATCCGGTCAGATGCTGGAGCGGGATATGGTCTGCCCGTTTTTCGACCTGCTCGATATATTGCCTCTCCTGATCTTTTGAAAGCATTTTCTCCTGGTCGGCAAAATAAACTGCCCGGCTGATTCCGGTCGCATACTCCAGCAGATACCAGGCATCTGTCTGAGCATCCGTTATCTCCGCCTCCCGCAGCATTCTCTGCCCCAGAAGATATGCCTCCCGCAGCGTCACAGGTTCTCCTTCTGCCAGGTCCGCCAGTCAAAGACCGCTTCTACGGCACGGATCCCGACCTCGATCATACTGTCGTCTGGTTCCTTTGTCGTCATATTCTGCACCCACATGCCCGGCTGACTCAGCGCGTTGATGACTGGATTGTCACTGTTCCCCGCCAGACGGATAATCTCATAAGACACCCCTGCAATCAGGGGCAGCAGGGCGATACGCAGCAGGACCCTGACAATCTGAGACTCTGCAGTAATAAAGAAACAGAAAATAATGCTGACAATCATGACGAAGAACAGAAAACTTGTACCACAGCGCTTATGCTGTTTGGAACTTTTTCTGACATTTTCCACATTCAGTTCCAGTCCATGCTCGATACAGTTGATACACTTGTGTTCCGCTCCATGATACATAAATGTCCGCTTGATGTCCTTCGTCCTTGATATGAGCAGGATATACAGCAGAAAGATCACAACACGGATAACGCCTTCAAACACTGTCATGATCAGGCGGGATGACGTATACTTTTCCACAATATTGCTCAGGAAATACGGCAGGACCATAAAAATAGCCGCCGCCAGGACAACGGCGACAGCCACTGTCAGATTCATGATCAGCTTATCTGTCTTCTCCCGCTTCGCGGCTTCTTCTGCTGTCAGAATCTCTTCCTCCTCTTCTTCAAAAAAGGATGCCGAATATGTAAGTGTCTTCATACCCAGCACCAGAGAATCCACAAAATTAAAAATCCCCCGGATAAAAGGAATCTTAAGAGGGGTCTTCCAGGGGATGATGCTTCTGTAATTCTGTACGTCTACAACAATATCTCCGTCTGTCTTCCTGACAGCCACGGAGTATTGTCCGCCGTTACGCATCATGATTCCTTCCAGGACTGCCTGGCCGCCGATATTGGATGATTTCATATTTTCCTCTTTCTGACGCACTTGCTGCGTCAATAATGGTAGATGTGAAAGTTTACTTTCACACTGTCTCCTCCGGTAATGAAACAGGCTGAGATGCTTCCACCTCAGCCTGCAGCTTTTCATTCTTATTTAATACCATATTTCTTGTTGAACTTATCAACACGGCCGCGTGCCTGAGTTGCCTTCTGCTGTCCTGTATAGAACGGATGGCACTTGGAGCAGATTTCCACGTGGATACTCTTATTTGTTGATCCTGTTACAAAAGTGTTTCCACAGTTGCAGGTCACAGTTGCCTGATGATATTCGGGATGGATACCTTCGCGCATGATTTTCACCTCTCTATTTTAATAATTCATTATAATCTTTAAACAGCTTATTCATTGTAGCATAAGACATATTCTTTTGCAACAGTTTTTTATATAAACTTCTGGCGGATCACCTGACGTACCAGTTCGATATTGGTCTTTGTCCTTGAAAACATGTTCAGCAGATTTTCTACCGCTTCCTCTGCTTTCATACCATTCATGGCACGCCGCATGATGTATACAGCTTCCTGCTCTTCCTTATTTAAGAGGAGATCTTCTCTTCTTGTACTGGACTTTGGAATATCAATTGCCGGGAACACTCTCTTCTCCTGCAGCTTCCGGTCAAGGACCAGCTCCATATTTCCTGTTCCCTTGAATTCCTCGTAAATGACGTCATCCATCTTGCTTCCCGTTTCAACCAGAGCAGTCGCAAGGATCGTAAGGCTTCCGCCCTCTCTCATATTTCTTGCAGCTCCGAAGAAACGTTTCGGGCTATAAAGAGCAGCCGGGTCAAGTCCTCCGGACAGCGTTCTTCCTGACGGCGGAACCGTAAGGTTGTATGCCCGGGCAAGTCTTGTGATACTGTCCAGAAGGATCATTACGTCCTTGCCGTGCTCTACCAGCCGTTTTGCCCTGGCGATCACCATCTCTGACACTCTCTTGTGATGCTCCGGCAGCTCGTCAAAAGTAGAATAGATCACTTCCACATTCGGTCCGGCAATAGCTTCTCTTATATCTGTAACCTCTTCCGGACGCTCATCGATCAGCAGGATCAGAAGATGCATATTGGGTTCTGTTCTCTGTACAGAGAGAGCCACTTCTTTCAGAAGAGTTGTCTTTCCTGCTTTCGGAGGAGAAACGATCATTCCTCTCTGTCCTTTTCCGATCGGAGATACAAGATCTACAACCCGCATTGCTGTAGTACATCCCGGAGTTTCCAGGCGGATCCTCTGGTTCGGAAAGATGGGAGTCAGATCCTCGAAGCTCTTTCTCTTCATGGCGTCCGCCGGACGGAGACCGTTGATCGTGGACACATAGAGAAGGGCGCTGAACTTCTCTCCCTGTGTCTTGATCCTTGTATTTCCGGTCAGGATATCACCTGTCTTCAGTCCGAAACGGCGGATCTGAGACGGAGAAACATATACGTCATTCTCGCCGGGAAGATAGTTCTCACAACGGATAAATCCAAATCCGTCCTGCATGACTTCCAGGATACCATTGGCAGTATGTCCGCTGTCAAGCTGCTCGATGTCGGACTCCTCTTTCTTGTCCTTCATTTCTTCCTTGACTTCTTCCTTCGCCTCCTCATTGGCTTCCTGCTGCTTCTCCTGTTCGTCCAGGGCAAGCATCGCGTCAATAAGCTGGCCTTTCTTCATGCCTGAGATTCCTTTCATTTGTCTCGCTTTTGCAAGATCTTTCAACGTTGCCAGAGGCAGTGATTCATACTTTTCTCTTGTCATAACATCTGTCCTTTCCTGAAACTGAATTCTTTCTGATCTAACTCCATGATCCATCCAGCCGAGAGGTCACTGCATCCTCCTCGTGAAAACAACCACTTTAATTCTGTTCCCCTGCTATCAGGAATACAGCACACTCTGTCGGCAGTACATGACATATAACTGATCTTCTTTAGCTATTTCTAATTTTAAATGCTCTGGGAATTTTCGTCTGAAATGACGTAAAATTGAATTACGCACCAAAATATGTTCTCATTATACAGCCCATGTGCAGACTTGTCAACCTTTCAATTGAGTGATATGATAAACAACAGGGTTACAGTACAGGTACAAACTGTACCGGACGCATAAAATGTTTTCAGTGAGGTAAATATATGACAAACAGTGAAAAAGCATTACAGATGCACGAGAAATGGAACGGGAAACTGGAGACAACAGCTAAAGCTCACGTGAATTCCCGGGAGGATCTTGCCATTGCCTATACTCCGGGTGTGGCAGAACCATGCAAAGTGATCGCGCAGGATCCGGACGCGGCATACAAGTACACCATAAAGGCGAATACTGTAGCCGTCGTCTCTGACGGAAGCGCCGTTCTCGGCCTGGGAAATATCGGAGCCCTGGCTGCAATGCCCGTTATGGAAGGAAAGGCCGTACTTTTCAAGGAATTCGGCGGAGTGAATGCTGTTCCCATCTGTCTGGATACTCAGGATACGGAGGAGATCATCCGCACAGTAGTTAATATTGCTCCCGCATTCGGAGGGATCAATCTGGAGGATATCTCCGCACCACGCTGTTTTGAGATCGAATCAAGGTTAAAGGAACTTCTGGACATTCCGGTATTTCATGATGATCAGCACGGCACTGCGATCGTAGTCCTCGCAGGTATCATCAATGCCCTGAAGGTAACCGGCAGGAAAAAGGAAGACTGCCGCATCGTTGTAAATGGAGCCGGCTCTGCAGGAGTTGCCATCACAAAGCTCCTCCTTACTTACGGCTTCCCCCACATCACCATGTGTGATATCAGCGGAATCATTTCCCCGGGTGCAGAACATCTGAACTGGATGCAGAAGGAAATGGCGGAAGTAACCAACCTGGAGCGTATGACCGGTACTCTTGCCGACGCATTAAAAGGCGCGGATATCTTCATCGGTGTGTCTGCCCCCAATATCGTGACTCAGGAAATGGTTGCTTCTATGAACAAGGATGCCATTCTCTTTGCCATGGCTAATCCCGTTCCGGAGATCATGCCGGATCTGGCCAAAGCAGCCGGGGCAAGAGTGGTAGGTACAGGACGTTCCGACTTCCCGAATCAGGTCAATAACGTAGTCGCTTTCCCTGGTATCTTCAAGGGAGCTCTGGAAGGCCGCGCCACACAGATCACGGAGGAGATGAAGCTGGCAGCCGCTGAAGCCATCGCCGGTCTTGTTCCTGACAACGAGATCAACGAGGACAATATTCTTCCGGAAGCTTTTGACCCGCGCGTGGCGGAAACAGTCAGCCGCGCCATCCGGGAACGGATCTGATGGAGTGGATCATGTCCCCTGAAGGCACTGCTCATACAGCGCAGACAACACGCTGGGGAGAAAAGAGGTACTATTCTCTCGATTATTATTTAAAAAAGACTTTTGGAGAAAAGGTATATAAGATCACACTAAACGGAGGCATGACCTGTCCGAACCGAGACGGTCATGTCGGAACCGGCGGCTGCATCTTCTGCAGCGCCATGGGTTCCGGTGACTTTGCGGGCAATGCGGCATTGTCTATAAAGGAACAGCTTGAAGCCGGCAAGGCGGAACTCAGGCTGAAGAGGCCGGTTCATTCTTATATCGCATATTTTCAGGCATTTACCAATACCTATGCCCCGGTAGATTATCTGGAAAAGATTTTCACAGAGGCAGTGAGCGATCCGGAGGTAAAGGTCCTCTCCATAGCTACCAGACCGGACTGTCTTGGTCCTGACGTGATGGATCTGCTGATACGTCTCAACCGCATCCGCCCTGTCTGGGTGGAATTAGGGCTGCAGACCATCCATCCCTCCACTGCCCGTTATATCCGCAGGGGCTATGAGCTGGATGTTTTTGACCATGCAGTAGAGAAGCTCCGTGCCGCAGGGATACAGGTCATTGTACACGTCATCCTGTTTCTGCCGGGTGAAACGGATGAAATGATGATCCAGACCATCGATCATCTGAACCGGAGCGGGATCCAGGGTATCAAGCTGCAGCTTCTCCATGTCCTGAAAGGAACGGATCTGTCCCTTGAGTATAAACGGAAACCTTTTCACACGCCGGATATGGAAGAATATATATCCCTCACAGGAAAATGCCTCTCCTGTCTATCGCCTGACATTGTCATACACCGCCTCACCGGAGACGGACCAAAGGAGCTTCTCATCGCTCCGCTCTGGACAGGAGCAAAGCGTACTGTCTTAAACCGTCTGAACCAGTATCTGAAAGAGCATGATATCTGGCAGGGAAAGGAGTATTATGGCTGAAACATATACATTATATAAACTGATCATCCTGTATATGCTGGACAAGGTGGACTTTCCCCTTACCACATCACAGATATCCGAATTTATTCTTGACAAAGGATACACGAGTTACTTCAAGCTGCAGGAAACCCTGTCCGAACTGACAGAATCCGGGCTGCTGCGGGTAGAGACCACCCACAACAGGACCCTGTTTCATCTGACGGAAAGCGGAGCTGAGACGATTCACTTTTTCAGCAACAAAATATCTCCTGCGATCCGCCAGGATATTGATGATTTTCTCAAAGAAAAGAAATACGATCTGAAAGAAGAAGTATCGGTAAAAGCTGATTATTATCTGACAACCAACCGGGAATTCGAGGTACACTGCCAGATTGTGGAAAACGGCTTCAGTCTGATTGATCTGAAACTGACCGTTCCCACCGAGAAGGAAGCCGAAACTATAGCAAGTACATGGGATCTCAGGAGCCAGGAGATCTATGCCTCACTGCTCTCTGAGCTTCTCTAAATATTCTCTGATATTTTTTTCATATCCAAGGACGCCGGGTTCATAGAATCTGGCGTCTTTTATCTCATCCGGAAGATACTGCTGCTTCACATAGTGTCCTGGATAGTCATGCGCATACTTGTACCCCGTACCATGCCCCAGCTTCTGAGCACCTTTATAATGGGCGTCTCTCAGATGTGCAGGAACTGTCGTCTCATATTTCCTTACAGCCTCATTTGCGGCGAAAATCGCCTGAGATGCAGAATTGCTCTTAGGCGCGCCGGCTACATATGTAACTGCCTGAGACAAAATGATCTGGGATTCCGGCATACCGATCCTCTCCACTGCCTGGGCGGCGGAGACTGCTATGGTGAGAGCCATGGGATCTGCGTTGCCTACATCCTCAGCCGCGCAGATCATGATCCTGCGCGCGATAAACTTAATATCTTCTCCCGCGTAAAGCATTTTGGCCAGATAATACACTGCCGCATCCGGATCCGAACCTCTCATGCTCTTGATGAAAGCGGAAATGATATCATAATGGTTATCTCCTCTTTTATCATAATTGACTACGCGCTTCTGAATGCACTCCGATGCCACATCCAGCGTGATATGAATGATACCGTCCCCGGAACGCTCCGTAGTCAGGATTCCCAGTTCCACTGCATTCAGTGCGCTCCGTGCATCTCCCCCTGCCATATCTGCCAGGAAATCCAGAGCATCGTCATCAATCTGCGCCCGAAAGCTTCCCATCCCCTTCTCTTCATCGTTTACCGCCCTGTTGATCAGCGTTTTGATATCTTCTCTGTCCAGAGGCTTCAGCTCAAATATACTGGACCTGGACAGCAAAGCGCCGTTGACTTCAAAATAGGGATTCTCCGTAGTGGCCCCGATCAGGATCACCGTTCCGTCCTCCACAAAGGGAAGCAGATAATCCTGCTGTCCCTTATTGAACCGATGGATCTCGTCGATGAACAGGATCGTCTTTCTCCCGTACATTCCCAGCAGATCCTTTGCCTCTTTCACCACCTCTTCCATATCCTTTTTTCCTGCCACAGTGGCATTGATCTGCTTGAATTCAGCGCTGGTAGTATTGGCGATCACTTTTGCCAGAGTAGTCTTGCCTGTTCCTGGAGGCCCATAGAAGATGACAGAGCTGAGCTTATCTGCCCGGATCGCCCGGTACAGAAGCTTGTCCTTCCCGATAATATGCTGCTGTCCCACCACTTCATCCAGTGTAGCGGGACGCATCCTGGACGCCAGGGGCGACTCCTTCTCCTTCTTCGTCTCTCTCATATAATCAAAAAGATCCATTTTACTTTCCTTCCTCCGTATCTAATCTCTCGAACGAATATCCTGTCACACACCCGCCAGACTGCGGATCACTTCTCCTGCGATCATAAGTCCGGCCACAGGCGGTACAAAGGCAATGCTTCCCGGAACACTCCGCCTTCCGGACGTAAGCGCAGCATCCTCTTCCCCGGTATGCCTGCCGGATGTATCCAGCGGCTTTTCCGGAGAGTACAGTACCTTCAGATGTGTGATCCCTCTTGTTTTCAGCTCTCTGCGCATAACTCTGCACAGCGGGCATACGCTTGTCTTCGACAGATCCGTGATCTCAAAGAGCTCAGGATGCAGCTTGTTGCCTGTCCCCATGCTGCTGATCAGCGGAATCCCCTTCTCTCTGGCAAGCTCCACGATCGCGATCTTTGCAGTCACCGTGTCTATGGCGTCGATCATATAGTCGATCACCGCCTCTTTTGATGCCTCCTCATATATATCAGCCAGATTTTCCGGAAGGATAAACTGCTCAAAAACCGTTGTCCGGATATCCGGGCAGATATCATATATCCGTTCCTTCATTACCTGTGTCTTATATTTCCCGATGGTGCTGTGATAAGCAATCGACTGACGGTTGATGTTTGTCAGAGATACCCTGTCATTATCGATCAGTGTCAGTCTCCCAACGCCACTTCTGGCCAGTGCTTCTATGCAATGGGAACCAACGCCTCCAACGCCAAACACAAGCACATGGGCTTCGCGCAGCTTTTCCATACCGTCCTCCCCCAGCAGAAGCTCTGTTCTGGAAAATTCATTCATCATGATCTCCTCCTGTTCTTTCTCCGTTATTCGATCAGCAGACGGTCAGCCGTCACAAATTCATAGCCTTCCTCCGTAAGAATATCTACGATCTGCAGCGCCGCCTCCACAGAACTCTCATAACAGTCGTGCAGCAGAATGATATCATTTTCTTCCACATCTGTCACTACCCTTCGCACGATCTCGTCTGTGTCATTTATAGTCCAGTCCAGCGGATCTACCGTCCATTTTACATATAGTTTTGACATCTCCTGTTCCATAGAATCCGGAAAAGCACCGAAAGGCGGGCGGACAAGTATGGTATCTTCTCCTGTGATATCCTGTATTATTTCATCTGTCATGGTCAGTTCCCGGTGGGCCGCCTCCAGATTTAATGAAGAAAGATTCACATGATGATATGTATGATTACCGATCAGATGTCCTTCCTCCCACATCCGTTTTATCAGAGCTTCATTTCCATCCTTCTCTATGTTCTGGCCGATCAGGAAAAAAGTGGCATGTACTCCTCTTTCCTTCAGTCCGTCCAGTAGCACCGGAGTATACTGCGCGCTCGGCCCGTCGTCAAATGTAAGCGCGACTACAGGCGCCACGTTGGACTTATTCGCGCTCGGCCCGTCGTCCTTTTCCCCTGTGGCATCATCCGCTGATCCTGTTTCCGCCGATTCTGTTTCAGCCGAACTTTCTGCTGCCATAATATCTGAACCAGATTCATCCAGACGGTCCGACGCCCCCGCCGCCGGCAGGCACATCAGCACATATACCAGTCCCAGTGCCTGCATCCACCGTTTCATCCTTATACTTCCCTTCTCTGCCATTACAGACCTTCTCTGCAACTATTATTCAGAATATGAATATGCAGATAAAGCTGTCCTCATTCCAGCGTATGCTTTCTACGATATTCCGTCGGGCTGGTGCCTTTCTGCTTGCGAAAGGCTTTCGAAAAGTACAGGTTATTCTCAAATCCCACTGAATAGGCTATTGCCGAGATTGACAGTCCGGTCTCCTTCAGCAGGTGGCATGCCTGCTTGATCCGGTATTCCGACAGATACTCCTTCGGAGATTTTCCCATATATGTCTGAAACGACCGGAAGAGATGGCTCCGGCTGATCCCCACATAGGAAGCCACATCCTCCACTGTGATCGGGTAGGAATAATTGGTTCCGATATATGTCTCCGCCTTTTCAACATAGGTGAGCTGCACGTCTTTCTCTTGTTCCTTTCCGGCTGAATAGTGTATAAAAACAGCCAGGAGCGTATACAGTGCACCCGCCATTGCCACAGTTGCCTCATAGGTATTCCCCTTGGCTTCATAGATCTGTTCGATTCCTTTCCGGATCTCTCCTCCGGGTATCCTTCCCACCCTTATATATGGGTTTTCCTTTGAGAAATCTGTTGAACGGATGATAGACGCGGCGTCCGACCCCATAAATCCTGCCCATGCATATTCCCAGGGTTCTTCCCGGTCCGCATAATACTGGACCTCCTCTCCCGGGAAAAGAATAAATGTATCACCTGCACTCAGCCGGCAGGACCGCCCTCCGGCAGAATAATAACCGCTGCCGGAAAGAATATAATGGATACAGTAGTGGTCTCTTACTCCGGGCCCCCACTGATAACCGGGCTCGCACTTCTGATACCCCACATTGTAGACAGAAAGAGAATTCAGAAGATCATTTTCCGCTTTATAAGAATGTTTATATGTGTCTGACATAAAACAGCCTCCCTTCCGGACCGTATTCAGAAGCTTTTCATTTCGGCCCTGCTCATCGCATACCCTCCTTTTTTATTATAACTTCCCGTTTTTTTTGCCGCAACATTTTTACATGTGTTTGCACGTATTTTTTATATACGCTTTCGGAAGCTCCATATATAATTAAGACAGATACCAAATCCCGAACACCGAATGTACATATATGGATCTAATTTAAGGAGGACAGAAAAATGAAAAAGAAGTTATTTGACAAATTTGCAGAGCTTTTCGGAAATGCAGACGGTGCCCGTTTCTACTTTTCCCCCGGCCGGGTCAATCTGATCGGAGAACATACAGATTATAACGGCGGACACGTGTTTCCCTGTGCGCTGACGCTGGGCACTTACGGGGCCGCACGTATGCGAGAAGACCGTCTGATACATTTTTACTCTATGAATCTGAAGTCTTTCGACGTAGTGGAGGCTTCGCTGGACGACCTGACCAATAAAAAAGAATATAACTGGGCCAACTACCCGCTTGGTGTAGTATGGGCCTTCTGTGAAAAGGGATTTGTGCCTGACAAAGGTTTTGACATGGTGATCTGGGGCAATATTCCCAACGGTTCCGGTCTCTCCTCCTCCGCTTCCCTGGAGGTTCTTACAGGAGTGATCCTGAGAGACCTGTATGGATTTGATTCCCTTACCATGACAGACCTGGCCCTGATCGGTCAGTTCTCTGAGAATAACTTCAACGGATGCAACTGCGGTATCATGGATCAGTTTGCCGTGGCCATGGGCAAGAAGGATAACGCCATTTTCCTGGATACAAGCACACTGAACTACGAATATGCCCCTATCGTCCTTGAGGATGCAAAGATCATTATTACCAACAGCAAAGTAAAACACAGCCTTGTTGACTCCGCATACAACGATCGCCGGAGAGAGTGTGCAGAAGCTCTTGAGGCAATGCAGAAGGGCATGGAGATCGATTCTCTTGGAGACCTGACTCCTGAAGAATTCGAGTCGCACAAGAGCCTGATCCAGGATCCGGTATGCCTGAAGCGTGCAAAACACGCCGTATATGAGAATCAACGCACCATCGATGCGGTAGCCGCACTGAAGGCAGGCGATCTGACTCGCTTCGGTGAACTGATGAACATGTCTCATGTATCTCTCCGCGATGATTACGAAGTATCCTGTGAAGAGATTGATATACTGGTTGATCTTGCATGGAAGATCCCGGGCGTGATCGGATCCCGCATCACTGGCGGAGGATTCGGCGGCTGTACCGTAAGTATCGTAAAAAATGACGCGGTAGATACCTTTATCGATTCAATCGGAAAAGCCTACAAGGAGAAAGTCGGACACGACGCGGAATTTTACACTGTAGACATCGGAGACGGCGCTTCCCGCATCGACTGACAGAACAACTGAAATAATGACAGACAGAAACCGCTCCGGATTACATCATGTTCCGAGGCGCAGAGCGATCTATTATACTGCCGGGACAGTATCCCTGCCGCCGGCATCACAATCTATCACAGGGAGGAAAACGCAATGCTTTACGAATCAATCAAGAAACTTGTCCAGTACGGCATCAACACCGGACTCACCCCGGAAACCGAGCGGATCTACACGACCAATCTTCTGCTGGATGTGATGAAAGAAGACGACTACGAGGACGTAGACTGCGACCTTGACAATATCGTACTCGAGGACGTCCTTGCAGACCTTCTGGATGAGGCCGTGAAAAGGGGACTTATCGAAGACAGCGTTACATACCGGGATCTTTTTGACACCCGTCTTATGAACTGCCTTGTTCCCCGTCCCGCTCAGATCCAGGAGAAATTCTGGGAGGAGTACAAAACATCACCGGAGGCTGCCACAGCTTACTACTACAAGCTGAGCCAGGACAGCGACTATATCCGGCGCTACCGCATCAAAAAGGACCGCAAATGGACCGTTGACACAGAGTACGGCACACTGGATATCACCATCAATCTTTCCAAGCCGGAGAAGGATCCCAAGGCCATCGCAGCTGCCGGTGCAGCCAGGTCCTCCTCTTATCCGAAATGTCAGCTCTGTATGGAAAATGAAGGATACGCCGGCAGGACGAACCACCCGGCCAGAGAAAACCACAGGATCATCCCCATCACCATCCAGGGAAAGAAATGGGGATTCCAGTATTCTCCCTATGTATACTACAATGAGCACTGTATTGTATTTAACGGAGAGCATATTCCGATGAAGATCGACCGCAGCGCATTTGCCAAGCTGTTTGATTTCATCAAACTGTTCCCGCACTACTTCCTTGGATCCAACGCAGATCTTCCGATCGTCGGCGGATCGATCCTGAGCCATGATCATTTCCAGGGAGGGAACTACACCTTCGCCATGGCAAAGGCGCCTGTCATCGAGAACTTCACAGTGGCCGGTTACGAAGACGTCACTGCAGGCATTGTAAAATGGCCTCTGTCTGTTATCCGTCTCCAGTGCGCGGATGAGGACCGCATCATAGATCTTGCGGAACATATCCTGAACAAATGGCGCGGATATACAGATGAGGACGCTTTCATTTTCGCAGAAACAGACGGTACCCCCCACAACACGATCACTCCGATCGCCCGTAAACGGGGAGACCTGTATGAACTCGACCTGACGCTGCGCAACAATATTACAACAGAGGAACACCCGCTTGGCGTATATCATCCCCATGCGAATCTCCATCATATCAAGAAGGAAAATATCGGACTGATCGAGGTTATGGGACTTGCCGTTCTTCCCGCCCGGCTGAAAGGCGAGATGGAACTTCTCCGGGAGTATATTCTGGAAGGCAGGGATATCCGCAGCAACGACCAGATTGCAAAACATGCTGACTGGGTAGAGGAGTTCCTCCCCGCTTATCCGGACGTCAATGAAGAGAATATCGACCATATCCTGGAACAGGAAGTAGGAAAAGTCTTCTGCCAGGTACTGGAAGACGCCGGGGTGTACAAATGCAATGAAGAGGGACTGACGGCATTCCGCAGATTTATCTCTGTACTGTAAATCCGGATTTTTCTTGACAAGGTGGTTGTAAGGCCAGATAATAGTAATAATATTGATTCAGACAAGGAGGCTTTACAGATGAGACAGTGTATGGATTCCGACAATCTTCACAGACGTCTGAAAAAGATCATCGGGCAGGTGCAGGCGATTGACAGGATGATCGATGAGGATATTCCCTGTGAGGATATTCTCTCTCAGATCAATGCGGCCAAGTCTGCTCTTCACCGTGTCGGGCAGATTGTTCTGGAAGGACATATCAACCACTGTGTCCGTGACGGGATCGAGCACGGGGACGTAGATCAGACAATCGCCAGCTTTACAAAAGCCGTAGAACGCTTTGCAAATATGAAATAGCCGGAAATTTCCACCAATCATTCTTGACAGTACATACCCCCATAGGTATATAATATACCCATACCCATATTGGTATATTATACATCACCGTTGCTTATGAGGAGGTAACTGACCATGAAAAAACTGGAAGAATTACTGGAATGGGGTGGAACGAAACGGGATATTACTTTTCTTATCCTGTCCGGTGCCGCGCTTCTGCTCAGCCTTTTCGGCTTCTCTCCTTTTCCATTTGACCTGGCATGGGCTGCCATTATCCTGTGCGGGATTCCCATTATCCTTGAGGCTGTGATCGGGCTTGTGACTGCCTTTGACATCAAGGCCGATGTACTTGTATCTCTTGCTCTGATCGCGTCCGTCATCATTGGCGAAGATTTTGCTGCAGGTGAGGTAGCATTTATCATGCAGCTTGGAGCCCTGCTTGAAGATCTTACTGTCGCGCGGGCACGGGCCGGTATCGAGCGGCTGGTGAAGCTGACTCCCCGCACAGCCCGGAGGATCACTGCTTCTGGCGAGGAAGTTATTGACGCCGGACAGATCCGGGTGGGAGACAGGCTTCGTGTCCTTCCCGGGGAAACGATTTCTGTAGACGGCAGGATCCTGACCGGAGAGACCTCTGTAAACCAGGCTGTCATGACCGGGGAATCTCTTCCCGTGGATAAAGGACCGGGGGACGATGTTTCCAGTGGAACGGTAAATCAGTTCGGAGCCTTTGAAATGGAGGCTGTAAAGGTAGGGGAAGACAGCTCCATTCAGAGAATGATCCGGCTGGTACAGTCTGCCGATGCAGGCAAGGCGAAGATCGTCGGGATTGCAGACCGGTGGGCCACCTGGGTCGTAGTCATCGCCCTGACAGCCGCCGTCCTTACCTGGCTGATCACCGGAGAGATCATCCGCGCCGTTACCATCCTTGTCGTCTTCTGTCCCTGTGCTCTTGTACTTGCCACTCCCACTGCCATCATGGCAGCCATCGGAAATGCCACAAAGCACGGCTTTCTTGTCAGAGAAGGCGACGCCCTGGAAAGGCTGGCGGAAGTCTCCCACATTACATTCGACAAAACAGGCACTCTTACATACGGTGTTCCCCAGGTTGCCGCTGTAGAAAGTATCATCCCGGAGCTGCCGGAGGATCTCCTCTATCAGTATACGGCGTCTGCTGAGCTGAATTCCGAACATCCTCTGGGGAAGGCCATTGTACGCTGTTATAAGGAAAGCAAAGATACCTGTATCCCTCAGCCTGATGACTTTCATATGCTTCCCGGGCAGGGGGTTCAGGCTTCTGTAAACGGAATAGAGATTTATGCCGGAAATGAAAAGCTTATGTCAGAGAAAGGGATTCCTGTTCCTGATATCCTGCCTCAGCTCTCAGAAAAATATCTGGATGAAGGATGTACGGTCATCTGGATTGCCGCAGACGGAAGGGCAGCAGGATTCATTGCGCTCTCGGACACAGTCCGTCCGGATGCCGCCGGAACGATAAGCAGACTGAAGGAAACCGGTGTTACACCTGTTCTCCTGACCGGCGATCACAGGAATGCCGCAGAATTTATCGCGGGACAGCTCCACATTCAGGAAGTTGTATCTGACTGTCTTCCGGAAGACAAACTGGAGAGGATCGATACTTACCAGAAGCAGGGCAATCAGGTCTGTATGATCGGAGACGGTATTAACGACGCTCCGGCGCTGAAAAAGGCATACGTGGGAATCGCCATGGGAGGAATCGGCAGCGATATTGCAGTGGACGCTGCTGACATTGCGCTGGTCAATGATGAGATCCGTGAACTGCCTCATCTCATGCAGCTGTCCAGACGTATGATGACAACGATCCGGCTTAACCTGACCTTTTCCATGACTTTAAACTTTATTGCCATTATCCTTGCCATTACAGGCATCCTGAATCCTGTGGTCGGGGCGCTGGTCCATAATGCAGGTTCCGTACTTGTCATTATCAATTCGGCATTTCTGCTTACATGGAAGAAACAGAATCGACAGAAATAAAGAAAGAATAATGAAAGACAGACAGGAATCCAAAGCGGAAATCTCCTGTCTGTCTTCTCTGCTGTTCTATGCATAAACGCATATCTGACTGCCTTTATCTCTAGTTATTTACTTTGTGATGAGGCGCAAAGGAATTCGCCGTCAGTCCTTTGAAGGTATAGCCCTTTGCCCGGTAATACTCGATGATCTTCGGCAGTGCTTCTACTGTCGTATCCTTTGCATCCGTGTCATGCATCAGGATATTGATATGTTTCTGAGAACTGGACGTAGCATTTGCCACCAGTTTCTCCACAGGACGGTTGTTCCCTTCTGCGTCGGTTGAGTCACAGTTCCAGTCAAAGTACTGATATCCCTTCTCCTGAACTGCTTTCGTAAGCTTAGTCATCAGTCCCGGCACATATTTCTTGCTGACTGTATTGCTTGATCCGCCCGGGAATCTGATCAGATAAGACTTCTCTCCTGTCACCTTCTCAACCAGATCCGATATCTTCTGAAGATCGTCAAAATATGCTTCCTCAGATGCATAGAGCTTCGCATAATCATGAGTATATGTATGTAGCCCGATGGAATGACCTTCGTCGTACGCCCGTTTCATCAGATCATCGTGTTTCTGGTTATTTCCTGTCACGAAGAAAGTTGCTTTTGCATTGTATTTCTTCAGTATGTCCAATATCCTTCCCGTATTCTCTGACGGCCCGTCATCAAAGGTCAGATAGACGATCTTCTCCTCCAGCTCTGGATTCTCTTTGACTACGATTTTCCGTTCTACTGTTGTCTCATTTCCGGAGCGGTCCTTTGCCGTATATACCGCCGTATATGTTCCCGGTGAGTTCAGGTCAACCTGATCTGTATTGACACTCAGGGACGGGTTGGGATCCATATTATCCGAAACCGTCACTCCATTCTGGAGATCCAGATCCTTCCCCTGCATAATATCTACATCATCGGCGCCTGTGATCTCAGGACCTTTCTCATCCTTTTCTCTGATCAGCTTCGTCTTTTTTATAGTCTCATTTCCACTGGCGTCCTCTGCCACGATGCCGATCTCGTATGTCTTTGCCTGGTCCCACTTTTCCTCTTTTTCAAAACGGACCTTGACCTCCGAAGCGTCCTTTACTTCTTTGACAAAAAGTTCCGGTGTGATCGTCTCCGCCAGGTCCGTAGCGTAAGTCTGAAGCTCCAGTTCCGGCTTCGTTGTATCTCTTACTTCTACAGTTGCTTTTTTCTTATGTCCCCGGTAAGTATAGGTAACTTCATAATCTCCCGGCTTTGATGTGTCAACAGACGATTCGACCTGTACCTGCTTTACCTTTCCCCCAAACACAAATCCAATGTTCTGAGTCGGATTGAAATCCTCTGCCATCTCCTGTTGAATGACCTCTGCTTTCAGGAAGAGCGGATTCATATACAGAAAAGCGAACGCACACGCAGCAATGACAAAACATGCGGCAAAACTGCCCATGATCAGCCGCCTTCTCTGTTTTCTTACCTGCATCTCCCGTTTTCTTCTTCTGATCCTTCTCTGCTCGTCATCTATCCTTGTATAGCCGGTGCTTATCGTCTGGCTGCTTCTTTCTTTTGTACTGTTTTTTGTCCTCTTATTATTATCTTTTTTCTTCTGCATAGTTCCCCAAATCCTTCTTAAAAAGTATGTCCTTTTCTTTTCCCCTCTAAGATAGCATTACTAAATAAAAGAGTCAAGTAAACCGAAACCAATATCACTTTTATTTGAACAAAATTAATCTCGTCTTAAATTTTTCTTAAGAACCTTTCGTTTTATCTCAAAATTACTATATCTGACATCTATGATGTTATCTGATTTTTTATTTGATTTCCCGTTTTCTTTCCAGACATCATCTGTCACCGGATCAGATCAATTCAAGACTCGCTTGCGAGTCTTGGCGCGGGATTCGGGTCAGCTTTAGCTGACATAATACATCTCCGAATCCCTGCGCAGCCTCGCGGAGCGTATATCAGATGGGGGATTGACACCCGCCACTGATAC